>JAEZTA010000003.1 GCA_023443765.1 Bacteroidota bacterium | reverse complement strand
GATCATCACCGAGTATATCTCCGCCAACTATGCCTCCTACACCAAGCCGATCTACCTGGCGGGCGACCTCAACACGTCGAAGGTTCCGGCTGCGGCGCTCGAATCGTGGAAGATCATCAGCACCTCGGCCAATACCTTCGTGAATACCACGTCGCCGTCGCGCATCGACTACGTGCTCGTCTACACGGGCAACGCGCCGAAATACGAAGTGCTGGGAACTGCCGTGCCGTCGTACGAGGAGATCAACGTGATGACGGTTTCCGACCACCTTCCCGTATTGGTAGACCTCAAAAAGTAAGCATTATGAAGAACAGACTCTTAAATAGCTTTTTCCGGACCGCGGCGGTCTTCGCGCTGCTGCTGGCGGCCGGGGCGTGCAAGGACGACGTAGACCTGCCCGGGCAGTCGGTTTCGCTCAGCACGCATGCGATTCTCGCACCGTCGTTCGCGACAACGCTCTCTTTCGACGTTGCGGCCAACTGCGACTGGTCGATCTCCGTTGCCGGCGACAACACCTCGTGGGCCGAACTTTCGAAGACCGAGGCTACGGGCATGGCTACCGTGGCGGTGTCCATTGCCGAAAACAATACTTCCGGGTCCCGGTCGCTGACGATCCGCGTTGTGGCCAAACGGAATCCCTCCGTCGTGGAGGAGCTCTCCTTCGTGCAGGCTTCGGCGACGGCGCAGGGGTATATAACCATTCCGGACCTGCGGAAGCTGGCCGCGGACGGCGACTACACGGTGACGCAGGAGGTGAAACTGCGCGGGATCGTGGTGTCGAGCGTCCAGGACAACAACTATTACGACAACTGCATCGCGCTCCAAAGCGCCCTGAAGGCGAACTGCGGCATCACGCTGCGCACCGACGAGGTGATTTACCGCAAACCCGGCGAGGAACTCGAAATCGACCTGAAAGGTGCGGTCGTCGGGATGAATGCCCAGAGCGGTGTGATGGAGGTGAAACCCGTTTCGGACGCGATGGTGAGCCGGACGGAGACGACGCAGGTGACGCCTGCGGCGATCCCCGTGACCTATACCGAACTGATGTCCGGCGATTACGAGTCGATGTACGTGTCGCTCAACGTGCAGGTCGTGGTCAGCGATATGAACAAGAAGCTGAGCGACAACGTCTCCGTACAGACGCAGGACGACGAGCGTTTCGTGCTTGCGGCACGTCAGGCCAGCACGTTCGGTATTGACGCGGTTCCCGTCGGGAGCGGTCTGCTGTGCGGCATTGCGGGCGTTTACGACGGCGCTTACGCCGTGATGCCCTGCACCGGGACGGACATCACGATGTCGTCGCCCCGTTTCGACGGCGGTATCACGCTGCCTTACGTGCTCTCGATCATGACCAAAACGGCGACCAACGGCGACGGCAAATATGTCTTTTATTCGGGTTCGAACGGTACGGGCTCCATCGAAGGCGTAGCGGTGACGGCCATGGACGGCACGGGAGCCAATATTACGGCCAAACTGAGTTCCTCGGGCGGTAATCTCGGTTTCCGCTACTGGAACGAGAACAGCGGCCACCACAACCTGCCGATGAAGTCGTGGACGAGCGGCAAGGACAAGGACTATGCGCTCTTCACCTTCCCGCTCAACGAAGCGATCGACGGCCCGTTCCGCTTCTCGTTCGGGTGGAGCGCTTCGGGATCGGCCCCTGCGAACTGGTATGTCTCCTATTCGAACGACAACGTCGTGTGGTATACGCCGGCCCCGACCGACGGACCGCATTTTGTGATCGAAAAGGGGCTGTCCGTCGGCAGCGGCAAAAACTTCTTCTACTGGACGATCGACATCACGCCGCAGATTCCGCTCGAACGCCGCGGAACGCTCTATATCCGCGTTTCGCCGTACGATGGAGTCCGTGTGGACCGCAGCGGATCGGCGATCGGAAACGGCGGCGAGATTCGTCTCCACTCGTGCGTCGTCGTCGAGAAGGTTCCTGCCTTCAATACCCGGAAACCGGCGGACGCAGTCTACTTCGAGCCGTTTGACAAGCTGACGACGGGCCTCGACTACCGCCACGGCGACAAACTGGCCGGAATGCTCAACTTCTGCGGCAGCGACATCGCCACGTGGGACGCTGCGGCGAAGAACGGGCTGTCGGGAACGAATGTCCGCCAGCGTCCGGGATATGCCCAGATCGGATTTGTGGAGACGCAGACCATTGCCCAGGGTTCGTACACGAACAACAAGGGCGCGCTGCTGACTCCGGCATTCGGGGCTTCGGGAACGCTCCGCCTGTCGTTCGACGCGATGGCTTACAAGAATACTTCGGTCCACTCGAACAGCGGCGCCAAGGACATGAACGGCGACCTGAAATCGGTTGTCGCCGAGGTGATCGGCGGCGGAACGATCGACGGCGCGGCGAAGAAGGTCGTGAGCGGCCTGACCTACACGGAATTCAGGAATTTCACGCTGACGATCGAAGGCGCGACGGCCTCCACGGCGGTACGCTTCACGAGCGAACCGGCTTCGGGCGAGTTCTCGCGCTGGTTTATCGACAATATCTGCGTGACGAAGTAAGGCGTTGCCTGCAACTATCGGAAAGAGCCCCGAAGCAAACGCTTCGGGGCTCTTCGTTTTGTCCGGGATCGTGTCCGGTCAGTTTTCCACCTTCGTGTCGATGGTGAAGAGTTGGTGTCCGTATTCGTCGGTGGCGGTTATCCGTATTTCGGCCGACGGCGTTACCGGCGTATATTCGAGCATGTGGTCGGTCCGGTATTTGTTGAGGAAATCGAACGAGGAGATATCGTTGCCGCAGGCGTCGTGAACGGCGACGTAGTAATCGTCGTACAGGCTGACCGGTTTCAGTTGCGATGCGGGAACCGTGACCCCGTTTTCACGGCATTCGAATTTCCAGGTCGTGTGCCAGTCCCAGACGTTGATGCGCACGACCGACCGGCCGTCGACACTCTTCTGTCCCGAATTGTAAACCCGGTAATATTGTTCGTTTGCGTCGCTGAAGTTCACGCTCCGGCGGTCCGTTATGGTTCCGCCGTCGAAGTCGTAACGGGTGAACGTCGCGGGTGCTCCGTCGTGGCAGAGCGGGAAATACCACCATGCGCCGCATACGCACGGGTGCGTGTATTCGGTCACGGTCATGTCGTTGCGCGGTACGGTGACCGTTTCGGCAATGTGGTTGTGCCCCGACCAGATCGTAACGGGCAGGCGCTTGTCCTTGTAGATGTCGAGCAGTTCGTTCGCGTTGTCCATCGGGTTGGGCGACGAGGCTCCCGGGTTACGGCGGAAGGCCGGGCAATGCCACGCGATTACGATGCGCCCGATGTCGGACGGCATGTAATCGGCATCCTTCTGCGCCCAGTCGAGCTGCCGTTGGTTAAGGTGGACGGTGAACGACCGGTCGCCGCCGTTGTTTATGTATTGCGTGTTGTCGAACACGACGTAGTGTACCTTGCCGATGTTGACGGCGTAGTAGGTCGGTCCGAACGTGGAAATGTAGGCCAGTTCGGCCTCCGAGTCGTCTTCGCCGACGATATTCTGCGCCGCCATGTCGTGGTCGTGGTTGCCGATTGCGTGGAAAGTCTGGATCGGCATGCCTCCGCGTTCGCAGACGTTGACGAAGTTCGCCAGCGTCGCCTTATTGGCATTGGTCCAGTGCGACTCCTGCGTCATGTCGCCCAGGTTCATGCCGTAAACGGCTACGCCTGCAGGCAGCGCCTTGACATAGTCGCGCAGCACCTTGAGGTACGTACGGCGGAATGTGACCGAATCGAGTTCTCCTTTCGGGGGACAGATCGACGGTGTGGCCGAAGTCGTCGTTTTTATCATCGCGCGGTTGCGGATGTGCATGTCGGCCGAAACGATCATGATATGGCGATCGTTGTTCACTTTTTTCAGGGTGAAATCGTGCTGTTGTACCTTCTCCACACTCGTGGTAGAGGTGATCCTGCGGTAAAAGCGGGGAATGAACCCGCGCGTCGATTCAACCTCGTATCCCGAGGGGATGGTCAGGTAGACCAGCTTCGACTCGTCGGACGACGTGCGCAGGCCGTATGCCCCCTGTTTGTTGGTGCGTGTCATATTCACGCCGTCGGTCACGACGACACCCTGTATGCCGTTGCCGTCACATGTCACGACACCGCGCACGGTGGCTTTCGAGTCGATTTTCGACCAGTCGATCCCGTCGTCGGGGCCGGGTGTCGGTTCTTCGGGCTTTTCCTGCTCACCGGGTTCGTTGCCCGACCCCGAGCACCGTATGTTGGTGGCTGACACGGCAAACAGGATGACCGACAGCAGTAACAGTTTTTTCATGGTTGCGGTTTTTGCGGTTTGTAGAATGGGGCGATCCCTATGAAAAGCGGGGAAAGGACGGTTGTTCTTTCCCCGCTTCGGTATTCATCCGGTTTCCCTATTTGTTATAGCGGATGGCGAAATATTCGAGGTTGCTCGAATGTTCCGAGGCCAGGGCCGCGCCGCTGGCGCTCTGGTTCAGGCGCGCATTGGCATAGTCGGAACCGTCGCTGCAGAGGTCGCTCGTGGGGCGCAGCCGGATGTAAACGTTGGGCTGTCCGAGGATCTCCTGGGGAAGTTCGAAATTGATGCCTTTGTAGGCCACGCACGACGAATACAGCGTATTCGACCAGACGGAAACGTCGGGGATGGTGTATTCGCCGATCAGGTGCCACTGCGAGTCGTCCTTTTCGGCCTGCGAATCGGTCAGCGACCACTCTGCACACCAGAACCGGGGCGAGAAGAAACTTTGCTGCGTGTTCATGACCGAAATCTGCATCGAGATATGCGATGTCGAGATGCCTTCGGTCGAGAAATTGATTAGCCAGGCATAGGGGCGGTTGGTGTCGTCGTCCCACCAGAAGTGGTTGGCAAAGGAGGTATAGCAGTTTCCGCTGACGTTGCCCTTGCCACGCAGTCCGGTACTGCCGCTGTAATTGATCTGTCCGGAGGTGGTGGAGATCGCCTCGTTGCTGGTCCAGCCGCCCGTACCGCAGCCCACGTATTTCGTGTCGGCAGCATACGGACCGCACCATTCCACCGTCCCGTCGGGATTGCGGCTCACCAGATCGTTCATCAGCGGATTCCAGCTCTCTTTCGAGGGGTCGAGCACAATGCCGATACCGTTCTTGTTGCCGTAGTTGGCTCCGAAGATATAGGAGGCGTTGTTGCCGACGGGGCCCAGGTATTCGTAGGTGCCGCCGCCCCACATATGCTGCTGGTAGGTGCCCTGCAGGTACTCTTTGCTCGCAGAACCCGTATACTTCTCCTGGTAGGTATGCGTCAGGTAGCCGTTTGTTCCGTAGGTGGGTTTCTGGACCTTGTTCTCTACGTCGGGATTCCAGTAACGGTACTCTGTCAGGAGGGCCGAGAAGTTGTCTTCGACGCTGTTCTGCATGTTGCCCCAGATGTCGTTTTTGGTCTGGTGGCGGATCTGGTAACGACCGATAAATCCGAGCGTCGGATCGTCGTCCATTTCTGCCGGGTCGGCTCCGTTGCGCCAATCGAAGCGCGAGAAACGTTCGTGTACGATGACGCCCGAAACCTTGCCTGAACCGTAGGGCAGGCGCGTACCGTCGCTGCGATAGGCGCAGTTGGTGTTGGTCAGCATGTACATGTCGTTGCCGTTGATGTCGCGCATGAGCAGCGGGTATTTGTTGATACGGTGCGCGTTCGTGCCGAGTGCGTAGCCTTCGTTGATGGGTGTGATCGCGCCCTTGCGTACGGGGAATTCGACATCTTTGAGGGTAACATAGGTGTAGATGTCGTCGTCGGTAAGCGCGCTCATCCACTTTTCCTTTACGGGAACGTCCGATGCCGAGCCCGGGAGGCGCGAAATGACCATCGCTTTGGTGACGTTGCGCAGTTCGTAACGGTCGGGATTTTCGACGAGGTAACCGGCGGCGCCCTGGATGAGAATCTGTACGTGGTCGTACTGTTCGAAGACGTTATCCCCGGCTGTCGAGGTCAGTATGGCGATACCGTATTTGCCGTCGTACGATTCGAGGTAGATGGTTCTGTCCGATACGGTGTAGTCGATCGACGAGGTCGTGTTCTGTGTATTCTCGCCCGCATTATGGTTTTGGGTGTTGCTGACCACGATGCCTTCGAGAATGACGTAGTCGTCGATCGTTTTGTTGGTGGCATACGTCTGGCGGAAGTCGCTGAACGTAATCGGCCGTCCGAGGGTCTCTTTGGCGGTGCGCTGCAACAGGTTGAATTCGACGGAAACGGTTTCGTCCCAGCCGTCGGTGAAGGAGAGCGACACGGCGGCTGAACGCGGAATCTCGTCCGCCGTGTTGGTTTCGGTCGTGATGACCAGGTTGCGCTGCTCGCTTTCGGCGTCTATGATCTGGATGTCCTTGATCCAATCGGCATTGTCGGGTTTGGAATACTCGATATCGACCGTGATCTCCGCGAAGGGAACGTTGGTCTCGATGGCCGACGTGCTTTCGCCGCCCGCACCGGCAACGGTGACGGATGAGTTCTGGAACTCGATTTTTGCGTCGAAGAGCGCCTTCTGTTTGATGTACAGGGTGTCGCGGCGCGAGTCCACGTCGGAGCAGAGCACAAGCCCGGCTTTGCGCTTGAAGTCTTCGTTGAATTCACATTCGGCGGTGATTGCAGCCTTCCCGTTTATCGTTTCGCCATAGGTCAGGCTGAGCCAGTCGGACGGGTTGATCCGTTCGATATGGTAGTCGCCGTTGGTGTAGATCTCGATGTCGAATGTATTCGCATCGGCTTCAACGACGAACTCTTTCTTCAATGCGCCCAGTTTGACCAGGGACACATCGTCGGCGTCGTCAACGCTGCAGGACGCCAGGGCCCCGGATATGAGCGCGATACCTAAAAACTTGAATATCGATTTACGACAGTTCATATTTCGTAAGTTTTATTAGTTGTTTGTTTTCGGCTGTGCGCGGCGGACAGCAGCCCGCCGCGCAGCCGCAATTCATTTAGTTGTAGCGTACCGTGATCGTACCGATACGGGCCTGGCTGTTGGCGGCAGTGACGGAAGCGGTAAGCGTTCCCTTCTCGATGCCCAGGTTGGTCAGGTAAGTTGCAGCCGAAGTGCCCGGGGCGATGTCGGTGACCTTGTCGGCCACCTGCAGGCGCAGGATCACTTTCTCCTTGCCGAAGCAGTCGGAGGGCAGTTTGCGCAGGTGCTCGGTGAAGCCCGGCGTCGCGTCCTGCGAAGTGGTGGTCCACCACGCTATCGAGCGTTTTTTGATGATCGGGCAGTCGGGAACGGCATTGAACGTTTGGCCGCCGTCGACGGAATAGAGCAGGTTCCAATGTGCAGGTCCGAAGATGGTCGTATTGCTCATCGAACCGTGGCCCCAGACGATGCCGAAGATCATGTTCGATCCGCTGACTCCCTGTGTCGAGAATGCGATGTCGAAATACTTGCCCTTGTCGGCCGTGAAATCCCACCACTGCTGGGTGAACATGATGGCGGCGTTGGGAACCAGGCCTTTCTGCTCGGAGGTTCCACCGCCGTTGCCCGAGCAGACGACGTTGTTGAAGTCGGCTGCTCCGGCTTGCGTAGCGCCGTATTTGTTGATCTCGCCTTCGCCGATCTCCGGGATGAGGTCGACCTTGCGGTCGTTCCAGTTCCATTCGACAACGGTCTTCGAAAACGGTTCGCCGGTCAGCGCAATCTCCTCTGCGGTCATGGCCCGCAGCTGGTAGCGGCCGAGATCGCCGAAGCGGATCTGTGCTACGTCGTCCGCCACGACGATACCGCGGAGCGTACCCGAACCCTGCGGTACGATGGAGTTGAAATCCAGGTCGCGGCCCGAACTGAAGCGGCGCCAGGGCACTGCAGCGTTGGTCAGCATGTAGATGCTCTTACCCGTATTGTCGTAGCACATCAGCGGGGCGACATCCCAGCGCGGGGCAGTCGCTGTGCCGATCGGGTTGACGTTGTCCTTGAACGAGTAGCCTTCGGTGCAGTTGGTGTAGGAGCCGTCTTTGCACATGATTTCGAGGTTGGTTACCGAAACCAGCGTGAAGATGTCGTCGTCGGTGAGTTCGCTGACGCTCTTCGTCTTGACGGGAATCTTGAACTCGTCGGGCGTCGAAGTTTCGAGGATGTTGGCTGCAGTAAGCCCGGTGATGGTGTAGCATTCGGGATCGGACTTCTTTTCGAGTACGGCGCCGTTTATGGCCAGGCGCACTTTCGAGAACCGGGCCAGCGTATTGTCTTCGGAGGTGGCGAACTTCAGGCAGAAGCCGTATTTGCCGTCGAGGCTCTCAATATAGACTGTCCGGTCGTTCTCGCCCCGGTCGAAGAAGAACTGATTGGTCTGGGGACTCGAAATGATGTTTTTGCTGGTCGGGTCGCTGACGACGAATCCTTCGATATACTGCTGGAGCGTGATTTCGCCCGGAGTCAGGGCGCGCACGGTGGCAAAGTCGGCGACCGTGGGATAGGGCTTCTGGGTGATAGCGCACCGGGCCGAAACGGAGTTGCCCAAAGCGTCGGTGAAGGAGAGTTCGATCGTGGCCGTACGCGGCGTCGAACCCTCGTTCCGGGCCAGCGAGAACGCCAGTCCTTCGTCGGTGATCGTCGGTTTCAGGACCCATTCGGCGCCCTCTTCGACCGGAGTGCCATACACCACGTCGTACTGAACCTGGTCGGAATAGGGCACGAGGTTGTTGGTCGTGGCAGGAACCACACATTCCTGGGCGTAACCTTCGTACGTCCCGGCATTGCTGTCCAGTTTGAACATCGGATTGGTGATACCCTGTGTGACGGTCAGCACCGATTTGGTGATCTCGCCCTTGGCGTCTTCGATGAAGACGGTCAGGTCGGCGATACGCGCGAACGGACTTTCGTTCTCCGCAACGTCGAACGTGACGCCTTTATAGGTGATCGAAACGTTCGATATCCACGGGGTGACGGGCTGCGCCTGCGGCTCGTCGTCGCCTTCGCTCTCAGCGCGCGTCACGACCGGAACCGGATCGTTAGCCAGGCCGTTCTCGTCGTAATAGGTGACGGTGGCCTCCAGGTCGTCGATGCAATAGCGCAGGTTGGTGGTGATCGGCGTGAAGACTTGTGACTGGGCTTTCAGCAGTGTGACCGCCGGTTTGGTGAACGAGAGCGACGGGTCGGATATGGTTCCGGCCTGCGTGAACATCACGGTATCGGCCAGCGAGCCTTTCTCGAACACGACGCCGACTTTTCTGGATACGCCGTAGTTCGCCGAGTAGGTGAATACGATCTCGTTGTTGCCGTAGCCGTGGAGTTTGTTGGTCGACGCCCATTTCACGTTACGGGTGAAGTGCGCCGTCCAGTCGCCGTCCGAGTAGACCAGTACGTGCGTCGAACCGGCGTCCTTGCTCAGGGAAAGCTCACGCGCCGATACCGCCAGTGGTAAATCCATCTCGAAATCCTTCTGGCAGCCGGTCTGCGTCGTCGTCAGGGCCATCATGGCGACCAGCACGCCGGCGACCGATCTTTTCTGTTTATTGAATATTGTTTTCATCGTCTGAAAGTTTCGGATTATTACAAGCCGTAAGCCTTGTATTCATTGTTGTCGAGATTATTCTTCGAGTAGGTAACCTCCGTATCGGGAATGGGGTAGTAGCGGTGGCACGGTTTGATGCGGCTGTTGGCCGTATTGAGCTGCAGATAAGCGTAGTCGCTGTTGTCCGTTACCGCTTCGTACCAGATGCCCCAGCGAACCAGATCGTATTTGCGCTGGAATTCGCCGAAAAGTTCGCGGGCGCGCTCGTTGCGGATCTCCTCCTCAAGACGCGCGGGCGTGCGGTACGTGTAGTTGGGCAGGCCGGCGCGCGTACGGGTCATATCGAGGTACTCGACTGCTTTTTCATAGTTATCCTTGTAGAAATAACACTCGGCCATCATCAGCAGGGCGTCGGCGAAACGGAATACCTTGTAGTTGTTGCCGTCCGCAGAAGCCTGCATGTTCAGGCACCAGAACTTGGGACCGCACCACGGGCGGGTGTTGGTGTTGCTGAACGTCTTGTCGCCGTATCCCCATGCCATGTTGTACTTGGCGCGGATGTCCTTGCCCATTTTCGACTGGAGGCCCTGGCAGAAATATACGTTCGGACGCATTGCGGCCCATACGGTCGACTGGTCGCCGAGCTCGGGAATCTCCACGCCGTCGTAGATGGCCGAATTGGCTGCGCGCGGATAGGGCTGGCAGATGCAGGCTACGTTGGAGGTATAGGTCAGGCCTCCCTGGGTGTAGATATGCTGAATCTCCATGATGGACTCCGGGGTATTCTTGTTCCGGAACAGGATGTTTTCGGCGTAATCGTACTGCGACAGCGAGCCGTAGATGGTCTCGATGTTCTCCAGGGCATCCAAAGCCACATCCCATTGTTTATTCCACATGGCCATCTTGGCGATAAGCATATAGGCGCAGGACGCTCCCAGACGGTTGGCTTCGTTGTCGTAGGTGCGGGTCTGCGAGGCGAGGGGAGCTATCGACAGCAGGTCCTCGATGACTTTGTTGCGGGTCTCGTTGGCGTCCATACGCGGCAGCACCTGAATCCGGTTCAGGACTTCGTTATCCGTCACGTCGTCGAAGTAGAAGGGAACGTTGCCGAAGAAGCAGGTCAGCGTCCAGTAGTAGAACGCGCGAAGGGTTTTCGCTTCGCAGAGCAACTGGTGGTACTGTTCCGTGCTGATGACCTCGTTTTTGTAGGCCCGTTCGATGCCGTTGACGGCAAAATTACAGCGCTGCACGCCGAGGTAGCCGTTCCGCCAGACGGTTGAGCCCATGCGCGGTACGGCGGGCGAGATGTCCAGGCTGGCGTCGAGCGTTCCCGACGGGCAGTATGCGATGTCGGTGACGCATTCGGTGGCGATCATGTAGGTATAAGTGTATATCGACTTGATCGGAATATAACATCCGTTTACGACCGACTGGCATTCCGAATATTTGCGGAAGAAGTCGTCGGGGTTGGAGATGCCCGAGGTATCCTCATTCAGCGAACACGACTGGAACGAAAGCATCGCGATAGCTGCGGCCGCATATAATATATTTTTGATTTTCATTGTCTTAATCTGTTAAATTAGTATCTCAACTGAAGACTGAATATGATGGTGCGGGGTTTGGGATACGCACCCAGGTCCATACGGCGCAGCGTCGACGACGAACCTTCGCTGGAAACGTCGGGGTCGAATCCGTTGTACTTTTTCCACAGATAGAGGTTTTCGCCCGCTACGCTCAGGGTGATGTCTTTCAGCCATGAGCACTTCTTCTTGAGGTCGAACGTATACGAAACTGAGACGTTCTTCAACCGGAGGTACGAGGCGTCGTGGATCATGAAGTCGCTCGGAAGTGCGGCGTCGCTTTTGGCTCCGGAGCGCGGGATGTTGGAATTCGGATTCCGGACGGGATGCCATGCATCCAGCATGTAGCGGTACTGGTTCGTGAACTGGGAGCCGGCCATGTAAATTTCCGAATAGTTGTAAATCTTGCCGCCGAGCGAATAGGCGAAGTAAACGCCTACCTTGAATCCGTGGATGTAGAACGTATTTTGCAGACCTCCGTACAGATACGGGTCGGCATTGCCCTGGTAGATCAGGTCCTCGCGGGACAGCACGCCGTCGTGGTTGGTGTCGTAGTAGCGCGCGCCGCCGTCGGTGTTGGACGGGCTGACATAGGTTTTCGTGATCGCGTTCTCGGTGCGTTCATCGGCGCTCTTCCAGGTGCCTCCGTATTTGAAGCCCCAAAGCGAGTTGAGCGGGTAGCCTTTGACGTAACCGTACATCATGTAGGGGTTGTTGCCCGGTGAGTCGTAGGCCGAGATGAAGTCCTCGGAGCCGATGTCGTCGACTTTCTGTTCGTTGTGCGACAGGGTGAGCGTCGTCGACCAGTGGAATTTCGGGCGAACGATGTTCTGGCTCTCGATCGACAACTCGACGCCCTTATTCGAGGTCGAACCGATGTTGGTCCAGCGCGAGGTGTAGCCGGTCTGGGCGGCAACGGCCAGCGACATCAGCAGATCGGTGGTTTTGGATTTATAAGCCTCGGCCGTGATATTCAGGCGGCCATTGAACATCGACCAGTCGACTGCCACGTTGTAGGCGGTGGTTTTCTCCCACGTCAGGTCGGGTGAATCCAGGCGGCTGCGGTAGAATGCGACGGGCTGCGAGCTGTCGAACAGGTAACCGCCCGTCGTCGAAGAGAGGGTGGCGAGCGAACGGTAGGTGCTGATTGCGTCGTTACCGGTCAGACCGGCGCTCAGGCGGATCGAGAGGTCGTCGATCCAGCGGCAGTTCTTCATGAAATTCTCGTTCGAAATATTCCACTTCAGGGCGGCCGACGGGAAGAACGCCCATTTGTTGTTGGCGGCGAAGTTCGAAGCTCCGTCGTAACGACCGGTCACGGTCAGGTAGTAGCGCGACTTCCAGTTGTAATTCAGACGCGCGTAAGCCGACATCTTGGTTTTCTTGGAGAAAGAGCTGCCTGCCGTATAGGTCTCTTTGTCCAGTACCGCATTCATGTTGTTCCACAGAATGGCGTCGTCCATGTATCCGCTGCCGCTCAGGTTGAAATCGTGCGACGCGAAACGGTATGCCGAGAATCCGCCGAGAATGTCGAACGTGTGGTGGTTCTTTTCGAATTTGTAGCCGGCGGTGGTTTCCCACGAGAACGAGTTTTCGTCCCACTCGGCGCGGTATGCTTCGCCGCCTTCGTTCTCGCCCTTCTTGGGAAGGGTTCCCGGGTAGTAGCGGTAGGTGTGGCGCTGGTAGAGGTAGTAGGAGAAGGTGCTGTTGATCGTAAAATTCTTCACCGGCTCCAGCTTGAGCGTGAACGCGTGGTTGTTCGAGTGGCGTTCGAGGTAGTAGGTGTTCAGGTCGATCAGCGCACGCTGGGTGTTGATCTTCTGTCCGTTGTAATACAGCGGGTTGTAGGTGTCGTTCGGCTTGAGCAGCGGCGACAGGTATTGGGCGCTGCTGTACCAGGCCGTTCCGCCGATGGAAGATTTGTTCTGGTCGTTGTGGCGCCAGGTGTAGGAACCCGTGTAGCCGACCTTCATCCATTTGAACAACTGGCGTTCGAGGTTGATACGTCCCGTGAAACGCTGCTGGCCGCTGTCCTGGATGATACCTTCGGTGTCGTTGTAGGAGAACGAGGCGTAATAGCTCGATTTGTCGTTGGTTCCCGAAAGCGAGAGGGCGTAGTTGGAATACAGCGCCGTACGGGTGATCTCCTTGATCCAGTCCGTTCCTTCGCCCAGCGAGAGCGGGTTGGGGTACACCGAACCGGACAGGGGCGTGTCTTTGCCGACTTCGGGGTGGTTGGCATCGCCGCCGAAATAGGCGTAGTCGTTGCGGTACTGTGCGAACTCCGATGCATTCATGATGTCGAGGCGACGGGGCAGCTGGGAGAAGCCCATGTCGGTTTTGAACGTAATGTTCACCTTGCCTTTGGAGCCGAGTCCCCGTTTGGTGGTGATAAGGATGACGCCGTTGGCACCGCGCGAACCGTAGATCGCTGTCGACGAAGCATCTTTCAGGACCGATATGGCCGCGATGTCGTCGGAGTTGAGGTCGTTCAGGTCGTGGATTGCATCCATCACGCCGTCGACTACGATAAGCGGCTCGTTCGAGGCGTTGATCGAACGCGTACCGCGGATACGGATGGTGGTGGTGGAGCCGGGCTCGCCCGTTGTCGACATGAAGTCGGCTCCGGCGATACGGCCCTGGAGCGCGTTGTCGACCGAAAGAACCGGTACGTCCTTGATGTCGTTCATCTTGACCGTTGCAACCGAACCGGTCAGGTCCTTTTTGGCGACCTGTCCGTAACCGATGACCACGATTTCGTCGATGTCGGTGGAGGAGTCCTTCTCCATTTTGATATTGAAATTTGTCCGGGAGCCCACGGCCACGGTCTGGGTCTTGTAGCCGAGATACGAAATCTGCAGGCTGTCGGAGGATTTGGCTTTGATGCTGAATTTGCCTTTTGCGTCGGTAACCGCACCCTGCGTACCTTTGACCACTACCACTGTGGCCCCGATCAGCGGATTGCCGTCCGGGTCGAGAACGGTGCCATTGACCGTTTGGGCCTGTTGCTGAGCTATTGCCGGCGCCGTATGTGCCGCGAGCAGTATCAGTACCGCCACCAGCGACATCACTCGGACGGATGCTCTCATTATGTGAAGAATTTTATTCATTTTAGGCTTTTTTTTGTTGAAACGATTTGTTCCTCTTTACGTTCTACTCTTGTTCCTCCTGGTCGAAAAATGTTCCGAGGATGATGTCTTTACCGCTGCCTTTGTTTTCGGTAAAGTAGTCCTCTTCGATCGTTTGCAGACGGCGGATGTAAAAGTTGTCGAGGAAAATGCGGTTGTTGGTTGAAGACGTTTGCGTCAGGGAGCCGCAAGTGATGCGAATCCGGGTGTTGGCCGTAATCGGATTGAGCTTCGTGCTGGCCACGAAGACGAGGAAATCGTTCCCGTTCCACATGTTATCGGGGAACTCGTCGCTCGAAAGGTCGTAATAGCCGGCTTCGAGGTTGATCGAGGTCTTTCCCGACTCGGCGAAATCGGCGATGACGCCGCCGTCGAGCACTTCGACCGTGATCTTGTTGTCGTCTTTGGCGCCGGTCCGGTGGTCGGTGAACGCTACGGCCCGGAACGATACCATGAGCAGCGAATCGCTGCGAAGCGTGTTGGTGTAAGGCGAAATCAGGTCGGCGCCGTGTCCTTTGTCGTCGCCCAGTTTGAGGTAACCGTTCTTGCCGTAGCAGTGGCAGACCTCTTCCCCTTCGATCTTCGTGGATGAGAACCCGAGGTTCTTCTGGGCCGTGGTCCAGTTGTCGATCGGGGTTTCGTTATCGATGAAACGCGGGTCCGTCTTGCCGTACTTCATGGTTGCAAAATCGTTGCTTACACGAGCCGTAGCGCCCTGGTGGACGGGAAGGATTCGGTTGTAGTTCAGGTTGCCGTCGGCTGCCGCCAGAATCAGCATACCCGTGCGCCGTGTATAGTAGCTCGATGTCGTACTGCGGGGCTTGGCATTCATGGTTATCACGCGCAGTCCCGTCTGGGGGTCTACCGAGGAGTAATCCAGGATCGTAACCCACGGCGATGTGCCGTCGTCTTCCCACGTCGCGACGAAATCGATGTTGGCGTCTACGTAGAACTTTGTGAGGCCGCCTCTTACGCCGATGATACCGGCGTCAATAGGCTCTTTCCCGATCGGGTCCGCATAGACCGTGATCGACTCGTTGCGATCCGAGTTCGAGTGTGTTTCACACGACGTGATACCGATTGCCGCTACGGTTAATGCAGCTCCGGCCAGCGCATGTGAAAAACGGACGAAACTCTTCGCCAGAAATGTTTTTCTCATAGTCTGTTAAAAGGTTTAAGGATTGGTTTTATTTTGTTTGGGTCGGTTGTCCAATGGAAAAACTTACTCTTTCAACTCGAAGTCCACCAGGATCGGGCGGTGGTCCGACGGGTCGTAGAAGTTGGATACGTACGGGCTTTTGGTCGCCGTCGTCCACTTGTCGATGACGGTCAGTGCGTTCACGACGCGGGCGTACATCGAGGGCGACGCATACATGTAGTCTATACGGGCGTTGCCGTAGGTCGACGATATGAAGCTGCCCGGGTAGCGTTCGGCGATGATGTCCTTGAGGTTGGTGTTGTCCAGAATGTGGTTGTGGACCAGCAGTCGGGTGTCGTTCTGGGGATAGCCGTAATACCAGTTGTCGACGCGGGACCGGGAGTTGAAGTCGCCCATCATCAGCCAATCCTGCCGGGCGGCGTATGTGGGATTGTTGACGGTCTGCGCACAGATATACTGGATCTCGAACTCACGGTATTTGTCGCCCTCGTTCTTCGCAGCGCTCGCTGCCTGATCCGCCGAGCTGACTCCGTATCCGTAGGCCTGCGGCCATGTGTGGAGCGTTACGATATTGATCGCCCGGCCTTTTACGATGACCTGCTGGATGGCGGCGCCGTGTGATACGGGCTTGCCAGCCTGGTCCGAATCGGTTATTTTCAGCAGCGTCTCGATCGGATATTTCGAGGTGATGGTCTGCGGGTAGTTGTCGCGCCAGCCGCCGACGGCCGCGTATGCGTGGCCGTAACGGGCTGCCAATGCGGACCAGCCGTCCGGAAGGAACCGGGCGGACGCGGTTTGCGCCGTGTTGGTATTGTCTTTATAGATGGTGGCCGATTCGCACCATACGCAGATGTCCGGATCGTATTTTTTCACCCAGGCGACGAAGTTGTTGTAATTGTTCGCCTGGTCGGACCACATGCCGTTCTGGATGTTCCAGTAGAGGACGCGCAGGTTGTCGGCGCCCCGGCCCATTTCACTCAGGGCGCGGACTTCGATATTGTCCACATAGAAGCCGTGGACACCGCTGCTCGTGTCGTTTCCGGCCCAGTAGAGCATCGTGCCGTCGGTCGCATTGTCGATGACGATTTCCACCTTGTGCCACTCCTTGACGGCGGCTTCGCTCGATGGGAGCGTCACATGGCTCTTTTCGACGATGTACTTGCCCGCAGCGCCCGAGTAGCCCGAGTTGTCGGCATTCAGGGTGATGGCTTTGCCGTCGACGGTGGCCGATGCGATCATGCCTCCGTTCACTGCCTGGAACAGCAGGAGGTCCGTCGATCCGAACTGGTAGCAGAAATCGAACGAAACCTTTACCGAACGGATGCCGTTGATGGACCGCAGGGCTGCGGTCTGGAGGGTGCCGCGCCCCGTGTTCCCCGTGCCGCAGGCGAGATAACCCTGATACTCCTGGCAACGGAACATATAGGTGTAATCGCCGATGTTGCGGCTCGCGACGTAACTGTCCGACATCAGGTGGGAGGTACCGACCGTCTTGCCGTTGACCTCGTCCCAGGTGTTCGACTGGATGAATGCGGACCCCGGATTGTTATAGGCGACCTCTTCGAACGAGCTTGCGTAGCCGTTGCGGTCGGTTCCCGTACTGACGGTGATGGTTTCGGCCGTCGGGGCATATCCCGACGACTCCTGGCCGCCCATGATGTCGCCGCCCCAAACGAAGTTGTCGAAGCCCTCGTAGAACAGGAGGTCGGCGTCGGGTGCGTACTTCAACGTTACGGTCGTGGCTTTGCCCGCTGTAAGTTGTGCCGGCGACAAGGTGTGCTCCATGGCACGGTGTTCCGAATCGGATATGGTGATTTTCAGCCCCGACGAATAATCGCCCGGAGCCAGCATCACGTAAAAATGTTTCGGCGTATTGTTGTCCAGCGCGACAAATTTGCCGTTGTCGGTGCAATTCAGTACGGCGAAGCCGACACCTTCGGTAACCGAAAAGTAACCACGCGAGGGCAGGTAGTTTGCAAATCCGGCCACGGCGTTCCCGGCAAGGTTTCCGACCTTCACGGACGATATTTTGGCCGACCCGGTCAGGGCGAGGTCCAGTACGGCGAAGGCGTCTTCGAATATCATCTTGTTGCCGTTTTCTTTGGTGTAGGAGCCGTACATCGGATACGATTGCAGCGATGTTCCCGTAGTCGCCCAGAACTGGGAATACGGTAGTTTCACATCGGTGTAGGCCGAAGTGCCGTACCAGTCGGTGGAACCCGGCGTAGTCAGGATGGCATTGTAGGCCCCGGAACTCGCGGCACTTGCGTCGACGTATTTGCGTCCGGTTTCATCCGTTTCGATCGTATAGGATTTTCCGTTGATCGAGACATACGACTTATTCCAGGCCCGTTCGCCGGCTCCCATTGCTTTCCGAGGGGAATTTTCCGATTCGCGGAGATAGAAGCGGACCTTGCCGTCCACTACCTTGATGTCTTCGTATTCGTCCCCGCCGCCCGGGTTGTCGGGGCCGTCGGGATCGTCGATGTTTTTGTCGCCGCTGCCGCATGCCATACAAAAACAGCTGATCAGCAACATGGCCGGGTTTAAAATGAACTGAAAGGATTTTCGTAGATTTAGGGTCATAGTTTGATGTTTTAAGGTTTTATGAAGGTTGTTGAAGTAGGCTGGGGACAAAAAAACGGGTGTATATTGCCGTAAAAGGCAATATACACCCGCTAATCGCTTGGTGGGTTGTTACTTAACGCCGGGTATTCCGAGCGGCGAGGGGGGGGGGGTTTTAAAGTTTTAGCGGG
>JAEZTA010000104.1 GCA_023443765.1 Bacteroidota bacterium | reverse complement strand
TGCCGAACATCCGGACTGGGACCTTTACCGGAAGGATAATTTCCATCCCTCGCCCATCGGGAGTTACCTGGCGGCCAACGTGATCTTCACGACGATTTTCCGCAAGCCTTACCAGACGGAAGTCCGGGCGAAACTGCCTCGGGAGCAGGCCGAATACCTGCAATACCTGGCCCAGCAGACTGTGCTCGACAACCTCGTGCTGCTGAATATCCGGTAGGGCCGGCGGCTCGGGTTTGCTATATCGCCCCTTTTTACGTATCTTTGCCCTGTTCACCAATGCGGACCAAGCCGAATGAAGCTATCGAAAGAACACATCGAACGCCTGCGTGAGTTGCTTGCGCAGCCCCGGCAGCGAATCGTCATCGTCTCCCATACCAATCCCGACGGGGACGCCGTCGGATCGTCGCTCGCATGGGCCGAAGTCCTGCGCACGATGGGGCATGAGGTGACCTGCGTCGTACCCAATAAATTCCCCTATTTCCTCGACTGGATGCCCGGTATCGATGAGGTAGTGATCTTCAAGACCGATGCCGAAGGACGCGCCACGCGCGCTATCGCCGAAGCTGATGTGATCTTCTGCCTCGATTTCAACGCCGTTTCGCGGCTCGAAATCCTCAGCGATACCATCGAGGCCAACACCACGGCCCGCCGCGTACTGATCGACCACCACCTTTCGCCCGACCCGGGGTTCGCCCTCTCGTTTTCGCATCCCGACTCGTCGAGCACGTGTTTCCTGGTTTACAGCATCGTCGAGGCGATGTGCGGTACGGAGATCATCACGCGCAGCATGGCCGAGTCGCTCTACGTCGGCATGATGACCGATACGGGCAACTTCGCCTTCTCGTTCCTCACCCCGGAGCTGTTCCGCGCCGTTGCCGTGCTGATCGAGAAAGGCATCAATATTCCCGATATTTACAACAGCGTCTACAACGCCTATACCGAGGGTCGTGCGCGGCTGTTCGGCTATGCCATCAACCGCAAGATGGAAGTTATCCAGGACGGGACGGTGGCTTATATGTCTTTGCTGGAGAACGAGATGCGCCGCTTCCAGTTCCAGCAGGGCGACAGCGAGGGTTTTGTCAACTACGCCCTCACGATCAAAAAGGTCAAGATGTCGGCGATGTTTCTCGCCCACCGCAAGTTCATCCGTGTGTCGCTGCGCTCGCGGGGCGATGTCGATGTCAACCTCTTCGCCCGCAAGTATTTCGAGGGCGGCGGTCACAAGAACGCCGCTGGCGGCAAGTCGTTCGCTTCGATGCAGGAGACCATCGACCACTATGTCCGTTCGGTGAAGGAGTTCGCCGACGACGGCCTGCTGGGCTAACGTCATGGACGATTTCCGCCTCAAAGTCTTTATCGCCGCGGCCCGGACGCTGAGTTTCACCCGGACCGCCGAACAACTCTACATCTCACAGCCCGCCGTGAGCAAGCACATCGGCGAACTGGAATCCCGTTATAAGGTACAACTTTTCGCCCGCCGTGGCAGCCGTTTGGAGCTGACCGATGCGGGTCGCACGATGCTGGAAGCCGCCGAACGGCTGGCCGACGACTACCGCCGCCTCGAATACGAAATGAGTCTCTGCACCAACGTCGCCGAGGGTGAACTCCGCCTCGGAGCCAGCACGACCATCGCTCAATACCTCCTGCCGCCGATCCTCGCGCATTTCACGGCGCGTTTCCCCGGGGTGCGGGTCTCGATGTTCTCGGGCAACAGCGCCGAGGTCGAGCAGGCGCTCGGCGAACATACCGTCGACCTGGGACTGGTCGAGAGCCTCAGCCGCCGGCAGGGGCTGCATTACACGCTTTTCAAACCCGACGAACTGGTGCTGGTGGCCAGCCTGGGCGGGAAATACGCCCGTACGGATGCGGTGACGCCCGAAGAGCTGCTGCAAATCCCGCTGGTGCTGCGCGAGAGCGGCTCGGGAACGCTCGAAGTGATCGCCGCAGCCCTTGCGACGAAGGGTATCCGCCTCTCGCAACTCGACGTGGCAATGCGCCTCGGGACGACCGAGGGCATCAAGGCCTTCGTTCGCAACAGCGATGCAATGGCCATCGTATCCGTGATTTCGGTGGTGGACGAACTACGCAGCGGTGCGCTCCGGATCGTCGATACCGAAGGACTGGCGTTCGTGCGGGATTTCTCTTTTGTACACGCTGCGGCGGAACCCGCGCAGCTTGCCCGGCAGTTCATCGACTTCGCCCGGGCGGATTTCTGCTGATTTTCTTCTTTGTTATAACCTCAGGTTATATCGCATAACAAATTCTTGTGTGGTATAAACCTATTATGCGCGTATCTTTGCTGCCGGAAAAATAAAAGTTATCAGATCGCTTATGCTGGCTACAATCCGGGAGCAGCGCCTCCCCATCCTCAAAACCGCCTTTATCGGAGTGTTCATCGCGTCGTTCTTCTGCTCGCCCGCCGTATCGCTGTTTGCGGGCATCTTTTTTGCCCTGACGCTGGGCAATCCGTTTCCCGCACTCAGCAAGAAACTCTCCAAGAAGATGCTTCAGTGGTGCGTCGTGGGATTGGGCTTCGGCATGAATTTCCACGCTTCGCTGGCCGCCGGGCGCGAGGGCATGACCTTCACGGTGGTGTCGGTGGTGACGGTGATGATTGCGGGCGTTCTGCTGGGACGTGTGATGAAGGTGGGGCGCAAGGGCGCTTACCTGATCTCGGCCGGAACGGCCATCTGCGGCGGCAGCGCCATTGCAGCCGTATCGCCGGTGATCGACGCCGACGAGAACGAGACTTCGCTGTCGCTGGCCACGATCTTCGTGCTGAATGCCGTGGCGCTGTTCCTCTTCCCGGTCATCGGGCATTGGATCGGGCTTTCGGAGGAGAGCTTCGGAACGTGGGCGGCCATCGCCATCCACGACACCTCGTCGGTGGTCGGCGCAGGCGCGGCCTATGGCGAAAAAGCCCTGCAGATCGCTACTACGGTCAAACTCACCCGCGCGCTGTGGATCATTCCGCTGTCGCTCGTCTCGATGCTCGTCTTTCGCCGCAAGGGGGCCAAAATCCAGATTCCGTGGTTTATCGGCTGGTTCATCGTGGCGATGCTCATCAATACCTATGTAGACCTGCCCGAAATGCTTACGAAGGGTATCTCGACGCTTTCGCGTGCCGGACTTTCGGCCACACTGCTACTCATCGGCGCCGGACTTTCGGCCGATGTGATCCGCAAGGTCGGGATGCGTCCGCTGGTGCTGGGCGTCGCCCTGTGGGCGGTGATCTCCGTGCTGTCGCTTACGGCAATTTTGGCAATGTAGGGGCTTCGTGCTCCGAGTAGAGCAACACCCGTTCCCGTATGAAGTCCGCGAAATCGCGGGCTTCTTCGTATGTAAGAGCCGTGGGGTAGCTCATCAGGATCAGCTGATGGGGATTGAACGGTCGCCGGAACGAAGGGTGGATATACTCGTAGGGATTGGTGATGAAGCCCAGCCGCTCGTAGAAATGCTGGCGGCGGATCGAAATGTCGTCCACCGGCGGGTCGATCTCCAGGATGACGCGCCGCCCCTGGCAGAAAGCCGACAGGGCCTTCGACCCCATGTTCTGCCCCCGCAGGCGGGGCGAGATGGCGAGGTGCTCGACATAGTCGTAATTCCCGGCGTTCCAGTGGAAGAGGATGCCGATGAACTCGTCGCCGCGCCAGATGCCGTCGGCTTCGAAGTGAGGGTCGCTGAAGGCGCGGTCGTAACCCGCGGCGTCCCAGCGTTCGCAGTCGGGGAACGAGACCTCGTAAAGGGCCCATGCTTCCGCCCAGCCTTTGTCCGAGCGCGATTTGAAGGGTATGAATTGCAGTTGCTGTGTCATGATTTCCGATTTTCGGCAAGATACGGCAAATTTTGCACAAAACCCAATTTTTCCGAAGCCTGAACCCCGTTTAAGGCGGTCGTAGCACCGATATAACCGTTAAAATCCCGAAGCCGAAGCTCCGGGATTTTTGGTTTTAGCAGGGGCGGAAAGGCGGAATTCGAAAAAAAATGCAGAAATTTTACTTTTCAGGGGTCGGTATTCGGAATCGGTGTGTCTACTGGGTGAAAGCAAAGGAAAAAAATTCTGTTTTGTGATATGCAGAAGGAGATAGACAGACTGATCAATTCATACCGGAGCAATACTTTGAATAAGGAAGAGGCCGGTATGCTGGCGGGATGGCTGGAAGAGTCGGACGAGAACCGGGCTTATTTCAGGGAGTGTCTCGCCGGACGGGAACTGCCCGCATCGGCGAAGGCCGAGCGGGAGTGGGCGCGTTTCGCCGCCCGCAACAAGATACTGTTCGCCGTTCCCGAGGGCGTGAAGACGCACCGGAGGCCGTTCCGCCGTTATGTTGCGGCTGCCGCAGTGGTGGCGGTCGGCATTTGTGCCGTATGGTTCTGGCAGCGTACCCCCGTGGGCGCGCCCGATGCCGGGACCGGCGTGGAGGTCAGCGCCGCACAACCCGTGGAATACCGGACGGCGCGCGGCGAGAAGCTCGACATCGTGCTGCCCGACGGTTCGAAGGTCTGCATGAACTCCGAGGCGACGCTGACCCTCGACCCGGGATTCGGAAAGGCGACGCGCGAGATCGAATTCGACGGCGAGGCGTTTTTCACCATCACGCCCGACAAGAGCTGTCCGTTCATCATCCACAGCGCCAACAACAATTACACGGTGCTGGGAACGTCGTTCAACCTGCAGTCGTATGCCCGGGAGAACTTCGCCGTGGTGACGCTCCACACGGGTTGCCTCCAGGCGCAGGTCAAGAAGGATGTCATCATCCTCGACCCCAACGAGGAGCTGCAGATCGACGCTTCGACCAACACGATCTCCAAGCGGGCGGTGCGCATCGACGATTCGATCGGATGGATCGAGGGAAGGCTGGTCTTCTCGGGACATCCGCTGAAGGACGTGGCCAACAAACTTTCGCGCTATTACCAGGTGAAGATCAACATCCACGATGAAATCTCCAACCTGCAATATACGGGCGTGGTGGACCGGGAAACCCTGCCGGAGGCGCTCCGGATGATTTCCGAAACCTCACCGGTGAGGCTGTCCATCACCAACATCGACGGGGAGTATTTCCTGTCACGGGCAAAACGAAAATAACACACGGATTATCAACTACCTAAACATTTAAATGAATGAGCAATTTTGACAAATTCGAAGGTTGCTGCAGGTTCCTGCGACGCTGGCTGGCGTGCGGACTCGCTGCAATATCCCTGGCGGTTGCGGGCGTCGCCCACGCCTCTGAAGCCGGGGAGAAACCCGCTCCGACCGTAACGATTACCGTCGAGAGGGCCCCGCTGGCTACGGTCCTGAAACAGATCGAAGCCCAGACCTACTACACGTTCTTCTTCAACAACGAGTTGGTGGGCAAGGCCGCTCCGGTGACACTTTCCGTAAAGCAGGCTCCGGTTCCCGACGTGCTGGCGAAGATTTTTGCCGGAAGCGATCTGACCTATGAGTTCCGCGAGGACAAAATCCTGATCAAACGCAAGGGCGGCGACAAGTCCGCCGCACAGGCGCAGGAAGCACAGCCTGCTGCGACCACCGCCGGCGAAAAGCAGGCCGGTGTGGACCGGCAGGTTACCCCCCCCCGGCAGCAGGGTAACGCCTCGGCAGCCCCGGCACTGGTACAGGGCGTCGTTAAGGACGATACCGGACAGCCCGTTCCGGGCGTCAGCGTGATCGTAAAGGGTTCGCTCGTGGGAGCCGTCACCGAAAGTGACGGTTCGTACCGCATTAAGGCCCGCCCCA
This sequence comes from Bacteroidota bacterium, assembly GCA_023443765.1. Taxonomy (GTDB): domain Bacteria; phylum Bacteroidota; class Bacteroidia; order Bacteroidales; family Rikenellaceae; genus Alistipes. Next base: position 3,508 of record JAEZTA010000104.1, on the reverse strand, counting down.
ACGACCAGCTGTCGTTCAGCTTCCTGGGCTACAAGACGCAGGATGTCTACGTCGGCAGCAAGACGACGATCGACGTGAAACTGGTCAGCACGGCGCAGGCCATCGACGACGTGGTCGTGACGGCGCTGGGTATGAAGCGCGAAGAGAAATCGCTGGGTTATGCCGCAACGAAGGTCAACGGCGAAGTTTTCTCGTCGTCGGCCTCCTCGTCCAACTGGATGTCGGGCCTTTCGGGCCAGGTGGCCGGTCTTTCGGTCGCCAAAGCCAATACGGGCGGCGGCGGTTCGATGCGCGTGACGCTGCGCGGCGAGTCGTCGATCGACCTCAATAACAACGGAGCGCTGTTCGTGATCGACGGTGTGCCGATGTTCAACACCGCAGCTGCCGGAGGCGAGTCGGGCGCTTATTCGATCGACTACGGCAACGGTACGGGCGATGTGAACCCTGAAGATATTGAAAATATTACGGTGCTGAAAGGCCCCGCAGCTACGGCCCTCTACGGTTCGGAGGCTGCGAACGGCGCCATCATCATCACGACCAAATCGGGCGAGGGTCAGGACGGTTCCGTGTCGGTGACCTTCACGTCGAATTTCGTCGTCGACCAGATCAACTCGTCGCCCGACTTCCAGTATGTCTACGGTCAGGGTTCGTCGAAGGGAACCGATGGTTTCCACTACGGCGATCCGGTGGACGGCGAGGGTACGAGCACGCTCGATGTGTCGTCGTGGGGCCCCAAGATGGACGGAACGCCCTATTATCAGTATTACGACGTGAACCGCGGTATCGGCGTCGACGAGAACGGCGTGCGTGTCAAGACCCCGTTCGTCAGCTACGGCAACTGGTTCAAGAATTTCTTCCAGAACGGCTGGACGGCGACCAACACGCTGTCGGTTTCGGGCAAGATCAACAAGAACAATTCGATCCGCTTCTCGGTGACCGACTACCGCAGCGAGTCGATCATCCCCAACTCACCGTGGTCGAAGCAGTCGCTGTCGCTCAAGAGCAACAACAAGATCAACAAGTGGCTCGCGGTCGACACCTCGCTGACCTACTACCGCAAGGACGACGACAACCTGCCCGTGATGGGTTACGGTTCCAGCTCGATCATGTATTCGCTGTGGTGCATGTCGCCCAATATCGACATGAACTGGGCCAAGCAGTACTGGTACCCCGGCAAGGAGGGCATCCAGCAGGATTCCGACCTCTCGGGCGGTAAGAACAATCCCTACTTCGTGGCTTACGAGCAGATCAACACGCTCGACCGCGACCGCATGTTCGGCAATACGGCGCTGAACCTCCACCTCTACAAGGGCCTCGACCTGATGCTTCGCGGGGGCCTCGACTTCTCGCGCGACCTGCGTACGGTCCGCCATCCGAAAAGCTCCTACTCGCAGAAATACGGTATGTACAGCGAGCAGGAACTCACCTCGCTGCAGATTTCGACCGACTTCCTGCTGAAGTACGACCGCAAGCTGGGCGCCGGTTTCAACATCACGGCCAACCTGGGCGGCAGCATTATCAACCGCTCGTTCGTGCAGACCGACAAGACCGCCGAGCAGCTCAAGCAGCCGGGCGTCTATTCGCTGGCCAACTCGGTCAATCGCATCAAGACCAACAGCTACTCCTACGAGCGCCAGACCAACAGTATCTACGGATTGGTGTCGCTCTCGTGGCGCGATGCCGTTTACCTCGACATCACGGGCCGCAACGACTGGTCGTCGACGCTGCCCAGCAATAACAACTCCTATTTCTATCCGTCGGTTTCGGCCAGCGTGCTGCTCAACGAGCTGATCGACTTCGGTACGGCGCGCAACGTGGTCAACCTGGTGAAACTGCGCGGCAGCTTCGCCCAGGTGGGTAACGATACGAAGCCTTACCGTACGTCGAACTACCTCTCCACGTCGGATTTCTCCGGCAACTACATGATTCCCCGCACGGCTGCCGACCTCAACCTCAAGCCCGAGATCGTAAGCTCGTGGGAGGTGGGCGCCGACATCCGCCTGTTCCAGAGCCGCCTGAACTTCGACATCGCCTACTACGACGGCGAATCGAAGAACCAGATCGTGAGCATGCCCGTGAGCCAGGCTTCGGGCGTTGCGAGCCGTTACAGCAACACGGGCCGCATCCGCAACTGGGGCTGGGAAGTGTCGGCCAACGGAACGATCGTCAAGACCAAGAAGGTGCAGTGGAAAGCCTACATCAACTGGGCGCTCAACCGCAACCAGGTGCTCGAACTGGGCGACGGCGTCGATTCGTGGATCGTGGCTTCCTACTCGTCGCACGCCTACATGACGGCTTACGAGGGACAGTCGCTTTCGACGATGTACGGTCTGGGCTACAAACGTGCCCCTGAGGGCTCGTTCATCGTGGGTAAGGACGGTTCGCTGACCGATGTCAGCGGCCAGATGGTGATCGACGAGAACGGTTATCCGCAGTACTCCGACGACCTGCAGCGCATCGGCGAGTGCATGCCCGACTGGAAGGGCGGATTCGGCACGAGCGTGAAGTGGAACGGCCTGACCCTTTCGGTCGCTTTCGACGGACAGTTCGGCGGACACGTCTACTCCTACTCCAACGCCCTGCTGGGTTCGCGCGGTAAGGGTACGATCTCGCTTCCGGGACGTTACGACGGACTGGTGCTCGACGGCGTCAACCTGCTGCCCGACGGCAACTACGTGCAGAACACGCACAAGACGGCCGATATCACCGAGTACTATGGCCTGGCTTATGCGTTCCAGAACGCCGAGCAGAACTTCGTCAGCACGCAGTTCCTCAAACTGCGCGAGCTGCGCCTCGACTATGAATTCCCGAAAAAACTGCTGACCAAGACCGGCTTCATCAAGGGGCTCGTCCTGTCCGTCTACGGACGCGACCTCTTCTGCTGGTCCGAGTTCCCGGGATGGGACCCCGAAGGCGCCTTCATGCGCGGTTCGTCGGTCGTACCGGGATTCGAAATCGCTCAGATGCCGGGAACCCGCGCCATCGGCGGCAGTATCAAGATCACTTTCTAACGCAGGAGGAACCGAAATATGAAAAATACGATTATAAAACTGACTGCAGCCTTCTCGTTCGGCGCGCTTGCTTTGTCGGGCTGCGACAACTTCGACGAGATGAACGTCAATAACAACGCCCTGCAGACCACCAACGCCACGAGCTACGTACAGCCGATCACCTTCGGTTTGGAGTATGCGCTGCTGGAGCGCTCGTTCGATGTCAACTCGCAGCTCATGCAGTACACCGTGCAGTCGCAGACGCAGGCGGAGCGTATCTACAACTACCGCTTCAATAACTCGATCATCAACTACTTCTGGCAGAACATCTACCGCTGGGCCGGCAATGCCGAGGCCATGCGCGTGCAGGCCGTGAAGGACAACGACAAGACGGGCCTGGCCATCTCTTACATCCTCAAGGTGCTGGCCCTTTCGCACATCACCGACGCGTTCGGCAATGCCCCTTATTTCGAGGCCGGCAAAGGCTATACCGAAGATAAATTCTATCCGGCTTACGA
>JAEZTA010000101.1 GCA_023443765.1 Bacteroidota bacterium | reverse complement strand
TGAAGGTGCTGATGCCGCGGATCCAGAACTCGGCGTCGTCACGTCCCGGTTCGGCGCTGCGCTGGATGCTGATCAGACCGGCGAGCTGTCCCGAGAGGTTGTTCGTCAGGTTGCCCGACGACGATTGCATCAGGTCGCGCGATCCGACGGTGGCGATCGAGCTGACCATCGCCTGGCGCTTCTGCTTGCCGTAGCCGACTACGACGACCTCTTCGATCTGGTCCGTGTCGGCCACCAGTTTGACGTTGACCACCTCGCGGGCGTCGGTCGGCAGGGTTTGCGACAGATAGCCGATGTAGCTGATCGAGATTTGTTGTTTGGGCAGCACGTCGATGACGAAAAGGCCGTCGGTGTTGGTCGTGGTGCCGACGTTCGTGTCCTTGATGAGGACGGTGGCGCCCACCAGCGGCGATCCGTTGGTATCGGTGACGGTACCGGTAATGCGTCGTTTGCCTGATGTCACGGTTCCCTGTGTGGCAGATGTTGCGCTTTGTGCGAATGCAGCGCCTGCGTCCACCGACAGGAATAACAAAACAAGCAGGGCGACACACGCGCTTTTCAGTTTTCCGGCGCGCCCGATGCTAATGTTATAAAAATTTTCCATACGGTTGTTTGATTGTTTGGATGATAGGTTGAGGTTCTTTGGGCCGAACGGGCCCGGGGCCGGAATCCCGGCCGGAGCGGTTCTTCATTCGATCTGCGGAGGTTGTCTCATAGGCTTACACGTAGGATTTAGGTTTCAATTGACGCTGTTGTTATTGCTTTTCGTTGGCCAGTTCGGTCAGTGCATAGGCACTCCACATCACGGCTGCCTGCCCGTGCAGGTCGCCGATGTATTTTTCCCGGTCGCGGTAATAGGCGTAGCTCGTGCCGGCTCCGGTTCCGCAGCAGACGTTCCGGATTTCGTAATTGGTCTGCAGGTAGGTCTGGAATCCCAGCCAGCCCTTGCGGGCCACCGTGCCGTAGGTCTTCTCATCGAGCCAGCCGTTTTTCACACCCAGAATCATCGCATAGGTGAACATCGCCGATCCGGAGGTCTCCTCCCACATGTCGCCCTGGTTGGGATAGATCAACTGTCCCCACAGGCCGCTGTCATACTGATAGGCGCTCAGCGTGGCCATCATCTTCTTGTATTCGGCGAGAATCCGGGTGCGGTAGGTGTCGTATTTTGCATCTTTGGGAAGCATCCGCAGCATTTCGGGCATTCCGACGGCCATCCATCCGTTGCCGCGGGCCCAGAAGAACTTGGCGGTGGGGGCGTGGTAGAAGACCCCGTTTTCACCCGGCAGCTGGTCGAGGTAGAGAATCATCTCTTTGGCCGCACGCTCGATGTACTTCTCGTCGCCCGTCGCCAGGTAAGCCTGCGATTGGAGCGCCGTGATCATGAACATGTCGTCGATCCACAGGCGGGTCTGGTACGAATAGCCCTGGTCGTGCCATTTTTTGGCGTTGGGCAGGTTCGCGAGGTATTTCGGATCGGTCGGCAGTTCCCACTGCTGGTCGGCATAGGGCAGGCCCATGTCGAGGTACTTTTTGATGTCGGCCTCGGCCGCGCCCCGCTGTTTCTTGATGTAGTAGATGTGGAGCGGTACGGCGCCGAAGATGTTGTAGTCCACGGCGTTGTTTTCGGTGCGGGGAATCTTCGTCACGAGACTGCTGTTCGTCGAGAAGAACAGGTCGAATTTTGCCACCAGGCGGTTGAACAGGTCGTTGTTCCCGGCAGCCTCGGCATACCAGAAGGCTCCCAGCCAGGCGCAGACATCCGGATAGGAGGTCAGCGTGCTCTTCGAACTGGAATGCATGTCGCCCCAGTTGGAGTTGCCCGAGCGGATGAAGAGGTCCACCACCCCTTCGCCGACGGTCTTGGGGTCTTTCCGGTCGGGGAAGGTGATCAGGTCATATGCTTCGACATCGGGGTCGGGCTCCGGTGTGGGTTTGGGCTTTACGCCCGTGCCGGTGGTCGCCTTCTCGCTGCACCCCGCCAGACACAATCCGGCGAGGGCGATTCCGAGAAGAAAGAATTTCAGGATTTTGTTCATAATGCAGGTTTGTTTACCGACCCGGGGCCAGTTTGTAAGGTTTCACGTCGCAGGAGAGTGCATAGGCGCACCACAGCATGGCGGCCTGTCCGTGCATGTCGCCGGTCAGGCGGCGGCGGTTCTGGTACCACTCGGCGCTGTTCTTGGCGCCCGTTCCTTCGCAGACGTTGCGCAGGTTGTCGTTCTCGTCGAGGTAGGAGAGCAGCGTGATCCACGCCTTGCGCGCAGCCGTGCCGTAAATCTTCCTGTCGAGCCAGCCGTTCTTCACGCCGAGGATCATCGCATAGGTGAACATCGCCGTCGAGGAGGTCTCCTTCCACGAGTTCGGATCGTCGATAATCTGCCGCCACATGCCGTCGTAAGCCTGGTAGCGCAGCAGCGTCTCCATCATCTGCCGGTAGGCCTTCTCCACGCGCGGACGATAGGGGTTGTCCTTCGGGAGCATGCGGAGCATCTCGGCCATGCCGACCGCCATCCATCCGTCGCCGCGGCCCCAGAAGAAGGGCGTGCCGGTGTGGTGGTAGAAGAGGCCGTTGGGGCGCTGGATGCGGTCGAGGTAGAGCGCCATCTCGCGGGCTGCGCGGTCGATATACTTCTTATCGCCGGTGACCAGGTAGGCCTGGGCCTGCAGGTCCGTGATCATGAACATGTCGTCGACCCAGAGGCGCGTTTGCCACGAGTAGTCCTGCTCGGCATACTGCTTCGCCTCGGACAGCTGTTTGTAGTGCTCCGGGTTCTCGGGCAGTTCCCACTGGCCGTCGGCGTACTTCATGCCCAGCTCCAGGTATTTCGGATCGTGGTTGCGCTTGTAAATCTCCAGGGGCACGGCGCCGAAGACGTAGAAATCGACGACGTTGTGGGCCTTGGGGAACAATTCGGGCTGGAGGTTCTTCTGCGTGGTGAACAGCGGTTCGAAACGCTCCACGAGCCGGGTGTAGAGGCTGTCGTTGCCGGTTCCCGTGGTGAACCACAGGGCGCCCAGCCACGCGCAAACGTCGGGATAGGTGATCAGCGTTACCTTGTATTTCGACTTGATGTCGCCCCAGTGCGAGTGCGGGGTCTGGAGGTAGCGCTCGGTGAGTCTCACGCCGATCTCTCCGGGTTGGCAGCCCTTCGGGAAATGCTTCAGGTCGTAGCTTTTCTGGGCCTGGACATTCGAGGCTGTTGCGAGCAACAGCAGGGTCTGTACAACTAAAATGAACTTTTTCATGCGGTTTTCGGTGGTATTATTCGGTTTGGTTTATGGTTTTTAGAGAGTTTCTCCCGAGGGCAGGAGCTGCGATTCGCCCCATCCGGCTCCATTCCCGAAGTTGGGCGTTCCGTCGGCGTTCCACGTGAATTTCTGGACGAAGGGGTAACGTTCGCCCCAACCGCCGTCGGAGTAGCGCATGGCGTGGTAGACGATCCAGTCCTCGGTGCCGTCGGGCGACTTGGTGAAGGTGCAGTGGCCCAGTCCGTTGACACCCGATACCGGCTCCTTCGTATTGTCGCAGCGCCAGAAGACGTAGTTGCTCGACTTGGTCCAGTCGCCCGGCTTCATCGGGTCGCCGTTGTTCATGTCGAGCATCAGCCAGGCCAGGCGGTAGTTCTTGGTCCAGGACGGGTTGCAGGAGTAGACGATGAAGAGCTTGCCCTTCGCCTCGTTGATGAGTACGGCGGGACCCTCGTTGATCTTTCGTCCGTCCATCGTCTCCCAGGAGAGCGTCGGGGTCGAGATTTCGACGAGCGACGAGGAGATGGTGTAGGGGTTCGACATTTTGGCGATGCGAATCTGCTGGATGTCGTTGGTCTTCTCGTTGCCCGACCAGACGGCATAGCGCTGTCCCTTGAGCTCGAACGTCGTCAGGTCGATGGCGTATTCCGTATTCTCGATCGTCGGTTTGATGCCGGGCTGGTAGTTGTCGCCCGTGTAGAGCATGCCCATGTCTTCCCATTCGCCCAGCGGGTCGTCGGTCTTCGAGCGGAGCGTACCGCTGCGCTGCGTGCTGTAACCCTCGATTCCGTCCTGGCCGCGGCGTCCGGCTGCGTAGTAGACATACCAGCGGTCGCCGATGTGGAACATCTCGGGCGCCCAGAGGTCGGCGATATTCCACGGTTTGGTGGGGCCTTCGTAGGGCAGGCTCCACTTCTTGGTGGTGCTGTTGATCAGGGTGAGCCGCGTCGAGCGCGAGATGGCGATGCCGTTGCCGCTCGATTTGCAGGTGTAGTAATAGTCGCCGTCCTGTACGATGTACGGGTCGGGCATCGTTGCGATGTTGCCCGCGATGGTGATGGGGTTGGTGAAGGTCAGCGCCGACTGCGTGACGACCACCTCGACGGGATTGACCCCTTCGGCATTGAAGCGGACGATGCCCGTGCGCTTTTCCGTGTCGTTGGCTTCAAAGGAGATGCGGACTGCGAGGTCGCCTTTGCCTTTGCTGCGGTCCACGCTGAGCCATTTGCTGCGGGGTTCGGCGGTCCATTCGGTATTCGACGAGATGAACACTTCGAACGATCCCGAGGCGTTGGCCACCATCTTTTCGCTGAAGTTGACCCGGAGATACGATTTCCCGGTGTTGTCGTTGCCGGAATCGTCTTTGCTGCAGTTGTTGCAACACAGCATCATCGTTCCGAGGATCATGAAAATACTGAAAAAGGAGAGTTTGTGTTTCATATACGCTTTAGTGTTGGTGATTAAATTATTCCGAATCCGGTTGCAACCGGCGGAGCCATTCGCGCCGGGTAGTTTTGCCGTCTGCCGTAACCTTGCGCTCCGCAAGCGAACTCCACAACTGCGCCGTGTCTTCGTCCAGCACGCGGTCGGGCCCGGCCTCCCATTCGGGGAAAAAGCCCCGCAGCGCCAGCCGCTGTATCCGGGCATAATCGGGATCGTCGCTTTTGAGGTCCCGCAGGTAGACCAGCATCGCTCCGTGGCGGAGCAGCCGTTCCTGCAACGAGTCTACCGCAATCCCGCGGACATCGGTCCGCCCGTCGATAGCCAGCGCCGCGGCCGTTCCGGCCGCTTCGCCCAGGGCCATCCAGCAGGGTTCCATGCGCAGGGTCGAGAATCCGACGTGGCTGCCCGAAACGGCTGTCGGGAAGAGCAGGTTTTCGATCTTCCGGGGGACCATCACGCCGTAGGGAACCGTATAGACTGCCGTCGGATGGCTGAAAAAGCCGTCGAGGTGTATGCGTCCCGCCTCGCGTTTACGTACGGCGTGCGAGTCCAGCGCATAGTGGCTTGCCGTGATTGACGAGGCGTGGAGCGGAGGCCGCTTTCCTGCGGCTTCGGGCAGGGCGTCGTTCGCCGTGAAGAATTAACAGCCTTCCAGCCGACGACCCTCGCGGACGTATACCTGACGCGGGAATCCGCCGTTGTCGCGGTATTCGTCTGCCGCGAGGCCCCATTGCAGGCAGGCTTCGCGGAAGTGTGCCGGCAGTGCTTCGTCGTGCTGCGCAAACCACAGCAGGCCCAGCGTATATTCGCGCAGGCGCAGGGCGAAACGGTCGCGCCAGCCCCAGTCGGCGGTCGGCCACGGCCAGTTCTCTTCGGGCAGGTCGGTCGAGATGAGCGCCAGGTGTTGGTTGTTGGCGTCCATCTTGGCATTCGGCAGGCGGGTCATGCTCGTCACTTTGGCCATGCCCCAGACATCGCCGGGAGCCGCCGTGCGCGCTCCGGCCCCGATACGTTGCCGGTTCCGGGCGATCAGGGCCGGATCGGCCTTGCGGTAACGGACATCCGTGTTGCGTCCGTCCAGCACGTCGCCGACCAGCGAGGCATACTCTTCGCGGTCGTAGTTTTCGGGTTTGGGTGTTGCCAGCCGGTTGTCGGGATTGTCCGTCAGGCAGAGCCGGTAGTTGTAAGCCTGAATGGCGTCGTCGCCCTCGTAGGTCGTGCCCTCGTCGTCGGGACCGTGCTTCCACCAGCGGTAAATCTTCCCGGCGCAGGGTTCGCCGTATTCGTCGGCGCCCTCGCGCCCGGTCCGGAACGGAACCCCGGCGGCAGCGCCCAGGTCGCCCTCATAGGTGGCGTCGATGAACACTGTGCCGCTGTAATGCTCCTCCCGGCCCGTCGTGCGGTCGAGGATGCGGATCGAGACGATCCGGTCGCCCTTCTTTGCGACGTAGCGCGGTTCGGCGTCGAACTGGCGGCCTGTCAGAACTGTGATCCGTCCCGGCCCCGCCTCGGCGAGCATCTGCCCGAAGGTGTTCAGAGCCACCGAAGGCTCGAAATGATAACCGTCGCTGCAATCGCGCACCTGTGGCGAGTCTGCGCCGTATCGGGTTTCGTAATACGCCTTGTTCAGCGCAACGAAGCGGGCGAACAGCCCCGCCGTGGCGCCCCGCGTGGCGATGTCCGTGGCTCCCAGCCCGTTGGCCGGAAGTCCGCCGATGTACTCCGAACGCTCCAGGATGACGCTGCTTTTCCCTTCGCGTGCGGCGGCGATGGCGGCGGTGATCCCCGCAGGGGTTCCGCCCACGATCACTACGTCGTAGGAGTGCGTGCGGGCCTGGGTTCCCAGGCTCAGCAGCAGGAAGAGGATATGCAGCGGGAGTTTCACGGGCGCTTGATCTTGACGTTGAATTCCCGCGTGTCGAGGTTGAAGCCCCTGACAACGAGCGTATATTCCGCTCCGGGGAGTTTGTCGAGCGCCGTTTCGATGCGGATCGTCCGGCTCTCGCCCGGCATCAGGCAGAGGAAGTTGTCGGTGTAGAACGAGGGCCTCACCGGCTTGCGCCCGGCATCCAGCCACTGGACCTGCGTGAAGAAGGCCACCGTCCGCCCGGTATTTTTCAGCCGGAGGTCGATCAGGTGGCGTCCGTTGTCCACCGAGGTTTCATACGAGGCGGCGACTTTGGTTCTGGCGAGCTGCCCGAGGGACTGGAATCCGGCGGTCGCCGGACCGGTGAGCGTGTTGGCGCCCTTGTATTCGTTGTCCGAACGCCAGTAGAAGTTGCTACCCACCTGCCGGCCCTGCTCGTCGGAGAGCTTCAGCCGGATGAACTGTACGGGCGTCTTCGAAGCCGAGAAGTCCAGCTTCAGCACGTCGTTCACAACCCCGTCTTCGGGGAGGTCGACCCGGGCCGACTGCGTGTCAATGCGACGCATGTCGAGGTCGTAGACTTCGGCCGTGACTTTGTAGTTGCGGTAGGCGCGGTAGTGGTCGTTCACCACCGAAACCGTGTTTTTCAGGTAGTCGAACTGCGGGTGCAGGGGCTCGCAGGCATTCTGTGCGGCATAAAGCGCCGCGGTGGGTTCGAGCGACCAGTCCCACATGCGTCCGGCGACCTGGCGCATGGCCGAATTGTGGTACCAGTAGAGGAATCCCGATGCGTAGCGGTCGCCGTAGCCGAGCTTGTTGTAGTTCCAGACCTCCCAGATGCTCTTGTAGTTCATCGCGCCGAGGAACTGCGCCTTTTCGGCGAACTCTTCGATGCTCTTCGAGGGGCCGTATTCGTTGGTCATGTCGGTGTAGAGGGTCGACATGAGGTGGAACCCGTTGCCGTCGGAGTAGTCCCAGACCTCCTTGTTGATGGGCCACAGGTCCTTTTCGTCCATCATCTCGCGCAGGCACTCGACCGTCGGCAGGCACGGGGCGCCGTATTCGGGGTTGAAACCGTAGACACGGCTGCCGCGCGGCGACGCCTTGTCCTCGTAGTGGCTCATGATGTTGACCTGCTTGTAGGGGCTGCCGTCGTGTACGCCGCCGCACTCCGACTGCATCTGGTAGCCGCGCGTGCCGTCGAGGCGCGCCAGCAACTGCTCCATCTGCGGCATCTCGGTGCTCTCGTTCGAGGAGACGTAGTAGGCCAGCGAGGGGTGGTTGCGGATGCGCTTCACCGTCGAGATCACGTTCGCATTGTAAATGCCCTCGTCGTTGGGGTGGTTGGTGTCGCCCGTCATCCAGAACTCCTGCCAGACGAGGATGCCCAGCGAGTCGCAGAACTGGAAGAAGTAGTCCGATTCGGTGATGCCGCCGCCCCAGAAGCGGATGAGGTTCACACCCGACTGGGCCGTGTAGCGCAGTTCTGCGTAGGTGCGTTCGTCCGACGTGCGGAGCATGGCCTCGGGCAGCCAGTTCGTGCCGCGGATGAAGAGCGGTTTGCCGTTGATGCTGAACGTGCGCGATTTGTCCGGCGTATCGGTCGAAGAAGCGATCTCCCGGATGCCGAAGCGCGTCGAGAGCGAATCGCTGACCTTGCCGTCGAACTCGACTTTCAGGGTCAGGTCGTAAAGCTCCTGCGGACCCTTGTTGACCGGCCACCACAGGCGCGGGTTGCGGATCACGAGCTGCGGGAACTCCTCGGGGGTGAAGACGACCTCTTTCACCTCCCCGCGGTAAAACGACACCTCTTTTTCGAAACGGATGCCTTCGCCCCGGATCTCGCCGCTGACTTTGGCTTTGCGCCACGTGTTCTGCGGGATGTAGTCGGGATAGGCGACCTCGACCGAAACGGTCTGGCGGGCCGTGTCATACCCCGGTTTGGACAGCTCGGACTTCACGAAAGGATGGGCCAGCCGGACGCGCCCGGTGGCGAAAATAGAGATGTCGCGCCAGATGCCGGTGTTCCGGTCGCGGATGCCGTCGAGGTAGAAGAAGTCCCAGCCCACGGTCATCAGTTGCGTTATGTTGCGGCCGATCTCGCCGTTGCCGCCGTTCTGGAACTCGCCGTTTGCCCCGAACGACTTGCCGCCCTTGGGGCGGATCGTGCCGGGCATGTCTACGGGGTAGACCTTCACGGCCAGAACGTTCGCCCCGTCGAAGGAGACCTTGTCGGTGATGTCGATGACGCGCTGCAGGAACATGCCGGCCGTGTTGCCCACCATGTTGCCGTTGAGCCATATCTCCGCGCGGTAGTTGATTCCGTCGGCCTGAAGCCATATTTTTTTGCCGCCATAGGCCTTTTTGTCCAGCCGGAATTCCGTCCGGAACCAGTAGGTGTAGAAATCCCGCCCCACGCGGTAGAGGTCCGGAATGAGGTTCGATTCCAGTTTGTTGTTCAGCCCGTAATAAGGCTCGGGATAGACGCCGTCGTAAACCAGCGAGTTGAGCACCGTCCCCGGGACCACCGCCGGCAGCCAGCTGTCCGTCGCGGTTTTGGTTGTCGAAACCTCCTCGGAGCGGACGCCGACCTCGTCGGCACGCTTCATTTTCCAGACGAATTGCCCGCCGTGGCCGTCCGTCGAAGTCAGGGTGTGGATGTACTCGCGCTCTTTCAGCGCATTTTGCGCCGGTGCGGCGATGGGGATGATGATGAAGAGAAGCAGTAGAGTTCTTACCATTTTTCAGTCGGTTTTAGTTGGCGAAAAATGTCGTCACACGGTCGGGGCTCAGCATCTGCCAGAGCGACGCCACGGTCCAGCCCGGTGCGAAAATGTCGTTGTAGAAGCCTTTGCCGTTCTTGCCGTAATCCCAGGCGGTGTGCTGCACGACTTCGGGGTAGTAGCCCACGCGGTCGATTTCGAACATCGACCCTTTGACGGGCATCAGCTGGAGCATCGAACTTTTGATCACGGCGCTGGTGCGGGCGAACCGGGGTTCGTTGCACTCCCTGGCCAGGAAGTCCAGCACGGTTGCGAATTCGAAGATGAAAACGTCGATGTGGTTGTTCTCGACCGACACGTTGCCCCAGCCGCGGGACTTGAAACCCACATCGCCGAGCATCTGCCCCTGAGCGAAAGGCACGTCCCAGAGGTAGTACCACGACAGGGCGAAATAGGCCGCTTCGCGGCACAGGTCGATGTAGTGCTGCCGCTCCTTGCCTTTGGCGCCGAACGTCAGGTAGTACATCGCCGTCGAGGCGTAGAGCGACGCCTCCTTGTCTTCGCAGTTGGCGTCGAGTGTCGAGGAGAAATAGTCGGCTTTGGAGATCAGGTTCTTTTCGAGGTAGTCGGCCGTATGCCGGGCGCTCTTCCGGTAAGCCGGATTCAGGAAATAGACGTGTGCCATCGTCAGCGGCAGGGTGGCCGAAGGCGTGCTGCCGCCCGAGGCGTCCACGATGCTCAGGTCGTCCCGGAACTTGCGCGGGAAACTGCCGTCGGCGTTCTGGAGCGTCAGGAATTTTTCGAGCAGGGTCCGGATGCGGGCCTCCCATTCGGGATGGCTGCGACCCTGCTTTTTCTCGTAGTTGAGGTAGTTCAGTATGGCATAGATGCCTTCGGACTGGCGGCGGATGCTGTAAACGTCCGCTTCGCGGTTGCGTTTGAAGTCGACCACCTCGCGGAACAGGCCGCCGGGGGTGAATCCGTGTTGCAGGTAGCTGTCGAAAATGGATTTTGCATTTGCCGCGAGCTCCTTCCGGCCGTTGGTTTCGCCGTACTCCAATGCGTTGAAGGCGTTCAGCAGGACGCGCCCCACGAACCCGATTTCGGCGATGCCCGTGCTTTCGCAGTCGGCTGTGCGAAGTTCCACGCCCGAGGTGTATTTCAGCGGATGCTCCCCGACGTAGCTCTGGGCGAAGTATTCGGCCAGGATGTCTTTGGCCTGCGCGGGGGTGTAGCGCGATTCGACGGGCTGGGGATCGAGCGCATCGAAGGAGTAGTTCCAGACCTCGGCGACGAATGCCGAGTAGGAGGGACGGCTGCCCTTGCGGATCGTCCACGTCAGGCGGCGGGTTTCGCCCTTCTCCAGCTTCTCGAATGCCCGGACCGCAGGGGCGAGGGTCAGTTTGCGGATATAGGATTTCGGGGCCTCGCAGTAGGGGAATCCGAAGACCAGTGCGGCGTGTGAATCGTCGTTGCGGAATCCCGTGAAGCCCAGCGACGTTTCGCCCGAGAGGATGACCTCCCCATAATTGTGGCAGGCGAGGGCCTCGTGCTCGATCTTATCCGTGCGGAGGACCGTGTAGTAGGTTCCTGATTTTTCGTCGTAAATGCCCGTGAGGGGCGTGCTCAGACGGTCTTCGCGGACCTGCCAACTGTCGCTGGTGTGGAACGACGGGGCCGACCTGGGCGAACGCAGGTTCTGGTGATACCAGAACCCGGGCATGTAGAAATTGCACTCCTCGTGGTTGAGCTCCGTGCGGAACAGCCCTTCTACATTATAATATAGGAGATCGTCCGCCGTCAGGGTGAGGACGATCTTTATTTCGTTGTCTGTTTCGGTTTTTTGCCGCCGGATGGTCAGCGGTAGCTCCTGTTCAGCCTCTAAAATTCCCCCCCCCTCACGGCGGACTCACGCAGGTCGTAAGTCTCAGCGGGGTTGCCCGGGATTTTCAGCGTGATCCGTTCCGACAGGCGGCCCTCCATGGCGGAGGTTTCACCGGCGATCACGCAAAATGCAAACAAAATGGAGATGCACTTCTTCATGGGTTACATTCGGTCCGGCAGCCATTCCCGGCATGCCGTTTTAAGTTAGATGAGTTTGGTTAGAACAAAGGTATGAAAGGGAAAACCGGAGCGAGAAAATATAGTCGCTATTAACACAAAAATTATCTCAATTTTGTCGCACTTCCGGTTAAAAAAGATTGATATTGTTGGGTATGTTATTGATTAATAGTTGGTTGAAAATTTAATCCGGCGAAGACTGGCATCTCCGGGATGTTTTTTTGTGATTATAATTACCTATATTTGTTTTACTAACCTAAACTTCGTATGGGAAAATTTTACCCGTTTGTTCTGGCGTTTTTCTGTGTCTGCACCGCTTTTCCGGGCCGGGCGCAGTCGATCCATTTCGACCGCCTGGACATCAACGACGGATTGTCGCAAAATACGGTTACCTCGATCATCCAGGACGATAAGGGCTTCATGTGGTTCGGTACGAAGGACGGACTGTGCCGTTACGACGGGAAGTCGTTCAAGACCTTCATGCACGATCCCCGCCTCAAAACCGGACTGGGAAACAGCCTTATCAAATCGCTCGTCCAGGACCGCGACCACAAAATATGGGTCGGCACCGATTCGGGGCTTTACATCTACGACCCCGAGGTGGAGAGCTTTACCGCCGTGCCGCTCTACGCCGAGGACGGGAAGCCGATCACCAAGCCCATTCCTATCCTCGACTGCGACCGGGATGGCCGTGTCTGGATCGTCGTGGGGAATAACGATGTCTTCTGCTACGACCCGCAAACCCGCCGGATCGAATGCCGTTACAAACCGCGCACGACGCTGCGCAGCCTCACGACCGACAAAAACGGGGTCATCTGGTTCTCCGGCTACGGCGGGGGCCTCTATTATACCGAGGACCGGTTCGGACACGTAAAACCATTCCTCGATGCCGACGGGCAGGAGATTTACCCCAAGGACATCATCTCCTACATCTGCCTGAGCGACTACAACAAAATGTACCTCGGATTGGAGGAGCATGGCGTGGTGGCTGTGGACCTCGTGACGAAGAAGGTCACCCGCCTGCAACTGGCCGACAACCCCGAAGCGCCGTTGTTCGTGCGGCACGTACTCCAGTATTCGGCCGATGAACTGTGGATCGGCACCGAGTCGGGAATCGTTGTCTACAACATCCGCACCCGGCGCTACCAACACCTCCAAAGCTCCCCTTACGACCCCTATTCGCTCTCCGACAACGCCGTTTACTCGCTTTGCAAGGACCGTGAGGGCGGACTGTGGATCGGCTCGTTCTTCGGGGGTATCAACTACCTGCCCCAGCGCAATTCCGATTTCGACAAGTACTACCATACCGACGCCGTGCACAGCCTCCGGGGGCGGCGCGTGCGGGAAATCTGCCCGGGTAACGACGGCCGGCTCTGGATCGGTACGGAGGATGCCGGACTTTACAGTTTCGACCCCGCGACCCGGTCGTTCGACTTTTTTGCCCCGAGCCGGGATTTCTCCAACGTCCACGGACTGCTGATGGACGGGGATAACCTCTGGGTGAGCACCTTTTCGAACGGCATCCGGGTGATCGACACCCGGACCCACCGCATCCGCAAATACGACAACGACAACAAACCGGGGCGGCTTTTCAGCAACTACGTCTTTGCGCTCTGCAAGACCAACAGCGGGCGCATCTACGTGGGAACGATGCACGGATTGCAGTATTACAACCGCGAAACGGACCGTTTTCTCCATGTCCCGGAGATCAACGGCGGCAAGATGGTCAACGACATTCACGAGGATTCGAACGGAAACCTGTGGGTGGGGACCTTGTCCAACGGCGTCTACCGCTACGATGCGCGTAACGATGTCTGGTCGCAGTTCCTCCACGACGCCGGCGACGAGAATTCGCTCCCTTACGACAATATCACGAGTATTTTCGAGGACAGCAACAAGCAGATATGGCTCACCACCGAAGGCTCGGGCTTCTGCCGGTTCAACCCCGCCGGGAAAACCTTCGTTCGTTACAGCTCTTCCGACGGAATGCCCAGCGATGTCGTCTTCCAGATCATCGAGGATAACCAGGGCTATTTCTGGATCACCACCGACCGGGGACTGGCCCTGTTCGACCCCCGCGCCGGCAGCGTCCGGCAGGTCTACACCGTCACCGACCGCCTGCTGAGCAACCAGTTCAACTACAAGTCGGGTTACAAATCCGAGGCGGGGATCATCTATTTCGGCTGTATCGAGGGTCTGATCTCCTTCGATCCCACGACGCTTATCGGTCGCAAGACCGACTATGTGCCGCCGATCTACATCACGGACTTTTCGCTGCTGGACGAGCAGGTGGTCGTCGGCAGCCGCAACTCCCCGCTGCGGAAGAGCATCATCTACTCCGATTCGATCCGCCTGAAACACGATCAGAACTCCCTGTCGCTGCAAATCGCCGCCCTGAGCTACCGGGAGCAGCAGAATAACCGCCTGCTCTACAAACTCGAAGGTTTCGACGACAAATGGCGGCAGTATACGCCTGAGAGCGCCACGATCACCTATTCGAAAATTCCCTACGGTAAATACAACTTCCGGGTCCGGCTGGCCGATGCGACCGGCAATCCGGGCGCAGGCCCCGAAAAACAGCTTTTCATCGAGGTCTCCCCGCCGTTCTACCTCTCCGTCGTGGCATACGTCGTCTACGGGCTGCTCGTGCTGGGCGGCCTGGTGCTGGTCTATCTCTACTACACACGCCGGAATATCCGCCGCCAGCAGCAGCACATCCAGACCTTCGAGCGCGAGAAGGAGCGGGAACTCTACAACGCCAAGATCAGCTTTTTTACCAACATTGCGCACGAAATACGCACCCCGTTGACGCTGATCAAGGGGCCGTTGGAGAACATCCTGGCCCGGCCGACGATCGACCGCGGCATGGCCGAGGACCTGATGGTCATGGACCGCAACACCAACCGGCTGCTCGACCTTACGAACCAGCTGCTCGACTTCCAGAAGATCGAAAAGGAGCACCTGTCGCTCAACCTCACGCGGCACAACGTGTCGGACATCGTCGAGGAGACTTTCTACCGCTTCAGTTCCTCGGCCAAGCAGCAGCATAAGACCTTCGAACTGGAATTGGGCAACGGGGAGGCCTGTGCGCAAATCGACAGGGAGGCTTTCATCAAAATCCTGAGCAACCTGCTCAACAACGCCCTGAAATATTCCGAAACGATGATCCGCGTCTGCCTGACGATGCTGGAAAATACGTTCCGGATCACGGTGACCAACGACGGCGAGGTCGTACCCCCGGAGATGCGCGAGGCTATTTTCGCCCCGTTCTTCCGCCATACCCGCCGAAGCGAATCGACCGGAACGGGAATCGGTCTGGCGTTGGCCCGCTCGCTGGCCGAACTGCACCACGGGACGCTGGTCATGGGTGCCGACGAGGATGTCAACGAATTTATCCTGACCATTCCCCTCTGCCGGCCGGAGGCCGCAGGCGCTGCGGATGTCGCCGCGGAGGAGAATCCCGAGAGCATTCCCGACGAGCGGGGCGACCTCAGCTGGGAGGCTTACAGCGTCCTGGTCGTCGAGGACAACGCCGAAATGTGCGCTTTCATCAAGCGGCAGCTGTCCGACAGCTATTCGGTGCTCACCGCCGAAAATGGCGTCGAGGCGCTGGAACTGCTCGAAAAGAACTACATCAACCTGATCATCTCCGACATCATGATGCCCCGGATGGACGGCATCGAACTTTGCCAGCGGGTGAAGAACGACCTGCGTTACAGTCACATCCCGCTGATCCTGCTGTCGGCCAGGACGAATCTCCATTCGAAAATCTCGGGCATGGACGCCGGGGCCGACGCCTACGTCGAGAAGCCGTTCTCGTCGGATTACCTGCTGTCGGTAATCGCCAACCTGATCAAGAGCCGGCAGAAACTGAGCGAGGCCTTCTCGAAAAACCCGCTCGTGCTGGCCAACACCATGGCGACCTCCACGGCCGATACCGACTTCATCCTCAAACTGCAGGAGATCATCCACGCCAATCTCAACAATCCCGAGTTCAAGATCAACGACATCGCCGAGATGGTGCACATGAGCCGGGCGAGCTTCTACCGCAAGATCAAGGGTGTGCTGGACATGACCCCGAACGATTACCTGCGCCTCGAACGCCTGAAAACCGCGGCCCAACTGCTCAAGGACAAGCGTTACCACATCAATGAGGTGTGCTATATGGTCGGTTTCAGCTCCACGTCCTACTTTGCCAAATGTTTCCAGAAGCAGTTCGGCGTGCTCCCGAAGAAGTTCGTCACCGACACCGAGCAGTAAGGAGGCTGTCGCCACCCCTCAAAACAAAAAGGACGGAGAATCTCTCCGTCCTTTTGTTGTCCTGTGCCCCGCGGTTACTCGATCACCAGCGCCCGCCCTTTGGGGTATTTCACGGCGTAACGCAGCTTCAGTTCGCGCTGTTCGCCGGGCCTGAGTTCCATCTTCCAGGTGACGATGCCGCTCTCCTTGTCCAACTGTCCTCCGCTCAGTTCCTCGGCGGTAACGGTTATGGCGCTGTTGCGCGACACGGGCAACTGGTCGGCCAGCGTCAGTACGACGGGTTCCGAACGCGTATTGCGTACGACGTACTTCCACCCCGTGGTCTGGGTCTGGTTCGACCCGATGGCCCGGCGCGACGAATAATCGTTCTCCTTGGTGCGCTCGATGCGGATATTCCGGTCGCGGCCCATCGAGAAGCGGAGCGTGTCGCTCGTCTGGTTGGGATCGAGGATGCTCTTGCCGACGAACGTATTTTCGAAATAGACGTTGGCTTCGCCCTGCAACAGGTTGAGTTTCTCCCAATCGACCGCCTCCGCCACGAGGAAGGCGTCCTTGTCGATCTTCGGCGTCGACTGGTAGGTGTAAGCGGCCGGCAGGTCGAACCGTCCGATCTCCGCCATGACGCTCTTGCCGTCGGAAGCGACAGTGTAGGGCTGTTTGATCTCAAACTCATAACCCAGTTGGTTCTGCGTCTGCTCCACTGGCATTATCATGTAACTTTCGTCGAAGTCTGCAAAGGTGACCTGCGTCGACATTTTGTCGTTTTTCGGGATTGCTGCTCCTGCAAAATTGCTTTTTGAGGTTTTTCCGTATCCCGTGACGACGACTACTTCTTCCAGGGGAGTTGTGTCTTCCTGCATCGTAATATTCATGCTGTTGCCCGTGATCCGCTCCGTGCGGGGTTTGAAGCCGAGGTAGCTGAATTGCAGGCTGGTCGCTCCGTTGGGGACGGTGATCGAGTAGCGGCCCTGCGCGTCGGTGACGGCGCGGACCGTCGTTCCCGGTACGAGGATGCTCGCGCCCACGAGCGGTTCGCGCTGGCTGTCGAATACGATGCCCGACACGGTGTTGCTCGTCAGGTTGACGTTGTAACGCGGCGCGGCAAGGCCGTAGTCGAGCCAGTAGGTCCGCAACTGCGGGGCGATGCTCCCGGTCGTGGGGTTCGACGAAGAGAGCGTCAGTTCGACGTTCTTCCACTCCTCTTTGGTATTCTGAAAAATGTTGGCTTTGTAGGAGATCTGCACCGGCTCCGACAACCCGCCCGAGCGAATGTCGTACGAGGGGAACCAGCCTGCGTTGCGGACGTAGTAGGTCAGCGTGAACGACGCCTTGCAGGCCGCAGGGGCCTCGATCCGCACCTCCACTTCGCTCATCGGGACCGACTGTTTGCCGCCCAGTTCCGCCAACTCCGCCCGGAGCCGGCGTTCGCGGGTGTCGATCGTCGTCGCCTCCTCTTTCAGGCTCAATTCCTTGCTTTTGAGGGTCTGGAGGCGTGCCACGTAATATTCGTTCAGCTCCTTGATCCCGGCCAGCGGGGTCGCGACATTGCGGTTGCCGACCGAACAGTTCTCTTTCAGCATGGCGTATTCGGCTTCGATCACCTCGTACGAGGCTTTCAGCTGTTTCTGCTGTTTCTTTGTTTCGGTGAGTTCACGCTCCAGCGCCTGCTGGCGCGTCGTGCGTTCGAGACTGTCCGTGTGGTTGAAAAGACGGTTGACGGACGTTACCGTGAATTTTCCTTTAGCGCTAACCTGCATGCTCTTGTCGTCCAGGTAGGGCGACAGGCCGGTGAATACGACCGTCGAATTTCCCGCCGGGAGGTCGATCTGCTTGGTGCGCGTCACCTGCGCACCGTCGATGAACAGGGTTACTTTCTCTACCGCGGTTTTCACCTTCTGCGGTCCCGCTGCGGACGAGGTCACTGCGGCTATTCCCAGCAGCAGTAGCAGCATACGTTTTATGCCCATAACTTTGTCGTTTGGATTGGTCAAGACAAAGTTAGGAAAATATTCCGAACGGCCAAACGTTCGGGCCTCCTACTTGAACTCTTCGAGCACGCGCTCCATCTTCTGCCGGATTTCCGCCGTGCAGAGGTTGCCGATGCTGCCCTCGTGGGTGTGGCACACCTCGCGCGTAGGGCTGTATTCGCCTTTCTGGACGGCGATCCCCACCTGCTTGTATGCCTCGCGGAAGGGGGTTCCTTCCAGCACCATCCGGTTGACATCCTCCACCGTGAAGAGGTAATCGTATTTCTTGTCGTCGAGAATGTGCTTGTTTACGCGGATATGCGCCAGCATGAAATCGCACATCCCGAGCGTGCGTTTGATCTCGCTCGTCGCCGGGAAAAGAATGTCCTTCAGCAGTTGCAGGTCGCGGTGATAGCCTACGGGCAGGTTGGTCGTGAGCAACGCGATCTCGTTAGGCACCGATTGCAGGCGGTTGCAGCGCCCGCGTATGATCTCGAAAACGTCGGGATTCTTCTTGTGGGGCATGATGCTCGACCCCGTCGTCAGTTCGTCGGGAAGCGTCACGAACCCGAAATTCTGGCTCATGAACAGGCATACGTCCATCGCCAGGCGTCCGATCGTCGCGGCCACGGCGGCAATGGCGGCCGCTGCGGCGCGTTCGCTCTTGCCGCGGCTCATCTGCGCTGCCACGACGTTGTAGTGCAGTGCTTCGAAACCCATGAGACGGGTGGTCATCGTGCGGTCGAGCGGGAACGACGAGCCGTACCCGGCAGCCGAACCCAGCGGATTCTGGTTGGCGATATGCCATGCCGCAGCCACCAGGCGCATGTCGTCGATCAATGTTTCGGCATAAGCCCCGAACCACAGTCCGAACGACGAGGGCATGGCGATCTGCAGGTGGGTGTAGCCCGGCATCAGCACCTCTTTGTACTTCTCGCTCTGCTCCTGCAGGCGGTCGAAGACGGCTTTCACCGCATCGGCGATCTGCCGCAGTTCGTCGCGCAGGAACAGTTTGAGGTCGACGAGCACCTGGTCGTTGCGCGAACGCCCCGAGTGGATTTTCTTGCCTGCATCGCCCAACCGGCGGGTCAGCATCAACTCGACCTGCGAATGTACGTCTTCCGTGTCGGGTTCGATCTCGAAACGCCCGGCCTCGATCTCCGCGGCGATTTCGCGCAGCCCTGCGGTGAGTTTTTCGAGTTCCTCCGCCGTCAGCAGCCCGATGGTTTCGAGCATGGCGATGTGCGCCAGTGACCCTTCGACATCGTATTTTGCCAGCCGCATGTCCAATTCGCGGTCGTCGCCCACGGTGTACTCCTCGATCATCCTGTCGGGCTCGAAGCCCTTATCCCAAAGTTTGGTTGCCATATTCCTGTGCCAATTTTTCGATGTATTTTTCATAAACGGCGATTCCCTCCGCGATCTCCGTGAGGAGCACGAATTCGTCGGCCGTGTGCGACCGCGACGACTGCCCGGGACCCATCTTGAGCGACGGGAACGGCATCAGCGTGCGGTCTGAGGTGGTCGGTGAAATGTAGGTTTCACGCCCGACGGCTTTGGCCGCTTCGACCAGCGGATGTCCTTCGCCGACCGCCGCCGCGCGGATGCGCGTCGACCGGGGCGTCGCCTCGGAGCGGATCGCAGCCCGCAGAATCTCGACCGTCTCCTCGTTGGTGTAGGCATCCGTGGTGCGGATGTCCGCGACGAACCTACACGTGTCGGGCACGACGTTGTGCTGCGTTCCCGCCTCGATCTGCGTCACGGCGATGCCGATCGGCCCGAGCAGTTCCGATTCCCGCTCGAAACGGAATCCGCGCAGCCGCGCAATGTCGTCCAGCGCAATGTAAAGGGCGTTCACCCCCTCGCCGCGCGCCGCATGGCCGCTTTTGCCGTGCGCCACACAGTCGAGGACGACCAATCCCCGTTCGCCCAGCGCGGCCTGCATCCCCGTCGGTTCGCCTACCAGCGCCATGTCGACCTTCCCCAGCGCGGGCAACAGCGCCCGGATGCCGTTTTCGCCCATGCACTCCTCTTCGGCCGAGATGCCCAGCACGAGGTTGAAAGGCAACTGTCGGGTGCGGAACGTCAGGAAAGTCGTTATAAGACTTACCACCGAGGCCCCCGCGTCGTTGCTTCCCAGCCCGTAGAGCCGGTCGCCTTCGATCGTGGGTGTGTAGGGATCGCGCGTGTACGAAGCTGCCGGACGCACTGTGTCGTGGTGCGAGTTGAGCAGCAGCGTCGGCCGTGCCGGGTCGAATCCTTCGGCCCGGGCCCAGACGTTGTTTGCCAACCGCCCGGGCGTCGCACCATGCTCCGTGAGGAACGCCGTGAGCAGGTCCGCCGTGCGCGCTTCGTCGCGCGACACGGAGGGCGTTGCGATCAGCCGCTTCAACAGCTCAATGGCCTCTGTGGTCTTTGTATCCATTATTTTATAACTGTTCCCGTGTCGTTCAACAGGTTGTCGGAATGTTTGATCGTCACGCTTCTTACTCCCTTTTCGACGGCTTTCAGGGCATTTTCGATCTTGGGGATCATTCCTTTGCTCACAATGCCGTCGGCCTTGAGCGGGGCGTAGGTTTCGGCCGTGATCTCGCGGATCAGCGTCGTGTCGTCCTCCGGGTCGCGCAGTACGCCGCTCTTCTCGAAGCAGAACACCAGGTCTGCGGGCGCAATCTCCGCAGCGCCCAGCGCAATGGCCGAAGCCACGCTGTCGGCGTTGCAGTTCAGCAGCGTCCCCTGCCCGTCGTGCATGATGGCCGAGAAGACGGGCGTGATGCCCCCTTCCAGCAACCTGCGCAGCAGTTCCGAATCAACGCGCTCGATGTCGCCCACGAATCCGTAGTCGACCGGATTGGGATCGCGCCGGCGGGCCGTCACGGCATTGCCGTCGGCGCCCGACAGCCCGAGGGCGTTGCACCCTGCGGCCTGCAGTCCCGCCACGACCTGCTTGTTGATCAACCCGGCATAAACCATCGTCACCACGTCGAGCGTGCCCTTGTCCGTGATGCGGCGTCCGTCGACCATCTGCACCTTCAGTTCCAGCCGCTCGGCGAGCCGCGTTGCCAGTTTTCCGCCGCCGTGTATGAGTATCTTGGCTCCCGGCAATGCCGCGAACTCTTCGAGGAAGCGCTTCAGCGCCTCGGGGTTGTCGATGACGTTACCGCCGATTTTTACGACCGTGATCTGCTCCATTATTCCAGTCCCTCCAACAGTCGTTTGAGTACCACCTGGGCCGAAATCTCACGGTTCGCAGCCTCGGGAATCACCAGCGAACGCGGCGATTCGATCACGTCGTCCGTGACGATCATGTTGCGTCTTACGGGCAGGCAGTGCATGAAGTAAGCGTTGTTCGTGAGGGCCATTTTTTCCGCATCGACCGTCCACGAACGGTCGCGCGACAGCACTTTGCCGTAGTTGGGGTCGGTGTAGGCCGCCCAGTTCTTGGCATAGACGAAGTCGGCGCCTTCGAAGGCCTTGCGCTGGTCGTATTCGACGCGCGCCGTACCCACGAATTTCGGGTCGAGTTCGTAGCCTTCGGGGTGAGTGATCACGAAATCGTAATCCGTGGCGTTCATCCACTCGGCGAACGAGTTGGGCACGGCCTGCGGCAGGGCGTTGGGGTGCGGGGCCCAAGTCATCACCACCTTCGGGCGCGCCGTAGCCCTGTGCTCCTCGATGGTGATCAGGTCGGCGAAACTCTGCAACGGGTGGCGCGTCGCGGCCTCCATCGAGAAGACCGGCCGGCCGGCGTAGCGGATAAACTGTTCCAGTACCCGCTCCTCGTAGTCTTCGGCCTTGTCGTTGAACCGTGCGAACGAGCGCACGCCGATCACGTCGCAGTACGACCCCATGACAGGAATGGCTTCGAGGAGGTGTTCGGCCTTGTCGCCGTCCATCACCACACCCCTCTCAGTTTCGAGTTTCCACGCTCCCTGGTTGACATCGAGAACCATGACGTTCATGCCGAGGTTCATCGCCGCCTTCTGGGTCGAGAGGCGCGTGCGGAGGCTCGAATTGAAGAAGAGCATCAGCAGGGTCTTGTTACGCCCCAGTCCCGTGAACTGAAAGCGGTCGCGCTTGATCTCCAGCGCTTCGGCGACGGCAGTTTTCAGGTCGCCTATGTCTTGTACGCAGGTAAACTTTTTCATAATAATACGGTCTTTTCAATTTATGTTCCTGTCCGGGCTGCGGATTATCCGACCACTTCCCGGAAAGCTGCTAAAAAGCGGTCGGCCAGTTCGCGCGTCAGGCACAATGCCGGCAGCAGCCGCACGGTCGAAGCGCCCGCCCCACCCGTGAATATGTGTTTGTCGAAGAGCAGCCGCCTGCGCAGTTCCGCCCCCGAACCTTCGATCTCGATGCCGATCATCAGGCCGCGTCCGCGGACCTCTTTCAGTCCGCCGATCCTGTGCAGTTCGCCCAGGAGGTATTCGCCGACCTTCGCTGCGTTCTCCACCAATCCGTCGCGTTCGATCACGTCGAGTACGGCGATTGCCGCTGCGCAGGCGAGGTGGCTGCCGCCGAAGGTGGTTCCGAGCAGCCCCGGGCGCGCCTCGAAATGGGGTGCGATCAGTACGCCGCCGATCGGGAACCCGTTGGCCATACCCTTTGCCGTGGTGATCAGGTCGGGCCGGATGCCCGCCGCCTGGTGGGCGAAGAACTGTCCCGTGCGACCGTATCCCGACTGGATTTCGTCCAGCACGAGTTGCGTTCCGGTCTCGGTCGCTGCGGCGCGTACGGCACGCAGGAACTCGTCCGTCGGGCAGTGAATGCCCGATACGCCCTGAATGCCTTCGACAATCACCGCCGCAAACTCCCGCGTGGCGAGTTTTGCGCGTACGGCTTCAATGTCGTTCAGCGGGGCGAACTCCACGTTCGGCGTGCGGTTGAAAGGCGATGAAATCGCGGGATTGTCCGTCACGGCGACGGCTCCCGACGTGCGCCCGTGGAACGCCTTCGAGAGGGCCAGCACCTTGGCGCGTCCCGTGTGGAACGACGCCAGCTTCAGGGCGTTCTCGTTCGCCTCGGCTCCCGAGTTGCAGAGGAAGAGGCGGTAATCGTCGTATCCCGACACGCGGCCCAGTTTCCCGGCCAGCGTCGTCTGGAGCGAATTCTCGACCGAGTTCGAGTAGAACCCGAGCCGGGCCACCTGCTCCTGCACGGCCCGCACGTAGTCGGGCTGCGCATGCCCGATCGAAATGACGGCATGACCGCCGTAAAGGTCGAGGTACTCGGTTCCCGCCGCGTCGTAAACGAAGCTGCCGTTGCCGCGTACCGGCTCGATGGGGTATAAGCTATATACGTTGAATAATTTCATAATCGTAATTTTTTTGCCGCTTTTGGTGGCAAAAGCGGCGTAAAACCATCCGCATGTCGTTCTCTGCGGGAGCGTTCGTTTGGCTGCACTAAAACGGGCGCCTTCGCGGGTTTGCGAGCAAACCGGCCCCGTTTTTAACGCTTCGCCGGCACTTCGCTCTTTTTCCGCTCCGAACGATAATGCGGAATTTTCGTGCCGCTGCGCGGCTATTTGTCAAAATGCCGATGCCTTCAGTCTCAGACCTTCCTTTTCGTCCAGCCCGAACATCAGGTTCATATTCTGCACGGCCTGCCCCGACGCGCCTTTCAGCAGGTTGTCGATGGCCGACACGATGTGCAGTTTGCCGCCGTATTTGGCGACGTGGAGCAGGCCCTTGTTGGTGTTCACCACCTGCTTGAGGTCCACTTCGCGTTCCGATACGCGGGTGAATGCCGAAGGGGCGTAGAAATCGGCATAGAGCCTGAACGCCGCCTCGTTGTCGAGCGGACACGTCGTGTAGACGCTCGCCAGGATGCCCCGCGTGAAGTCGCCGCGCATCGGTACGAAGTTCACTTCATAGCCGAACGACGGTTCCAGCAGGCGCAGGTTGCGCCCGATCTCCAGCAGGTGCTGGTGTGTGAAGGCCTTGTAAACCGACATGTTGTCCGACCGCCAGCTGAAATGGGTCGTGGCCGAGGGTTTTACACCTGCACCCGTCGAACCCGTCACCGCCGTTACGTGCACTTCGTCCTGCAACAGCCCCGCAGCGGCCAGCGGCAGCAAAGCCAGCTGGATCGCCGTGGCGAAACATCCCGGGTTGGCCACGCGCTCCGCCCGGCGGATGCGCTCGCGGTTCAACTCCGGAAGCCCGTAGACGAATCCGTGCGACTCGTCGCGGAAGTCCTGCGCCAGGTCGATGATCTTCAGCCCGGCCGGGATGTCGTTCTCCTCCATCCAGACCTTGCTCTGCCCGTGTGCCGAGCAGAGGAACACGACATCGACCGACCCCAGGTCGTACGAGTCGCTGAACCGCATGTCGGTGTCGCCTTCCAGCCCGCCGTGCACGTCCGAAAGGCGGTTGCCTGCATTCGAAGTGCTGTGCACAAAGACGATTTCGACCTGCGGGTGATTCACCAGCAGGCGGATCAACTCGCCGGCAGTATACCCGGCTCCTCCGATAATGCCCGCCCGGATCATTTCCCGTTGCGTTTCTGGACGTTGTAGAAAATCTTGATCTGGTTGCCGAGGATCTTCGTGAATCCCTTCACGTCGTCCGCCGACCAGGCCTTGTTGACCTCGCCGTATTCGCCGAAGTCGGTCTTCATCAGGTCGAATGTCGAATCGACGCCCACGAGCGTATAGTTGCGTGGACGCAGGATCAGCTCCACGGTTCCCGTGACGTTACGCTGCGAGGAGAGCAGCATCGCCTCGATGTCGCGCATGACGGGTTCGAGGTACTGCGCCTCGTGGAGGAACATGCCATACCACGTCGCTACCTGCTCTTTCCAGTAAATCTGCCACTTGGTCAGCGCGTGCTTTTCGAGCATCTTGTGCGCGGCGATGATCAGCATCGGCGCTGCGGCTTCGAAGCCTACGCGGCCCTTGATGCCGATGATCGTGTCGCCGATGTGCATGTCGCGGCCGATGCCGAATTTCGAACCGATGGCCTCCACGGCGCGGATGGCCTCGACTTTATCCGCATAGGGTTTGCCGTTGACCGCCGACAGCTCGCCCTGTTCGAAGGTGAGTTTCAGCCGCTCTTCGCCCTCGGCCGTGATCTGGCTGGGATAAGCCTCTTCGGGAAGCGTCTGCTCCGAGTGGAG
>JAEZTA010000079.1 GCA_023443765.1 Bacteroidota bacterium | reverse complement strand
CCTCGGCGACGATCGTTCCGCTGGCCTTCCGGGCGGTTTCGAAGGTCGAGGAGATCATCCCCGCGGCGCTGAAACAGGGTGTCGAACTGAAGACCTTTCCGGATCTGAACAGCCTGATCCTCTCGGGCGACCGGAGGGATGTGGTGCGGGTCGAGACATTCCTCAAATCGGTGGATAAGCCCGTGCCGCTGATCACGATGGAGATCATCATCGCCGACATCACGAAGAGCAATATCCGCGAGATCGGCCTCGGCGGCGGGGTTGGTAAAACGCCCATGCAGACCTCGGGGACACTGGGTCCGGGTGTGGATATGACTTATAGTGCAGGGGCCGTGAACAACCTGCTGCAACGCATGCAGGGGACGGTGAACCTGGGGCGTGTGACGCCTAATTTCTACCTGAGCCTGCAGGCTTTGGAGGAGAACGGCACGGTGCGCCTGCAATCCACGCCCAAGCTCTCGACGCTCAACGGACACGAAGCGACGCTCACCAGCGGTGAGACGCAGTACTACAAGGAGGTGCAGAACAACTATTACGGCACGCAAAACCCCATTTCGTCAGAGTCCTACCAGTGGAAGTCGGTGGATGCGAACCTTTCGATCAAGGTGACGCCCTATGTCTCGACCGATCGGCAGATCACGCTCGAAATCGAGTTCGAGCAGACCGAGTTCACGGGCCGAGAGTCGGAGAACGCCCCTCCGGGAACCGCCACGCGGAGCTTCAAGTCGATCGTCAAGGTCCAGAACGAGGAGATGGTTTTGTTAGGCGGTCTGGACCGCAACTCGATGGAGAAATCGTCGCGGGGCATCCCGTTCCTGGCGCGCGTCCCGGTGATCAAGTGGTTCTTCGGCAAGGAGAAGCGCAACAAGGTCGAACGCACGCTTAACGTATTCATCAAACCCACGGTCATAGAATGAAACTGATCCCTTATATCCTGAACCGCATTGCCTTCATCCGGGCGGAATTCGCTGCGGACGGAAGCTGCCGCACGGAGGTTTTTGTGTGGCGGGCGGATGGTGTGACCCCGGCTGAACGGAGCGTGGCGAAGAACGCGCTGGCGGCATTAGTCGTGTGCGGCCATGGGGTGGTTTCCAAACCCGACGAATCGGAGATCGCCGGCCGGATAAAGGCCGATGCGGAGACCTTTCTGTGGAGCTCGGCCGACGGGATTACCTCTTTTGTCCGGCGGGAACGCCTCGGGGCGCTGACCGAAGAACTTGCGGGGGAGGGAATCACCCCGGTGCAGGTTTTCTGTGCCCCTGCGGACGCTGATTTCGGGAAAGTGGCCGGGGAGTTTGCCCGGCAGCTGTATGCCCGGCTGCGCTGGCGGACGTTCGTGCGCCCGACGGCTGAATCCTCAGCTGCGGCGCAGGCCCTGGTGCGGCGGCTGGCGCTCCCGGTGCTGGGGGTGTTCCTGTGCGTGCTCGCGGCCAATGCGGTGCTCTCCCCGGACCTGAACGCCCGGCGGCAGATGTTGCAGGAGGAGATCGCGGCCCGGGAACGTACGGCCTCGAACGCCGCCTCGGCGGGAGCCCGGCAGCGGGAACTGCTGGCTGAGTTTTCGACACGCCGGGCAGTGTCGTGGGCCGTGGTGTGCGACCGCATCGCCGGGGCGGT
Organism: Bacteroidota bacterium; assembly: GCA_023443765.1. Classification (GTDB taxonomy): domain Bacteria; phylum Bacteroidota; class Bacteroidia; order Bacteroidales; family Rikenellaceae; genus Alistipes. Next base: position 2,673 of record JAEZTA010000079.1, on the reverse strand, counting down.
TCCCGAACGGGTCGTGCTGACACAGCTGGCGGTCGAGCCGCTCACCAAACGCTTCGAAGCGGGGAAACCGTTGCAACGGCTCGATGACCGGGTCGTCGTCTGCGGAACGGCTCCTGCGGCGGCCGACATCTCGGCATTCGTGCAGCGACTTCCTGCGGCGGCCTGCTGGCGCGAGGTGCGGCTCACCCATGTGGAAAAGGAACGCGATGGCGACCGGCTGGCGTTCCGCATCGAGACCGCCTTATGACACTGCCGTACAAATACCGGGGAATCGTGCTGCTGGCCGGGCTGGTCGTGGTGCTGCCGTGGATGGCGTGGCACTTCGCGCTGCACGACACCTTTACGGCGTGGCGCGACTACCGGCGGCTGGCCGCACGGCTGGAAACCCTCGCCCCGATGGCGGCACAGCCTGCGGCGGCTCATGCCGGGGACCGCGAACTGATCCTCTCGGGCGGACTGCTCGACACGGTGCGGCGCGCCGCCGCGCAACATGCCGTGCAGGTCGCGGGCTACGAACCGCTCGTCACGGCGGAACACGACGGCGTGGCGGTGCATACCGCGCAGCTGACCCTGACAGGCGGCTATGGGCCGTTGTTGCAGGTCGTCGATGCGCTCGAACGCACGCTCCCTGCCTGCCGCCTGCGTTCGCTCGACTGGCAGGCCGCGCCGGAACGCCGGACGCGTCGGATGCAACTGACGCTGACCCTCTATATCCAGCAAATCGTACTTAAAAAATAACGCCATGAATAAACTGCTGCCCGTTTTATTTGCCTTGCTGGCCGTCGGCTGCGAGGTGCTCGAAGAGGATATTTCCGGCAAGGAGGTACGGATTACCGCCCCTGCGGACCGGACGACGCTCGCTCTCGGAAGGGTGGAGTTCCGCTGGGCAGCCATGCAATATGCCGCCGGCTACGAATTTACGGTGGTCGCGCCCTCGTTCGGGGCCGCGGAACGAATCGTCGCCGATACGGTGATCTACGCCGATTCGCTCTCCCATAGCTACGGATGCCGCGTGGACCTCACGGCCGGGGAGTACGAATGGTCGGTTACGGGGTTCAACGGCGGCTACAGGACCCGCACCGAAACCCGGAGCCTGACCGTCGCAGCCCCGGAAACCCCCGAAGACCCTGAGTGATGAAGTCGCGCTGGACGACATACCTGCTGCTGGCAGCCGTTGCGGCGGTCTGGGGCATCGTGGCGTGGAAAATCTTCGCTCCTGCCGACGACCGCGCCCCGGCAACCCGCCCGAAGCCTGTGCAGCCTGTTGCCGCGGGACCTGCGGCCGACACCCTGCGGCTCAATTACCCCGACCCATTCCTGAAGGGCGCGCCGCGCCATGTGACAGCCCCGCGCCCTGCCGTGCGGAACCTCCCGGCGCCGAAAGCCGCCCCTGTAAAACGGGAGCGGGTGAAGATCGCGCACCTGGGAACGGTGACCTCCGCCGGGCAGCCGCTTCATATCCTGACCCTCGGCGATCAGCAGTATGAACTCCGGCGCGGGGATTCGGCCGGAGGGTTCGTGCTCGCGGACTTCGACACCGATTCGCTCTACCTGTGTAAGGACGGCGTGACGTACGGCGTAAAACGGTGTGCGCTATGAAACCTCCGGGCACATACCTGCGCGGGAACGTGCTGCCTACGGTGGTCGTGGTGTCGGTGGTGATGCTGACGGCGCTGCTGGGGCTGGTGATGCTTTGGGAACAGGAGTCGCTGCTCTTCGCCCGCAGCCGGCAGCTGAGGCAGGCGCGTGCTGATGTCGAATCGGCTTATACGCTCTGGCGACGGCATCCGGACGATGCGTCGCTGACCGCACCCGAGGGCTTCCGGCTCTATGACTCCCTGCCGCAGTCGCAGGTCTTCGTCGCGACGGAGCCGTGGGGCCTGTACGAGGCCGTGCGCATCCACACCGCCGATTCGCTGCTGTACGCCTGCCGGCTGTACGGCACGGAGCCCGACGCTTCGAACACGCTCTTCTATGCCGACAACCGCACGGCGGTGACGCTTGCCGGGCAGACCTTCCTGCAGGGGACGCTGCGCCTGCCGCAGAACGGAGTGGTCTACGGACGCGTAGGCTCCGATTTCTACCGGGGTCCCCAGCTCCTGCGCACGGCCATCCTGCGCTCCGAATCCAGGCTTCCGGAGCCCGATGCGGAGGTCCTGCGTCGTGTGGCCGCGCTTTTTACCCCGCCCGGACAATCGTCGGATGTACTTCCCGACAGCCTATCCCGCTCTTTTCGGCGCGATTCCGCAGCCGTTTTCCGCCTTGGCAAAGCCGAAGTGGGCGATTGTGTGCTTCGCGGTCGCATTGTGCTCTATGCCGACTGCCTGCGCATCGACTCCACGTGCCGCATGGAGCATCTGCTCGTCGTGGCGCGTAAGATCACCGTGGGCAGCGGCGCGCGCATCGCCGCGCAACTGTTCGCCCGCGATACGCTCGTCGTCGAACCCCGCGCTGTGCTGGAATACCCCTCGGGAATCTATGCACAGCAATATGCCGAGGTGGGCGACCGAGCCGAGGTGAACGGTTATGCCGTTGTTCGCGACACAGTCCGCCGCAAAAAGGTCACGGCCAACTACCGCCAGTCGCGTACGGCGCGCCTGAGGGGCCTTGTGTGGGTCGACGGCGTGGCGCAGGTGCAGGGTATTGTCGCGGGGCGGACGGTGGTGCGGCAGT
>JAEZTA010000028.1 GCA_023443765.1 Bacteroidota bacterium | reverse complement strand
ATGACCGAGGCCATCCGCACCTCCACGCGCGCCGAGCGCGAAGCGTGGATTCGCGAGGCCCGTTACAACCTCTTCAAACTGCGTGCGGACGAAGTGACGATCGACCTCTTGACCGATTCGGGCACGGGGTCGATGTCCGACCGCCAGTGGGCCGCGATGATGACCGGCGACGAGAGTTACGCCGGGGCGTCGTCCTTTTCCCGGCTCAAAGGAGCCGTCGCCGATCTGTTCGGCATGCCGTGGTTCCTGCCCACGCACCAGGGACGCGCCGCGGAGAACGTGATCTTCTCGGTGCTGCTCCGCGAGGGCGACATCGTCCCGGGCAACTCGCACTTCGACACCACGAAGGGCCACATCGAGTTCCGCCGCTGCCACGCCGTGGACTGCACGATCGACGCCGCGGCCGACACGCAAATGGAACTGCCGTTCAAGGGCGAAATGGACCTCGCAAAACTCGAAAAGGTCCTGCGCGACAACCCGCGCGAGAAGGTTCCGTGCGTGGTGCTCACCGTCACCAACAACACGGCCGGGGGCCAGCCCGTGTCGATGCGCAACATCCGCGAAACGGCCGACCTGTGCCGCCGCTACGGCGTGCCCCTTTTGATGGACTCGGCGCGTTTTGCCGAGAACGCCTACTTCATCAAAACCCGCGAGGAGGGTTATGCCGCGAAAACCATCAAGGAGATCGTCCGCGAGATGTACACCTACGCCGACATCATGACCATTTCGGCCAAGAAGGACGGCGTGGTGAACATGGGCGGATTCGTGGCGATGCGCTCCGAGGAAGTTTATAAAAAAGCGATGTCGTTCAGCATCCTCTTCGAGGGTTACGTCACTTACGGCGGCATGTCGGGACGCGACATGGACGCACTGGCCGTGGGGCTGGACGAAAACACGGAGTTCGAACAACTCGACGCCCGCATCCGGCAGGTAAAGCTGCTGGGCGACCTGTTGGACCAGTACGGCGTTCCCTACCAGCGTCCGGCGGGCGGTCACGCGATCTTCGTCGATGCGAAGAAGGTGCTGCCCAACCTCCCGAAGGAGCAGTTTATCGCCCAGACGCTGGCCGTCGAACTGTATCTCGAAGCGGGCATCCGCGGCGTGGAGATCGGCTCGATACTCGCCGACCGCGACCCCGACACGCACGAGAACCGCTACCCCGCGCTCGAACTGCTGCGCCTGGCCATTCCGCGCCGCGTCTACACCGACAACCACATCCGCGTGATCGCCGCCGCATGCCGCAACATCTACGACCGCCGCGCGGAGATCACCACCGGCTACCGCATCTCGTTCGAGGCGCCGATCCTGCGCCACTTCACCGTAGAACTCGAAAAAATCTAATCCATACGATCCATGAAAAAAATCCTTCTCTCGCTGGCCGCCCTGGGTGCGGCCCTCGGTGTGCAGGCGAAAGTCGTCCTGCCCGGTATTTTCGGCGACAATATGGTGCTTCAGCAGCAATCCGAAGCACAGTTCTGGGGCAAAGCCGCCCCCGGAAAGAAAGTCACGATCCATCCCTCGTGGAGCACGAAAGCCATTACGGCCAACGTCGACAGGGACGGCCGCTGGAAAGCCGCCGTGCCGACCCCGGAGGCCGGAGGTCCCTACACGATCGAGCTGAGCGACGGCGAACGGCTGACGCTCCGCGACGTGCTGATCGGCGAAGTGTGGCTCTGCTCCGGGCAGTCGAACATGGAGATGCCGATGCGCGGGTTCTACACCCAGCCCGTGGAGGGTTCGGCCGACGTGATCATCCGTGCCAAAGCCTCGACACCCATCCGCCTCTGCACCGTCAACCGCACGACGGCGCGCACCCCGCAGGAGGAGTGCACGGCGCAATGGCAGAAAAACACCCCCGAGGCGGTCGCCGGGACGAGCGCCACGGCCTACTACTTCGCCCAATACCTGCAAAGCGTGCTGGACGTTCCCGTAGGCATCATCGTCACCTGCTGGGGCGGCACCCCCGTCGAGGCGTGGATGGACCGCGAGGCGCTCGCCCCGTTCACCGAGTTCGACCTCTCGTTCCTCGACAATCCCGCCAAGATCGAGAATCCCCAATACAAACCCTGCGGGCTCTACAACGGCATGATCGCGCCGCTCGCGCCCTTCACGATCAAGGGTTTCCTCTGGTATCAGGGCGAATCGAACCGCGGACGACACGCCCAGTACCAGGCCCTGATGCCGGCCTTCGTGAAGATGCTGCGCACACATTGGGCGCAAGGCGAACTGCCGTTCTACTACGTGCAAATCGCGCCCTACCGGTATGACGGCCCCGACGCCGCGAGCGGGGCACTGCTGCGTGAGGCACAACTGCGCAACCTGGAGGACATTCCGTCGAGCGGCATGGCCGTCACACTCGACATCGGCGACAGGAACTGCATCCACCCGGCCAAAAAACAACAGGTCGGCACGCGCCTCGCATGGCTGGCGTTGTCGAAAACCTACGGCATGAAGGGCATCAACGCCGATACGCCGGTCTACGAAAAGATGGAGGTCGCCGACGGTAAGGCCTACCTGACCTTCCGCGCCGGCCGTGAGGGCCTCGCGCCGTTGGGCGACAAGCTCGCGGGCTTCGAGGTTGCCGGCGCCGACCGGGTATTCCACCCCGCCACTGCGTGGATCGAAAAAGGCAAGGGCCGCCTGATCGTCACGAGCGACGCCGTCGCCGAACCCGTAGCTGTCCGCTACGCCTTCACGAACGTCCCGGAAGCCTCCCTTTTCAACAGCTCGGGCATTCCCGCCTCGTCGTTCCGCACGGACGACTGGGAGGTAAAATAGATCCGCACCCCATCCGACCGATCGGGCCAGGGACAATTTGTCACCGGCCCGATCGGTTCGGTTAAAACGAGGCGCACCGGTTCAGCGAAGCGAGGATTTTCCGGTTGGCGGAGTCGATGACCGAGGTTTCCAGCGCCGAGAGGTAAATCTGGGTCGTACGCTCGGACGAGTGCCCCATCCCGGCGCTGATGACCTGCAACGGCACGTTGTGATTACGGGCCGCCGTCGCCCAACTGTGCCGCGAGGTATAGGACGAGAGGCCGGAATCCAGCCCCAGCATCGAGGCGAGCTTTTTCAGCAGGCGGTTGTAATAGTTCAGGGCAACCTGATACTGCGCATAGGCCCGGGCCGGGTCTTCGGCGGTCAGCACCGGAAAAAGATAGGGAGTATCGCGCGTACGCGGTTCATAGCGGCTGATAATCTCGCGCATGCACGCTTCGAGGTGCACGGTCATCCGCTGGCCCGTCTTGCGGCGCACGTAGTGGATCGCCCCGTCCCTCAGGTCCCGTTTGCGGAGATAGGCCATGTCGACGAAGGCCATGCCGCGTGTGCAATAGCTGAAGATAAACAGGTCGCGTGCCAGCGACAGCGGAGCCGCCGCCGACAGGTCGAGCGTCCTCAGGCGGGCGATGAGCCGTTCGTCGATGGCCCGTTTACGGGTCCGGTCGACCCCGGTATAAACACCGCCGAAGGGCGAAGCCGGTTCGGCGAGATGCTTCCGGACCGCCTTGTTGTAGACCGAGCGCAGGATGCGCATGTAGAACGACACGGTGTTGCGGACGACCCCGCGACGCATCAGGTAGGCATTGTACTCTTCGACCAGCCGTTCCGTAAATGCCGCAAAGGGAAGGTCCTCGCCTCCGAGAAACCCCGAAAAACTGTTGAGCGTGCGCGAATAGTTACGCGCCGTACCCAGTCGGTTGTCCGCCGTCAGCTGCGCGACCTGCTCACGCATAAACGACAATATACCACCGCCTTGCGGCAATGCGCAGAAGCGGCTGGCGACATCGGCCACCGTATACGGGCGCCCCTCGCGGATCAGGTCGCGGATAATCCGGTGCAGCCGGCTTACGTCGCCGTCGATCCGGCATTGGCAGACCGGGGAATGGCCCGATGCGGACGGAACGGTTCGTTGCGCCAAAGCGTCCCACTCGCCGGGCAGCAGCCGGATGTCGGTCATAATGCAGTAGGTCCGGCGAAGATGGGTTAACTGATAGTAGATCGATCCGGCCTTGCCGGATACGCGCGATGCGCGGAGTTTTACCTTTACGGAAGTAATCATAATTAAGAGAGGTTTGTTCCGAAAGGTCGCAATTATCCTCTGTTTCGCGCGTATACCCAGCGACCCTTAACCGGGTAAGTTCACACTTCGGACCGGAATCCGGCAAAACAGACAGTCCCGGCTCTTTCGAGCCGGGACTGTCTGTAAGCGTACGCGGCGACTGCACCGCCACCGACAGAGATTAAATCAGCGTTTCGAGAATCTGCACGGCGTTGAGCGCCGCACCTTTCTTGATCTGGTCGCTCACACACCAGAACGTCAGGCCGTTGTCGCAGGTCAGGTCCTTACGGATACGGCCTACATAGACGGGATCCTGACCCGCGATGAAGAGCGGCATCGGGTAAACCTTGCCCGCGGGATCGTCCATCAGCACCACGCCTTTGGCCTTCGCGAAGGCTTCGCGGGCTTCGGGCACCGACACGGGGCGCTCGGTTTCGAGCCACACACTCTCCGAATGGGCGCGCATCACCGGGACGCGCACGCAGGTAGCCGATACGGCGATGTCCGAGTGCATGATCTTGCGCGTCTCATGGAACATCTTCATCTCCTCCTTCGTATAGTCGTTGTCGGTGAAAACGTCGATATGCGGAATCACGTTATAAGCCAGCTGGAAAGCGAATTTCGCCACCGTAGGCTCCTTGCCGCCGCACAGTTCCGTATGCTGTGCCTCCAACTCCCGCATACCGGCAGCTCCGGCGCCGCTGGCCGACTGGTAGGTCGACACGTGCACGCGGCGGATATGCGACAGATCCTCGATCGCCTTCAGCGCCACAACCATCTGAATCGTAGTACAGTTGGGGTTGGCAATGATGCGGCGGGGCGCATTCTTCGCATCCCCGGGATTGACCTCCGGAACGACGAGGGGCACATCGGCATCCATGCGGAAAGCGCTCGAATTGTCGATCATGATCGTACCATGTTTGGTGATCGTCCCGGCAAACTCCTTCGACGTGCCTGCTCCGGCCGATGTCAGGGCGAAGTCGATTCCCTTGAAATCGTCGTTGTGTTGCAGCAGTTTGACGGTAAGCTCTTTTCCGCGGAATTTATAAGTACGGCCTGCACTGCGTTCCGAACCGAACAGCACGAGTTCGTCGATCGGGAGATTGCGCTCCTCCAAAATCCGCAAAAATTCCTGGCCTACAGCACCGCTGACGCCCACAATAGCAATTTTCATCTTTGATAAAATTAGAAAGTGATCATCGCTCCCGCTCGGACGAACCGTACACAGGGAGTTCGGTGGCAAAAATAACGTTTTTTTCCAAAAATTCCTCCTTTCCGTCTGGAAATCGGCAAAATCCGGAATACAGGCACATGATTCGAACACACCGCAACGTCGGCAGTCCCGGTCCCGATGTCACACCCGCTCCTACTCCTCTGCCCCGGGGGCCTTTTCCCGCAAAGCCTCTTCGATCTTCCGCTCCCGGTAGACCTTCGGCGTCACCCCGAACCGGGCGATAAATCCCCGGAAGAAGGTGCTGCGGTTGGCAAAACCCGACTTATAGATAATTTCGTCGATCGAGAGCCTCGTGGTTACCAGTAATTGCTCGGCCAGATTCAGCCGATACTCCCGGATAATCCCCGCGGGGGTCTGGCCGGTGATAGCCCCCAGCCTGCGGTAGAAATTGCAGAGGCTCATGCCGAGTTCCCGCGCAATGAACTGCGCCGAAAACTCCGCATCGGAAATATTCCGGTTGATAATGTCGAGCATTCGCTCCAGAAATACCTTGTCCTCCTTGTGCAGCAACCGCCCCTGCGTAAGATCAAAAGCGCTGTAAACCGAACGGCCGTAGCTTTTCAGCGACTCGTAACGGCGCAACAACTGATCGACGACGCTCTGCAAATGGGTAATGTCGAAGGGCAGTTTCAAGCAGATGTCCACACCCAGTTCCAGTCCTTCGACCTTCACGTCCGTACGGGATACCGCCGTCAGCAGGATAATCGGCACCTGCATCAACTGCTTGGTTTCCCGGATGCTGCGAATCAGACCGACCATCGAAGCATTGAGCGACACCGTTCCGCAGATGATAATCTGCGGCTGTACTTCGGTCAACTTTTCCCGCGGGCATTTCAAATCGGAAATAATACGTATGTTATAGCCGCTGTCGAACAATTCGGCGATAAAGTCCGCCATATCCCGGTCCTCGTTAATGACGAGCATCGTCGGGAGCATGTCGCGAAACTTCACCTGCGAAGCGGCCGGAACCGGCGCAGGCCGGTTGAACCGCTGTCCGGGCATTATATCGGTCTGCGCAGTGGGCTGCGCCGCCCGCGTAATTCCGAGCCGTGGCAGCGACAGCGAAAAAGTCGTCAACCCGTCGCTGCTCTTCACCCGGAATTCACCCTGGAGTTTGGTCACGAGGTTGTAACAGATAGCCAACTCCAGATCGTCTTTCAGCGACACACCCTTGCGGCTCAATTCTCCCAGATGATTAAACAGCTTATAGCGATCGAAAATCAGTTCGATCTGCGGAGCATCCAACCCGATGCCCCGGTTCGACACCTCGATCCGAAGCCGCTGCGCGCCCCCGGCAGCCTCCTTTCCGATCCCGGAATCCGCATCATCCGGCAACGGCGCCGAACATATCCCGGCCGAAACGCTCACCTCGCCTCCCGGCCCTGTCCGGCGAAACGCATTGGCCAGCAGGATATTGAAAATCATCATCAGGATGTTGCGCACCGAAGGGAAAAGCAGACCACTGTTTATGGAGGTCCGATAGGCAATGCGATTGGCCTCGGCATAATCGGCAAAAGTTCGGGCAATGCCGCCGGCCGTACGCGAAACGTCCAGCATCTCTATATCGTCCGGGTTGTCGACGGGACCGGTCGACTGAAACTCGTTGAACAGGTAGATCAGGTCGTTGATCTTCTGCGCATTGTGCCGAATGAACTCTGCCTGACGGCGAACGAACGCATCGGCCGACTTGCTGGCCATGATCTGCTGGCAGGGACCGTTTATCAGCGTCACGGGAATCGACAGTTCATTGGTGAGGTTGGAAAACGACCAGATGCACGACTCATACACCAACTCCTTCTGCCGCTGCTCGTAAAGCGACTGCCGAAGTTGCTCCCGGGCCCGTCGCCGCCGGATAAAGTAAACCGACACGCCCCCGACGACGCCCAGCGCCGCAACGAAGTAGCCGATCCAGGCCCAGGTCGACGCATAGGGCGGAGCCAGCACACGAATCGGCAGACAACTGACAGGACTCCATTCCCCGGTGGTATTGTTCCGATAGCGCACCTCAAGCGTATAGCGTCCCGAGGGAAACCCTGCGAAAACCAGCGTATTGCTATGGTAATTGTCGCGCCAGCCGCCGTCCGCTCCTTCGATGTTGTAAAAATAGGAATAGTTGCTGCCATTGACATAATCCAGCGCCGCGACCGAAAGGCTGAAAGCATTCTGGGAATGCCGCAACACCATCCGCCCGTTACGCATCAGACTCCCGACATCGTAGGATTCGCCATTGGTCTTCACCTCGCGGAACCGGATAGGCGGCATGTAGGAGGCCGATCCGGAATCCCCGCTGTCGGAGATGACCACGAACCCGTTGATGCCGCCGAAGAGCAGCCGCCCCCGTTCCCGGTCGTAGAAATAGGCCCCGTCGCTGAACTCGACCACGTCGAGTCCGTACGAAGCGCCATAGGCCACCGAACGGTTTGTCGCCGGGACATAACGCACGATTCCGGCATTGGTTCCGACCCAGATGTTATCAAGCGAATCGACCAGCAGGCCGTGAATCACACCGCTGCGCAACTGGTCATTACTGTAATCGGGCTCTGTACGGCCGCCTGCCGGGTCGTAACATGCCAAACCGCAACCGGTCCCGAACCACGATGTACCGTCCGAACAGCACACGCCTGCCGTTACGTCATTCACGGCCAGCCCCCGGTGCGTATCGAACCGAACGATCCGACCCTCCCGGATACGCCTATTATAACGCACTGCGCCAACACCGTGGTTACAGAACCAGAGGGTGGAATCGGACTCTTCGCAAACGGAGAAAAAGAAGTTCCGGCTCCGCTCTTTAAGCCCCAGTTCCACCTGTTCCACGATGGCTGCAACAGGAGCGTCCGCACTTCCGGACAGTTCGATGCGCCAGACTCCGTAGCCCACGCTCGTAGCCCACAGCACCCCGTCCCCGTCTTCATACAGACCATATATACGACGCAGCGCTCCGCTCTGCGGTAGTTCGAAAATCCGTCGGTAGCGGTATGAATAGTAACACACCCCGCCGTCGCCGCCGATCCACAACACGTTGCGGCGGCTTCCGGCAAACGTATAGACCGAATTCCTGCCCAGCGGCGAATCGGCCGCCGTAAAGCTGTCGGTATTCTCCCGCGTAAAGGTCCGTCGGGAATAGAAATCCCGGATACGCAGGACACCGTCGTTCTTGGTCCCGATCCAGAGGTCGCCTTTCGGGTCGACATGGAGCGCCTTGATCGGCTTGGTCAACCTATAAGGCAAAGACTCGTAAGTGACCGACCGGATCGCAACCTCTCCGACCGCCTGCCGCAGCAACCCGCTGCCGTCGGTTCCGATCCAGACAATATCCTGGTTGCAATCCTTCAGCAAGGCAAAAACGCCGCAGTTCACATCAATCTCCTGCAATTCGTAACTGCCCTCGATCGGATCCGTCAAACGGAGCCGCACCACGCCGCTCATCCCGAAAGCCAGCACATAATCGTCTTTGTCGCTGATCACCGACGCAAGAGCGCCGCGCCGTTCGAGTTCTTCCCGCAGTTCGAAAATCGGAAATGCCCGCCGCTGCCCGGTGTCGAACCGGAACAACATACCACTCCGGTCCGTAAAAAAGAGTGTCCGGTCGCCATCGTAGCGGGTGAACACTACCCCGTTCGGCATCGCTATCCGCTGCCACTCCCCTACCGAAGCCCTGCCATCAGCGTCATAGCTCACCTGTGCGTAACAGATGTCCCCCGAACGCACCAGCCACAATATGCCGTCGCTGTCGAAACACATGCGCAGAACTCCCTCTAACCCTGCTCCGCGGGCATCGAGCGGTTCGAACGCGCGCTTCGACGCTACGTATCCGTAGAGTTTATCCCCATGCAGGAAAAACGCCTCGTTCCGGCTGCGGGCTGCAAATTTATAGACACGCGGGAATTCGGCAAGCATTTCGACCTGCCGGTCGCGCGTATCGAAACGATCGACGCCGTAATTGGTCCGGACCCAAAGATAACCATCGGGTGTGGCTACGATCTCCTGAATCAGATTGCCCGAAAAGCGAAAATTCCGGGCGGTATTCCCATCCCACAGGTTAAGTCCCTCGCAGGTACCCACCCAGATATAGCCTTCGGCATCCTGCGCCAACGACAGAATCGAACTGTTCGACAGCCCGTCGCTGTGTGAAATACGACGGATATTCTGCGCCAACACATCCCGGGCAACCGAAACCACGAAAAGGAGTAGTACGTATCTGAAATACATAACTGGCCGAATTAAATAAAAACAGACGGGAACATCTATGTAAATATATACAAAAAAACCGGATTTAAAACAAAATAACTTATTTAACAACATTGCCTATCGCCAGCCGAAAGCCGGATTTCCCGGAACACGCGATCCGGCGTTCCCAAAGAAAGCCAAAGGGCACCTATCGACCTCAATGCTATAAAATCATACTAATTATACAAGAAAATATACTCATTCAGCGCCTTTTTCTGATATTTTTGTAAAAGCCCGGAAGAAAATTTCTGCCGTTCCCAAAGGCTTATTTGCGACACCTACATAAAAATTGAATGCAATGAAAAAAACGTACTTATTTCGGCATTACAGGTATTCGCATCAGATTCGGACGATAGCCGGGGAATCGTTCCGGGCTGTCGCATCGTTTTTCAGCTTCCGGTTTCGCCGGTCGAGATACCGAAAACGGCATTCAAACGTCCCGGTCCTCGGCTAACCGTTCACATCCTCCCGCAGCAGCCCCTTCCAGTCAGACCTGCTGCATACCTATTTTAAATGTATAGTTTCTTTTCCGGTTGCCAACGGCCAATCGGGAAGGCATCTGACCCGAATCACGAATCAAACCCATTTAAATTTTTGCCTATGATAAAAAAATTGCTCTTATCGCTATCGGCGGTTTTCTGCATGACGGCAGCTTCGGCCCAGACCCAGACGGTCAAAGGCCGAATCGTTGACGAAAACAACGCACCGGTCATCGGTGCAACCGTTGTCGTCAAGGACCGCCCGACAATCGGTACTTCTACCGATGTCAAGGGAGAATTCGTACTACAGGGAGTCCCCGCCAAGGGGGGGGGAAACTTCAGATCTCTTACGTAGGCTACAAGACCCAGAGCGTTGACATTGCTGCCAACATAAGCGTAAAACTCGAACCCGACGCCCAGGCCGTGGAGGCCGTCGTGGTGACGGGTATGACCAAGATGGACAAGCGGCTGTTCACGGGAGCCGCAGACCAACTGATTGCCGACGACGTAAAACTGGCCGGTATGGCGGACATCAGCCGCGGCCTGGAAGGCCGGTCGGCCGGTGTATCTGTCCAGAACGTATCAGGCACATTCGGCACAGCCCCTAAAATCCGTGTGCGCGGCGCCACATCGATCTACGGCAGTTCGAAACCGCTGTGGGTCGTAGACGGCATCATCATGGAAGACATCGTCGACATCGACGCCGACGCCCTCTCTTCGGGCGACGCCACAACGCTCATCGCATCGGCCATCGCCGGACTCAATGCTGAAGACATCGAGAGTTTCAACATCCTGAAAGACGGTTCCGCCACCTCCATCTACGGAGCACGCGCCATGGCAGGCGTGATCGTCATCACCACCAAGCGCGGTCGTGCCGGCGTGAGCACCATCAACTACACCGGCGAATTCACCTACCGCATGATCCCGTCCTACAAGAATTTCAACATCATGAATTCACAGGACCAGATGTCGGTGTACATGGACATGCAGAAAAAGGGTTGGCTCAACCTCGCTGAAACCATCACCGACTCGGAGTTCGGCGTATTCGGCAAGATGTACCAGCTCATTTCGGCGGGTCAGTTGCAGAACGACGACCTGAGCACTTCGAACTACCTGCGTGCGGCGGAATACCGCAATACGGACTGGTTTAAGGAGCTGTTCAACAACAACGTGATGCACACCCATTCGGTGAGCCTCTCGTCCGGTACGGAGAGATCGTCCTACTACGCTTCGCTGAGCGCCATGAGCGATCCGGGATGGACGAAGACCAGCAAGGTGGAACGCTACACGGCGAACATCAACGCCACTTTCAACATTTTCAGGAATCTGTCGCTGAACCTGATTTCCAACGGCTCCTACCGGAAACAAAAAGCCCCGGGAACCTTGTCATCGGCAACTGATTACGTAACAGGCGTTGTGAAGCGGGATTTCGACATCAACCCCTATTCCTACGCGCTCAACACCTCGCGGACGCTCGATCCCAAAGAGTTCTACACCCGGAACTACGCCCCCTTCAACATCCTGCATGAACTGAATAACAACTACATCGACCTCTCGGTCGTCGAGACCAAATTCCAGGCGGAACTGAAATGGACGCCCGTCGAAGGATTCGATCTGAGCGCCCTGGGAGCCGTGAAATACCAGGCCTCCATGCAGGAGCACAACATCACCGAATCCTCGAACCAGTCGGTCGCCTATCGCACAGTCGATCCAACCACCGTCCGCGACAAGAATCCCTACCTCTACAAGGATCCCGACAACCCCTATGCCGTGCCGGTAACCGTACTGCCCGTCGGCGGTATCTACGAACGCACGGACAACAAGATGCTCTCGTACGACTTCCGCGCTTCGGCCACCTACAACAAGACGTTCAACAACGCACACATCATCAACCTCTACGGCGGTATGTCGGTCAACAAAATCGACCGGCACAAAACCTGGTTCCGCGGCTGGGGCCTCCAGTACGACATGGGCATGGAACCGTATTACGATTACCTTGCCTTTAAGCAGGGCATGGAAAACAGCAGCAAATACTATACGGTCGGCGACACGTTCTACCGCGAAGTGGCTTTCTTCTTCAACGGCACCTACTCCTACAAGGGACGCTACACCGTCAACGGCACATACCGCTACGAGGGAACCAACAAGATGGGTAAGAGCCGCAAGGCCCGCTGGCTGCCCACCTGGAACATTTCCGGAGCATGGAACGTCCACGAGGAGAAGTTCTTCGACCGGATACGCCCTGCGCTGTCGCACCTGTCGCTCAAGGCATCCTACTCACTGACCGCGGACCGCGGACCGTCGTACGTAACCAACTCGCTGGCCGTCATCGAAGCGACGACTCCGTGGCGTCCGTCCAGCGGCGACAGCGAGACCGGTCTCAAAGTTTCAGACCTTGAGAACGCGCAGCTCACCTATGAAAAAAAGCACGAGCTGAACCTCGGCATCGACGCCGGTTTCGTCAACAACCGCATCAACCTGGCCGTCGACTGGTACAAGCGTAACAACTTCGACCTGATCGGCACGGTTACGACGCAGGGCATCGGCGGCGAAGTCTCCAAATACGGCAATGTCGCGGAGATGAAGTCGAACGGCGTCGAGGTCAGCCTTTCGACGAAAAACATCCAGACCAAGAACTTCAGTTGGACCACCAACTTCATCTACTCGCACATCCACAACGAGGTCACTAAACTCGAAACCTCCACACGTGCAATGACGCTGGTATCCGGAACCGGATTCACGATGGAGGGCTACCCCGCTCGTTCGCTTTTCTCATTCCAGTTCGCGGGTCTGAGCGAAACCGGGCTCCCGGTGGTTGTCAATACGGAGGGTAAGCCCAGTTCCAGTTCCTTCAACTTCCAGGACAGTAACGAAAACCATCTGAAGCAGAACCTCGTCTACTCCGGGCCGGTCGATCCTACCGATCTGGGCAGTTTCGGCAATACGTTCCAGTACAAGGGATGGCGTCTGAACGTCTTCATGACCTATTCGTTCGGCAATGTCGTGCGTCTGAACCCGGTTTTCAGCAGTATTTACTCGGACCTCGACGCCATGCCCCGCGAGTTCAAGAACCGCTGGATGGTTTCCGGCGATGAAAACG
>JAEZTA010000027.1 GCA_023443765.1 Bacteroidota bacterium | reverse complement strand
GTTCGGTTCATACCGGCCAGATGGAGTCGGGTCTGACGTGGATCGGCCTCTTCATCGCTCTTTCGCCTATGTTAGGATTTATGGGTACCGTCGTCGGTATGATCCAGGCATTCGACCAGATCCAGGCTGCCGGTGATATCAGCCCGACCCTCGTTGCAGGCGGTATCAAGGTCGCCCTTCTGACCACCCTTATGGGTCTTATCGCTGCGGTTATTCTTCAGCTGTTCTACAACTATATCGTTTCGAAGATCGACTCGCTCGTGAACGATATGGAGGATTCGTCCATCACGCTGATGGATATCCTGACGGCTTACAACAAGAAATAACCCAACGCGGATAAGATTAAAAAGTCAAAAGCAATTATGAAAAAGATTTTAAACATATTGCTGGGGGTTCTGATGGCTATTACGGCGGTACTTCTGGTATACGCGTTGGCCACCGGCGGCTCGGACGCTTCGATCAGCATAAACCTGATGTGGGGTTACTTCCTCGTCGTGTTTGCGATCGTTGCGGCCATTTTCTGCGCCGTCTTCGGAATGATCCAAAATCCAGCAGGCATCAAGGGGACCATTCTGTCCCTGGCGCTGATCATCGTGATTGTAGGCGTATCGTACTTCTACTCTGCAGGCCACACGGTGAATATCGTCGATCTCCAGAATAACGGTTTCTTCGGCCAGGGTGAAACCATAGTTACCGAAACGAGCATCCTCGTAACCTACGTTGCATTCGTCGCCGCCTTCCTGACGGCCGTAGCAACCGAGATTTGGGGCGCTTTCAAATAGGAGTAAACCAAAATGGCAGGAGATAAAAGACAAATACAGGAGATCAATGCCGGCTCTATGGCCGACATCGCCTTCCTGCTGCTGATTTTCTTCCTCGTCGCCACTACCATGAATACCGACACGGGTCTGGTGCGTATGCTTCCGCCGATGCCTCCCGAGGATCAACAACAGGAGGAGATCAAGGTCAAGGAACGCAACCTCTTCCTCGTATTCATCAACGGTAGGGGAGACATCATGGCAGGAGCAGCAGGCAAGCAGGAGCCGCTCGATCTTCGTCAGCTCAAGGACAAGACCAAGGAGTTCATCACCAACCCGATGAACGACGAGAACTTGCCCGAAAAGCAGAACAAAGAGATCGAGCTTGCAGACGGCAGCAAGTGGGTATACCCCGAGAGCCAGGGCGTCGTTTCGCTTCAGACGACCCGAGACACGGGCTACCAGTCCTACATCATGGTGCAGAACGAACTCACGCGCGCGTTCAACGAGGTGCGTGACGAAGTGGCACTGCGTAAATTCGGCGCAAAATTCCTCGATCTTAACGAGGAGCAGCGCAATGCAGTATCGAAAGCAGTACCTCTGAAAATTTCGGAGGCAGAACCGCGTAACATAAAGAAGTAAGCCATGGCAGTAATGAAAAAGAAGGGCAGCAAAGGTCTGCCCCCTATCTCGACCGCATCGCTTCCTGACGTGATCTTCATGATCCTCTTCTTCTTTATGGTCTCGACGACCATGCGTGATCAGGAACTGCTGGTGAGATATAAACTTCCGGAGGCTACCGAGGTGCAGAAACTGGAGAAGAAATCGCTCGTAAGTTTCATCCACATCGGCCCCCCGTCGATGACGATGCAGGCAAAGTTCGGAACCGCGCCGCGCATCCAGTTGAACGACTCGTACAAATCAACCCGGGATATCCTGGACTTCGTCGCTGCTGAGCGCGATAAACTCACCGAAGCCGACCGTGCTTCGATGACGATCTGCCTCAAGGCCGACGAGGGTACCAAGATGGGTATTGTGACCGACGTTAAGCAGGAGCTGCGTCGCGCCAACGCCCTGAAACTCTCCTATGCGGCTTCCAAGTCGCTGGGATACTAATCCGGGGGATTCAGTTGAAAAAGAGCAGGCCGAAAGCCTGCTCTTTTTGTTTTATTCGGGGAGAAGCCGCTTCGTCGGGACCTCCGGAATCGTCAGAAAGGAAACTCCAACTGATCGATCTCGTGGTTGAACGTCAACCGGTGATGAGGCGTAAGGCCGTGCTCCCGGATTGCCAGCCGGTGTTCGCGCGTGGGATAACCCTTATTCTTTGTCCAGCCGTACTGCGGGAACTCTTCGGCAATGCGGAGCATGTATTCGTCGCGGTGGGTCTTGGCGAGTACCGAGGCCGCTGCAATGTCGGCATATTTACCGTCGCCCTTGACGATGCAGCGATACGGGATTTCGAGGCGCGTGCGGAACCGATTGCCGTCGATAGCCAGGAATTCCGGGGCCGGATCGAGGCGCGCCACAGCCAGCGACATTCCCTCGAATGAAGCGTTCAGAATATTGATCTCGTCGATCCGGGCCGCCGAAACCGCCTCGACAGCCCATGCTACGGCTTCCCGTTCGATGATGGCGCGCAGTTTCTCTCGGTTGCGCTCGGTCATCTGCTTCGAGTCGTTGAGCAGCGGATCGTGAAAATCGGGCGGCAGGATCACAGCCGCCGCAAAGACCGGCCCGGCCAGGCATCCGCGTCCGGCTTCGTCGCACCCGGCTTCCGGGAGATCATATTGACACTGGTTTTCTAACATCGTAACAAATTAGATAAAGCAGGAAGCAATCGGGTGGCGTTTGCGCCCAAAGATTGCAGGACTACCTCCTATATTCTACAAAGTTACGGATTATTCCGGCTTTTTTCACTAATTTTGTCCGAGGAAAAAAGCCCCCGACATGAAATTCGACATTGCACGGCAGCCGCTCGTTCCGGCCTTTCTGACCCTCGCCGCACTCACCGTCGTCGCGATGTGGGGTGCCGGCGGCTCTGCTGCGGATGCAGCGGCGTTGGCCGGCAATACAGCCTTCCGGGGCGCTTCCGACCCGCTCGCCATACCGCTGCCCGGGGAACTGCTGGCGCAATTCCAGGCGGCGCATCCGGTCTGGTCGCGCTGGATCGCCGGATTGCTGATGCTCTTTACAGGCATGTGTATCGGACGTCTTACCGTGCGTTACAACCTCTACACGGTCGGAACCTGTCTCGCCATTCCGCTCTACGGAGCAATCGCCTGCGGCCTTGCCAGCGACAGCGATTTTCTGACGCTCTTCACCGCATCGGCCCTGCTGGCCCTTGCCCTGAAGAATTTCTGCCGCTCGTTCTGCAACGGATACGGTTTCGACGCTATCTTCCGCGCCTCGTTCTACATCGGGCTGCTGCCGCTCGTCTGCGTGGCCGCTACGCCGCTCCTGATCCTGCTGCTGCTCGCCGTTATGCTTTTCCGGCGCACGCTGCGCGAGGTCACCGTTGCAACGGCGGGATTGCTGCTGCCTGCCCTCGCGCTCTGCTACGTAAACTGGGGTGCTGGAGGTGAATTTACAGCTCCGGTTACAGCGCTGGGAACCATATTCATCACGGGAACACCGTTGTCGCTGTTCCCCGCGACTCCCCTGGAAAGCCTCGTGCTGCTGGGTGCAGTGTTCGTACTCGACCTGATGGCTCTGCTGTTCTTCCTCTCGGATATTTATGCCGTCGGGACCAAACCGCGCTTTATTTTCATATTTAATATAAGTATACTCCTGCTGGCTGCCGCCGTGCTGTGCGGACCCGCCGCAACCCCGGGAATAATTGCCCTAACGGCCGTACCTTCGGCCGTCCTGTTACCCTTCATGTTCGTCCGGATTCACCGGGCCATTGCCCTTCCCCTCTACCTGCTATTGCTCGCCTCTGCCGTCATTTGCACAACGTTACAATAATCTATTTAGCTCAAAACATAGCACAAAAGGTCCTATTTGGCCTTTTGTGTCCAAATGTGCTATTAATTATGGTAGATTGAAAAGTTAAAATTGTATATTTGAGAACGAACATAAGTGACGCAATGCTTTGTTCAGAAAAACTTAAATTACAATTACTATGAAGAATTCAATGAATTCGTCGGTTCAGCAGCCGATGATCGTGAAGTACGTCGAGTCGCTTCACAACGGTATCCAGTCGCAGTCCCTTTCGCGTTATGCAATCGGTTACATCCTTCGCGGAACGAAGTACATCTACGACGGCGATAAGCGTCAGACACTTTCGCGCGGCGATGTTTTCTACCTGGGCATCGGACACCACTACATTGAGAACTTCCCCGAAGGCGGCCAGCCGTTCGAGCAGGTGCTCTTTTATTACACGCCCGACGACCTCCAGCGTATCCTGATGCACCTGAACATCACCTACGGCCTGAACATTTCGAACGAACATTCGTGCGAAAACTGCCGTAACCGCTCGCATGTGACCATGCCCGCATGGAACTCGCTGCGAAACTTTTTCATCAATACCAACAACTACCTGCGCGACGAGGACTTCCGCCACGACGAGACGGCCGAGAACATCAAGATGACCGAGTTGATCTATCTGATCGCCTCGCACGAGGATTGCTGCATCAAAAGCAAGCTGCTGAGCAACGTGGATGCCGCCAAGGAGAATTTCGAACAGACGGTTTACGACCACATCTTCAAGGACATTTCGATCGAGGAGCTTTCGAAGCTCACCAACCGTTCGCTCACCTCGTTCAAAAAGGAGTTCCGCCGCCACTTCCAAATGCCGCCTCACAAGTGGTATATCCGCCAGCGGCTGATGCACTCACGTCTGCTGCTGATCTCGACCTCGAAGTCCATCTCCGAAATCGGCAACGAATGCACGTTCCCCAACACGTCGCACTTTATCAAGCTCTTCAAGAAGGAGTATCAGATGACGCCAGCGACCTATCGCCACAAACACCTCACATCGCTGGTCCCCGAGCCGCAGGCCTCCATCAGCGAACCGGCGGAGAGCGTGGAGATGCGCGAGGCGCTTTAATCAAAAACTTATAAATGCAGGGGTATTTTAAAAATTTTAATTATAATCTATAAACAAAGTTGCGTTAGGTTTTAGAAAAATGTTACAAAACATTTGGTTTTTCATAAATTTCAATTACCTTTGTGTAACAAACGTGGGATTCTCCCACTCTCATTAACCTAACTAACCTAACCAGAAGAGGTCCGATACCGGCAGGTGTCCGACCTCTTTCTTTTGCAAAATAGTTGCCCGAATGCAGACAAAACCGTTTTTTCGTACGGGAAAGAGCAGGGCGGAAATTCCACCGGGCCAGACCGCCACACAAGGAGGGCCGGGAATGCCTTAAAACAGGCGTTTCAGCGGCCCCGGGATGCCGGCAGGACCGAAACCTGTCCCGAAACCGCAAATCGTTTCTACGCCCGTTTCCGCCAACATAGAAACGACAACAGCTCCGGGAGCGCAGATATGCCCCGCTACGAACCCCTGCCGCGCATAGCGGAAGAAAATAGGCCGATCACAAGGAATATCCAATCTTTTTTCTTATTTTTGCATCAATTGGAAAATAATGAACTTAAATGCCGAAGTTTTATGACAAGGTAGATGTACTGAAAAAACCCGGATGGCTGAAGATCCGACTCCACCGCACTCCCGAATGGGGCGAAGTGCGGCAGATCGTCGAAAAACACAATTTGCATACGATTTGCAGCAGCGGCAGGTGTCCCAACCAGGCCGAATGCTGGAGCCGGAGAACAGCGACATTTATGATTCTGGGCGACATCTGTACCCGTGGCTGCCGTTTCTGCGCAACCAAAACGGGACATCCCCTTGCTCCCGACGCCGAGGAACCCCAAAAGGTGGCCGAAAGCGTCGCGCTGATGAAACTGAGGTATGTCGTCGTAACCTCTGTGACACGCGACGACCTCCCCGACGGTGGGGCCGCCCATTGGGCTGCAACCGTGGAGGCCATCCGGTCACAAAACAACGACGCCGTAATTGAGCTCCTTATTCCCGATCTCGACGCACGACCCGACCTGATGGACGTAGTCATTGCATCGAAGCCCGATATCATCGGGCACAACATCGAAACCGTCGAGCGACTGACCCCCGTGGTACGCTCCAGGGCTAAATACCACACGAGCCTGGAGACCCTGCGTTACCTGAACGAACAGGGCGTCGTGACGAAAAGCGGACTGATGGTCGGACTTGGCGAGAGCGATGATGAAGTTTTGCAAACCCTACACGACCTGCGCGATGCAGGCGTGCGGATTGTGACACTCGGTCAGTACCTTCGGCCTACTCTGGAGCACTACCCCGTAGCGGCGTATATCACTCCCGAAAAATTCGAATGGTACAGACTCCGGGCGCTGGAAATGGGTTTCAGTTATTGCGCGAGCGCACCGCTGGTCCGCTCGTCGTACATGGCTGAAGAAGCCCTGCAAAGCGTAAAAAGTTTGTAGCGATGAAAGCCTCCTGCCGGGACCTCGGACGCATGGACTACAAAACCTGCTGGGACCTGCAGCAGGAGTTGTTCGATGCCCTGGTGGCGCGGAAACGGACCGGTTCGGTTCCTGTTTCGGGCACGGACGATGCCGGTACAGTCCTGCTGGTGGAACATCCGCCGGTTTACACGCTGGGCAAAAGCGGACACGCCGAAAACCTGCTTATCGCACGGGAAGCGCTCGAAGCGATGGG
Organism: Bacteroidota bacterium; assembly: GCA_023443765.1. GTDB lineage: Bacteria > Bacteroidota > Bacteroidia > Bacteroidales > Rikenellaceae > Alistipes. The sequence continues at coordinate 3,637 of JAEZTA010000027.1, read as the reverse complement.
CGCACAGTTCTTTCACATCGACCGCGGCGGCGACATCACCTTCCACGGCCCCGGACAGCTGGTCTGCTATCCGATTCTCGACCTCGAACAGCTCGGAATCGGCCTGCGGGCGTATATCGAAGCGTTGGAAGAAGCCGTGATCCGCACGGTGGCGGAATACGGCATTGCGGCGGGACGCATAGCAGGGGCTTCGGGCGTCTGGATCGACCCCGAAAAGGCACGGCCGCGCAAGATTTGCGCAATAGGCGTCCGTTCGTCGCGTTATATTACGATGCATGGGTTCGCCCTGAACGTCTCGACCGACCTTCAGTGGTTCACGCGCATCAACCCCTGCGGGTTTACCGACCGGGGCGTCACGTCGATCGCCGCCGAAACGGACCGGGAAATCGGAATGAGCGAAGTAAAATCGCTGGTTGTAAAACTTTTAAGTGAGATTTTAAATGTTAAAATATATAAATAACAATTCGTATGCCTATAGAAAAACGCTGGGTAGTGAAGCCACAGGGCGACCCCGCGACGGCAGCTATGCTGGCTGCTGCTCTGCGGATCTCGCCTGTGTTGGCCAATCTGCTCGTACAAAGAGGCATAGACACCGTAGAAAAGGCGGAGAAGTTCTTTAAACCGAGCCTCGCCGACCTGCACGATCCGTTCCTGATGAAGGATATGGAGAAGGCGGTCGAACGGGTTGAACGGGCCGTTGCGAACAATGAGAAAATCATGGTTTACGGCGACTACGACGTGGACGGCTGTACGGCCGTTGCGCTGGTTTACAAGTTCCTGCGCCAGATCGGGCACAAAAACCTGATGTTCTACATCCCTGACCGTTATACCGAAGGATACGGTATTTCGATCAAAGGTATCGACCTCGCAGCCCGGAAGGGCGTGGGGCTTATCATCGCCCTGGACTGCGGCATCAAAGCCACAGAAAAGGTTGTCTATGCGAAGACGAAAGGCGTGGATTTCATCATCTGCGACCACCACCTCCCGGCCGAGGAGATTCCCAAGGCCGTAGCCGTTCTGGACCCCAAGCGGGTCGACTGTTCCTACCCGTTCGACGAGCTGTCGGGCTGCGGCGTGGGATTTAAACTCGTGCAGGCCTATGCGCAGAAAAACCGCATGCCTTTCGAGCAAATCGTGCCCCTGTTAGACCTGCTGGTCGTGTCGATCGCCTCGGACATCGTTCCGCTGGTGGGCGAGAACCGCATTCTGGCCTATTTCGGCCTGAAGAACCTCAACCGCGAACCCTCGAAGGGGCTGCTGTCGATCATCAAGATCTGCGGGCTGGACAAACACAACATCACTATCGACGACATCGTCTTCAAAATCGGTCCGCGCATCAACGCCGCAGGCCGGATGCGGATGGACGAGAACGATGAAAACGCCTCGCCTTCGGGCGGGCATGCCGCCGTCGAACTGCTGATCGAGGGCAACGAGTCGATCGCCGAGGAGTTCGGCAGCGTGATCGACGCCTACAACCAGGACCGCAAGTCGATCGACCGTTCGGTCACGCAGGAGGCGCACGACTTCATCGAGGGCAATCCCGAAATGAAAGCCCTCAAGAGCACAGTGATCTACAATCCCCGGTGGATGAAGGGCATCGTGGGCATCGTCGCTTCGCGCCTGATCGAAACCTACTACCGTCCGACGGTGGTGCTGACGATGAGCAACGGTTTTGTGACCGGCTCAGCACGTTCGGTTCCGGGATTCGACCTTTACCAGGCCGTCGAGTCGTGCTCGGACCTGCTGGAAAACTTCGGCGGCCCCATGTACGCCGCGGGCCTGACGGTGCGTCCGGAACGGGTCGAGGAGTTCACGCGGCGTTTCAACGCCTACGTGGAGGAGAACATCGACCCCCAGATGCTCGTTCCGCAGGTGGATATCGACAGCGAACTGCTCTTCTCGGACATCACGCCGACGTTCCGCAAGGACCTCAACCGCTTCCAGCCCTTCGGGCCGGGCAACACGGCGCCGGTCTTCGCGACCTATGGGGTAAGCAACCACGGCGACGCGAAACTCGTCGGCATGGAATGCGAGCACCTGCGCATGGACCTGATGCAGCGGCAGAAACCCAACACCAAAATTCAGGCAATCGCCTTCCAGCAGCCCCTGCATTACGAGTGGGTGCGCTCGGGGCGCCCGATCGATGTATGTTACCAGATCGTCGAAAACCACTACCGGGGTACGGTGACCACACAACTCCGTATCAAAGATATCAAACCGGTACTGAACAGATAAAAGTTCACCCTTTCACAACAAGGTCCGGAGTTGCGTTCCGGACCTTGTTGTTTGCCACAAAGCGTCACAGCCGGGGTTCCCCGGTACCTGCATTCCAAAAACATGAATCTTCTGAAAAAAGCGTCCGGCATTCCGCTCCGCGTCCTGGCGGGAATCATGCTTTTCAGTTGCCTGCTGGCACACCCGTTTTCCGAAGCGACGAGCAGTCCCCCGGGAGATAAGCGTGACTACATGCTGGTGCTGAACACCTACACCGAATCGGCCCCCTGGAGTCACAACATCATCAGCAGCATCGTCGCGCATATCGACCATGTGAAAAATTTCGAGGTTTACACCGAGAACATGAATTCGTTGCTGATGAAGGTCGAAAACAACGAGGTCGGGGAGATTGAGGCTTTCAAAAACAACCTGCTGCGGGAATACGGCAAGAATCCGCCCCGCATGCTGGTGTTGCTGGGCGCTCCGATCGCCGTATTGCGCGATTTCGTGAAACAAACCTGGCCCGACGTACCGCTGATTTTCTGCTCGGAGATGGACTACATCGGTCCCGAAGAAGCCTACACCCAGCACCGGGCGTTGCGGCCCGACGAGCGTAAACCGCTGCGCGACGAAGTCAGCACGGACAATATCACGCTGGTCCGGACGCCGTTCTACCTGCGTGAGAACGTGGAGTTGATGCGCCGCATGATTCCGGGCATGGATTCGCTGATCTTCGTCGGCGACAGCCGCTACATCAACCAGCAGGCCGACAGCGACCTGCGCGATTTGCTGCAACGCGAATTCCCGCACATCCACTACCGGTTTTATTCGGCCGACAAGATGTCGACCGAGGCCCTGCTCGACTCGCTCAACCGCATCGACAACCGTCGTACGGGCATTCTTTTCTCTTCGTGGCACTACACCAAAAGAATCGGTACCAATGTCGTTCCCGTCACCGACTCCTACCGCGTCATCGCCAGCGTGCAGGCCCCGATGTTCGCGCTGATGCCCGCAGACATTCGTGACGGAGGACTCGTCGGCGGCTACGTGTACGACGATACGGAGGTGAACAAGCACATCATTTCGGCCATCGACGCCGTCCTCGCCGGTCACCAGCCGCGCGACATTCCGTTCTACATCCCCAAAGACGCGCGTCCGGTATTCAACTACACGGCCCTCGAACGCAGGAATCTTTCGCCCCACACCTGTCCGACCAATACGTTTTTCTACAACAAACCGGTTTCGGTACTCGAACAATACAAATGGGCGATCGGGGGCATCGTATTGCTGCTGCTGGCGTTCAGCATCATCCAGCAGTGGCGCATCCGCATGCTGCGCAACGTGGATTCGGCCCGGCGGGGCGAATCGGACAGCCAGGCCCGCTATTCGAACCTGTTCAACAACATGCCGATCGTCTACATCC
>JAEZTA010000114.1 GCA_023443765.1 Bacteroidota bacterium | reverse complement strand
AACCCGCTTCGGGCCGCACGATCGAGGTTCTGAGCGACCAGCCCGCCATGCAGTTCTACAGCGGCAACTTCTTCGACGGCAAAGTCAACGGCAAATACGGCAAGCCGCTGCGTTACCGCGAATCGCTGGCGCTCGAAACCCAGAAATACCCCGACAGCCCCAACCACGACAACTTCCCTTCGACGGTGCTCCGTCCGGGCGAGGAGTATACGCAGGTTTGCATCTACAAATTCGGGGTGAAATAACCCGCCGGTCCGGCAACACAAAAACGCCTTCGCAAGGATTTCTTTGCGAAGGCGTTTTTCTTTACATGGGATATACTACCGGCAGCTGAACGCGACGCTCCGCGAGGCCCCGTGTTCGTCGATCACCGTCAGGCGGTGCCGCCCGGGAGCGGGCCGGACCGACAGTTTGTGCTCCAGCGAGGTCGCGCCGAGGTATTCATCGTCGAGATGCCAGAACAGCACGGCATTGCGGTCGCGGTGGACAGCCGTGAAGACAAGGCTCTGAGCCTCCCCTTCGAGCGACTTCGGGGCCACCAGCACACGCCCGGGCTGGGGGTAGATGATCTCGATCGGGTCGCCGCCGGCCTCCGGACCCGACAGACCGGGGTGCAGCGGAGGCAACGGCTGGTAGTCCGTATGTTGCTTTTTGTAGTACCACTCCTGCGCAGGCGGCAGGATAAACATTGGTTTGCGAACGATCCGGGACGCATCGCAGCAGTCGGTCGTCACGCGGTATTTCAGGTCGGGACTCAGGTTCACGATCCGGTGGTAGGGGCAGACCTCGCCCGCGGCAGCCGCCTGTGGAATCATCACCGTGTCGCGGTCGGGGCACACCTGCGAAGCCAGGAACCCGCTCTGGCGGCAGACCACCGCCGGTTCCAGGTCGCCGTAAGGTTCCTGGAACCACCCTCCCCCGGGCAGCAGGCCGAACACCTCGAACAACACGGGCGCGGCATAACCCACTCCCGTCATCAGCGGGCGGCCCTCCCCCGAACAGTTCCCGACCCAGACGCCCACGGCGTAATCGGGCGTCGCCCCGACGGCCCACGCATCACGGTTGCCGTAACTCGTCCCGGTCTTCCAGCCGATCTTCTTCGACGAGGCGAAATACTGCCACTCGCCCTCCTCCTCGGGGCGCGTGACATGGCTGATCGCCTCGAACATCAGCCACAGCGCACCCCGCGACAAGGGAATGTCGTCCGCACGGACGACCGCCGCACCTACCGGATCGTAGTGCGGGGCACGGATCGTATCTTGGTCGTTGAGCTTGGCCGCCATCAGCATATAAGCCGCTGTGAGGTCCCACAGCGAGATCTCCGCACCGCCCAGAATCAGCGAAAGGCCGTAATGGCCGGCACTCCGGTTGATCGTACGGAATCCCAGGCTGCGCACCAGCGACAGGAAATTCTCACGGCCGTATTTGTCGAGCATCTTCACCGACGGGACGTTCAGCGAACGCTCGACCACCCGGTTGGCCGGAACCGCACCGTCGAACGTGCGGTTGTAGTTCTGGGGCGTGAAATCCTTGTAATAGGTCGGGACATCGGGAAAAAGCATCGTCGGGAGCGCCGTGCCGTTGTCGAGCATCGCGGCGTAAAGGATCGGTTTGAGCACGCTGCCGCTGCTGCGCGGCGCCGGGATGACATCGACACTAGTTCCCGCGCTCCGGTCCGCAGGATCGTAGACATTGCCGACATAGGCCAGTACCTCCCCGCTCCGCACGTCCATCACCACGACGGCCAGGTTGTTGATCTTGTTGCCGCGGTACTGGCCGTTGTAACGCCGGGCCAGCGCATTCACCCGGCTCTGCAAATCGGCGTCGAGCGTCGAACGCAACGCTCCTTTCTTCATCTTGCCCAGCAGGTACATCGCCTGCATCGGCATCGGTTCGGGAGCCTCGGGCAACTGCTCCTGCTTGGCCAGGGCGCACGTCAGGGAGTCGATGTGCCCGCCCTGCCGGATGCGGTCGAGCAGTCCGTCGCGCTTCTCGCGCAACCGCTCGCGGTTCCGCTTCATGTGGATCAGCGACGGAGCGTTGGGCAGCACGGCCAACAAAGCGCTCTCGCCCCACGAAAGCTGCCGCGCACTGCGGCCGAAATAGTACCACGACGCACTCTCCAGCCCCACGACATTGCCCCCGAAAGGGGCGTGGGCGGCATATAACGCAAGGATTTCGTCCTTGTCGCACCGTAGTTCGAGGCGCAGCGCCAGCACCATTTCGATCAGTTTTTCACGGAATGTCCGGGGCTTCCCGTCGCGGCTGAGGCGGATAGTCTGCATCGTCAGCGTACTCGCCCCGCTTCGGATCCGCCCGGCCGTGAGGTTCTGCCCCACGGCGCGTCCCAACGCCAACAGGTCGACGCCGAAATGGTCGTCGAAACGTTTGTCCTCGTAGGTCGTGATGGCCGTCCGGAACTTGTCAGGCACGCTGTCCGTCGGAAAAAAACGCCATTGCCCGTCGGGAGCGACCTTTGCCGAGAGCAGGCGCCCGTCGCGGCTCCACACCGTCGCGGAAAAAGGCTCGTCGAAGAGCGTCCGCGGCAGGGCGAAGAGGAACCCGGCGACCAGCAGGACCGTAAGCCCCACCGAGAGGAAACATATTGTTTTTTCCGACGTTTTTTCTGCCATTTTTTTACGTATCTTTGGAGGTGATATGCGCGCCTCCGCCGTATCTTTGACAAAGTTATCTAAAAAACCTCACCATGAAAACAATTCGCGCCGCATTATTTGCCGTCATCGTCCTGCTGTCCGCCTCGTGCAGCCACCGGCCGAGCGACATCATCGAGTCGTCGACCAACGGCTTATCGGGCGTCAGGATGCCGCTCCAGGTGACATTCCGCGAGGATGTCGAACTGACGAAAAGCGACCTGAAGGGAGCCGTATCCTTCTCGCCGTCTGCCGATTTCGACGTTTCCAGCCTGGGCATGCGAATGCTGCGCATCGTTCCGAAATCGCCGCTGAAAAGCGACACCCGCTATACGGTGTCCCTCGACGCATCGAAACTCACCGACGGGAAGTTCAAGGGCACGGCTGTGTTCGAATTTGCGACGCCGAAACTGCGGTTCTCCTGCGACGACCACTGGCTGCAACACAGCGAAGACATGCTCTCCTACGTGCTGGTGGGCGAACTCTCCGCTTCGGACTATGCGGACAACGACTACGTGGAACGGAACTTCAACATAAAAGGTGCGCAGGGGACCACGACGACGTGGGAGCATTCGCAGGACGGCCTCACGCATCGCTATACGGTGGAAAACATCGTCCCCCGCAGCGACGAAAGCTATACGCTGACGCTCGGATTCAACTACGACGAGCGGAGAACCCTCGATGTCGAGGTTCCCAAAAAGGACGATTACGTGGTCATGGACCACACCGTTACGGAGGAACCGCTGGCCATCGTCGTCACCTTCTCCGAACCCCTCAAACCCAACCAGGATTTCAAAAACCTGATCCGCTTCGAATCGAAATTCCGGACCTCGGTCGATAAAAACCGCCTCTATATCTACCCCGAAGCACGCCTTACGGGCAACTACGAGGTCGAGATCAGCCGGAACGTGCAGAGCAAGTCGGGGCGGCGGCTCGAAGAAAGTTTCGCCTTCACGGCGGAGTTGCCTTCGCAGACCCCTGCGATCCGTTTCACGGGCAAGGGTTCCATCCTGCCCTCGTCCAACCACATGAGCCTGCTGTTCGAATCGGTGAACTATGCCAAAGCGCGCGTCCGCGTCCGCAAAATCTTCGCCAACAACCTGCTGCAATTCTTCCAGCGAAACTATTACGGCGACACCTATATGTCGGACATGGAATATGTTTCGCGCGTCGTCCGCGACACGACCATCGACCTCGCAGGCAAGTCGTCGACGCGGCTCGACCGCACCAACAGCTATTCGCTGGACCTCAGCCGCCTGATCACCGACAGCCGGAAGTCGATGTACATGCTCGAAATCCGGGGCATCGACCCGCTGATCCCCGTCGACGACGACTATGATTACGACTACTACTTCGGCGATTACCGGACCTACTCCGAGCGGTCGAAGGTCGTCCTTCAGTCCGACATCGGTATCATCTGCAAAAGCAACGGCGACGAGGAACTGATCGTCTACACCACCGACCTGGTTTCGGCGCGCCCGAAAAGCAACTGCAAAGTTCGTATCTACGACCGCCAGAACCAGCCGTTGGCCGAAGCCACCACCGACTCCGAAGGACGAGCCACGCTGAAATGCAAGGAAGCCCCCTACATGATTCTGACCGAAGCCGGCGACGACGTTGCATTTGTCAAGGCCGAGCAGGGCGCAGCACTCTCGCTGAGCAACTTCGACGTAGGCGGCACAACCTACGCCAAGGGCATCAAAGGCTACCTCTTCGGCGAACGCGGCGTCTGGCGCCCGGGCGACGAAATTTTCCTCACGCTGATCGTCACCTCGGACAATCCGCTGCCGGAGAACCACCCGGCGTCGCTGGAGTTCTACAACCCCAACGGGCAACTGGTCCAGTCGCTGGTCAGCAACAGTTCTTCGGACGGAATCCACACCTTTAAATTACAGACGACGCCCGCATCGCCCACCGGCATCTGGCGGGCCAAGGCGAGCTTCGGCGGAGCCAGCTTCGAGAAGAACATCCGCGTCGACGCCGTCAAGCCTAACCGGATGAAGATCGACATGCGCCTCGGCGACGGACAGATGATCGACGCCGGGGACTTCACCGGCCGCCTGACCGCCCGCTGGCTCCACGGCGCCCCGGCTTCCGGGGCCAAAGTCACGCTCCAGGCGCAGCTGACGCAAATCCCCACGCGTTTCAAAGGCTACACCGACTATTCGTTCGACGACGCCACAAAGGAGTTCGACCCCGAGGAGCGCGAGATCGTATCCGGCACGACCGACGAGCAGGGCTCGCTGCAACTGACCACCGACCAGCTTTCATCGCTGGAAGGGCTGAGCCCGGGTATGCTGAGCGGTAAATTCACGGTCAAAGTCTTTGAAAAGAGCGGCGATTTCAGCGTCGACCAGCAAATCACGACCGTTTCGCCCTACGATGCCTATTTCGGAATCGGCGTGACCACGCAGCAGAGCGACTGGGGCGACGAATACCTCGACAGCAAGCGCGACCATGCGCTGAAAATCGTCCTCCTCGACGCCAAAGGCCGCCCCGTAACCGAATCGGAGGAGGCAACCGTATCGGTCTATAAGATAACCTCCTACTGGTGGTGGGACGCTTCGTCGGCAACCGCCCAGGCCCGCTATGCCAAGAGCGCGCTCAACGAAAATTACAAAACTCTCCAAACCACCCTTTCGGGCGGCAAGGGGCAGGTCTCGATGCGCTGGAGCGCAGGCGACTACGGCTACTACCTGATCCGCGTGACAGGCGCCCGGCAGACGCATTCGGCGACGCGCGTCGTCTGCGTATCGTCGTCCGACTACCGGGGCGATGTCTCCTCGGTGACCGATGCCGCCACACGGCTGGCCATCGCCAAAGACAAGGACAAATACGTTCCGGGCGACAAGGCGAAGATCACCATCCCCTCGTCCCCGGGCGCACGGGCGCTGGTGAGCATAGAGAGCGGCAGCTTCGTCCGCGAAAGCTACTGGGTCGACTGCACGGCCAAGCAAACCACGTTCGAAATTCCCGTCAGGGAGGGCATGGCCCCGAACGTCTATGTCTCGGTAACCCTTGTCCAGCCCCACAACAACACGCTCAACGACGCCCCGATCCGGTTGTTCGGCGTGCTGCGGCTCCCGGTCGAGGATGTCGGCACGCGCCTCACGCCCGTCATCGAGATGCCGGAGTCGGTGAAGCCCGAATCGGAGGTCACGATCAGGGTCCGCGAACAGAACGGCAAGCGCATGAGCTACGTACTGGCGCTGGTCGACGAAGGCCTGCTGGGGCTCACCCGCTTCAAGACGCCCGACCCGTACCTCTATTTCAACGCCACCGAAGCGCTGGGCGTACGCACGTGGGACCTCTTCGACTTCGTCATCGGGGCTTACGGCGGCCGCATCGAGCAGATGTTCGCCATCGGCGGCGACTCCGAACAGCCAAACACCGGGGCGCTGCGGGCCCAGCGGTTCAAACCCGTCGTGCGGTTCATCGACGCCCAGAAACTGGGTGCCGGGAAGACCAACACCCACAAAATCACACTGCCGCCCTACTTCGGGTCGGTGCGCGTGATGGTCGTCGCTTCGAACGGCCACGCCTTCGGCTCCTCGGGCAGGGAGGTCGCCGTAAAGAAACCACTTCTGGTGCAGGCGACCCTGCCCCGCGTGGTTTCCACGGACGAGGAGATCGAACTGCCCGTCACGGTCTTCGCCCTTGAAAACGGAGTCGGCAAGACCGACGTGAAAGTAACTACCAACGAGTCGTTCACCATCGTCGGATCGCAAAGCAGGAGCATCACCCTTGGCAGCGAGGGCGAACAGGTCGTCACGTTCCGGCTCAAGGCGGGCAAACAGACCGGGATCGGAAAGGTCCGCGTCACGGCATCGTCGTCGGGCGACAACTCCGCTTCGGAGATCGAAATCGACGTGCGGGAACCGAACCCCTATGTAACGACCTCCGAAGACCGCGTTCTCAAGCCGGGCGAAACCGCCTCGGTCAAACCCCTGAAAGCCACCGGAACCGCCAGGCTGGAACTCTCGTCGATTCCCCCAATCGACCTTTCGCGCCGCCTCGAATACCTCGTGCGCTACCCCCACGGCTGCATCGAACAGATCACCTCGGGAGCCTTCCCGCAACTCTACCTGCCCTCCATCGTGGAGTGTGACAAGCAGATGTTGCAGGACATCGACCGTAACATCAAGAGCGTCCTGCCGCGACTGGGCAGCTACCAGCTCTCCAACGGCGCATTCGCCTACTGGAGCGGCGGAACCTCGCCTTCGGAGTGGGGCACGGCCTATGCGGTCCATTTCATGACCGAGGCTGCGAAATACGGCTACGCCGTCGACCGTACGACTCTCGACCGGGCGATCAAATACCTGCGCACCAATACCTTCGACAACTCCCTGACGCAGGCCTACGCCCAGTATGTCCTCGCACTCAGCGGCTCGCCCGACCGCGGCGCCATGAACCGCCTCCGCGAGAAATCGGCACAGGCGGGCAACGACGTAAAATGGATGCTGGCGGCAGCCTACGCCCTCGACGGCAACCGGAAAGTGGCGGAAGAACTGACCGGCCAGACCGCAAATGCGGCGGCCCAGAAGGTCAATCCCTACGACGGGACCTACAACAGTTCCGAACGGCAGATGGCGATTGTCCTGATGACGCAGACGCTGTTAGGACACCGCGAGGAGGCGTTCCGTACGGCCATGCGGATGTCCGACATCCTGAAAAAGGACAAGTGGCTGAGCACCCAGTCGACGGCATGGATGCTCAACACGCTGGCGAATTTCACCTCCACGGGCCAGACGGGCATCAACGCCAAGGTCGGCAGCGAACAACTCCGGACCGCCAAGTCGATCGTCAGCATGCCCCTCACCGCCGCAACCGAAGTGAAGAACAACGGCACGGGCAGCCTCTACGTAGTTGTGAGCCAGAGCTACACGCCGGGCAAGGGCGAGGAGGTCGAAGCCGCGAGCGGCATCCGGATCGATGTCCGGTACAAGGACATGAACGGCGCAGCGATGGACCCGCGGTCGGTTGCCGTATCGACGGACTTCTACGCCATCGTAACCGTCACGAACACCAGCGGTTACGAGCGCTACGCCGACCTTGCCCTGACGCACATCGTCCCGGCAGGCTGGGAGATCACCTCCGGGCGCGACCTCTCGTCGGTCACCTACCAGGACATCCGCGACGACCGGGTGCTGAGCTACTTCGACCTCAGGAGCGGCGAGAGCCGGGAGATTCCGATCAAGCTCACCGCGACCTACAAGGGCCGCTACTACCTGCCTTCGGTCTACTGCGAGGCGATGTACGACAACTCGGTGCGGGGGCTCAAAAAGGGCGAATGGGTCGAGGTCGTGGAGCCTGCTGCGGCAGAAAAATGAAAAAAAGACGATTTTATTTGATTTTTCGGACAAAGTCCCTATATTTGCAACCAAGAAACCCGATTATGAAAAGTTTTTCGATCAATAACGCATGGTGGTGGCGCTTACAATTTTCCGTTGTGAGAGACTTGCCGTGTGTAGTTGTTGAACGATAAATCAGCAATAATTTCGAAAAGGCCTGTTGTACTCACAACAGGCCTTTTTTCATGTGCATATTCTAAAAATCAGAAAATATGGATTACCAGGTTAATGAGAAAGGTTATTACGGACGCTTCGGAGGTGCATACATCCCCGAAATCCTGCACAAATGCGTCGAGGATTTACAGCGCAGCTACCTGCGGGTGCTCGAAAGCGAATCGTTCCGCGAGGAGTACCGCACCCTGCTGCGCGACTACGTGGGCCGCCCCTCGCCGCTCTATTTCGCCCGCCGGCTGAGCGAACGCTACGGCTGCCGCATCTACCTCAAGCGCGAGGACCTCAACCACACCGGCGCCCACAAGATCAACAACACCATCGGGCAGATCCTGATCGCCCGGAGCATGGGCAAGACGCGCATCATCGCCGAGACGGGAGCCGGGCAGCACGGCGTGGCCACGGCCACGGTCTGCGCGCTGATGAACATGCCGTGCGTGGTCTACATGGGCCGCACCGATGTGGAACGCCAGCAGGCCAACGTCCGGAAGATGGAGATGTTAGGCGCGACGGTCGTCCCCGTGACCTCGGGCAACATGACGCTGAAGGACGCCACGAACGAAGCCATCCGCGACTGGTGCTGCCACCCCGCCGACACGTTCTACATCATCGGCTCGACGGTGGGTCCCCACCCCTATCCCGACATGGTGGCGCGCCTGCAATCGGTTATCAGCGAGGAGATTCGCATCCAGTTGCAGGAGAAGGAGGGCCGCGACTACCCCGACTACCTGATGGCCTGCGTCGGCGGCGGCAGCAACGCTGCGGGAACCGTCTATCATTACCTCGGCGACGAGCGCGTACGGATCGTACTGGCTGAAGCCGGGGGCGAAGGCCTCCTCTCGGGACGCAGCGCAGCGACGATCCAGCTGGGCCGCGAAGGTATCATCCACGGCGCCCGCACGCTGGTCATGCAGACCGCGGACGGACAGATCGAGGAACCTTACTCGATCTCGGCGGGCCTCGACTACCCCGGCATCGGCCCCATGCACGCCAACCTCTCGCAGACGGGACGCGCAAAGGTCCTTTCGGTCAACGACGACGAAGCGCTGCGCGGAGCCTTCGAGCTCACGCGCCTCGAAGGCATCATCCCCGCCCTCGAAAGTGCCCACGCTCTCGGCGCCCTGCCCAAAATGGAGTTCCGGCCCTCGGACGTGGTGGTGCTGACCGTCTCGGGCCGCGGCGACAAGGATATGGAGACCTACCTCGCGAACATGGACCGCCCGGAAATCTCCGCCAATTTGTAAAATCCGAAAAACAGCCAATATCATGTATCAATTTACTACGGCAAGCAAAAAACTCCTCGGAGACCTCCATACCCCCGTCAGTCTCTACCTCAAACTCCGCGACGTATACCCCCAGTCGGCCCTGCTCGAAAGCTCCGACTACCACGGCAACGAGAACAGCCTTTCGTTCATCGCCTTCCGCCCCATCGCCCGCATCGCGGTGAACAACGGCGAAGCGGTCATGGACTTCCCCGATGGCCAAAGCGCCGTAAAACACCTCGGCGAGGAGTACGCCTCGGCAGACGCCCTGAAAGAGTTCCTCAACGCCTTCCGCATCGGGGGCGAGGGAAGCTCCCTCTGCGGCCTGTTCGGCTACACGGCTTTCGACGCGGTGCGCTATTTCGAGAACATCCCCGTCAAAGAGTTCCACCACCAGGATTCCGACGCCCCCGACATCTGCTACATCCTCTATAAATACCTGCTGGTTTTCAACCATTTCAAAAACGAACTCTCGATCATCGAGCTGTGCGCCGACGGCGAGGAAGACCACCTGCGCGAGGTCGAAACGCTGATCGAAGACCGCAATTTCGCCTCGTACAACTTCCGCACGGTCGGCGAACGCCGTTCGAACATCACCGACGACGCCTACAAAGCGATGGTGCGCGAGGGCGTGCGGCGCTGCCTGCGCGGCGACGTGTTCCAGATCGTACTGAGCCGCCGTTTCGAACAGCCTTTCCAGGGCGACGACTTCAAGGTCTACCGTTCGCTGCGAAGCATCAACCCTTCGCCCTACCTCTTCTACTTCGATTTCGGGGGTTTCCGCATCTTCGGCTCCTCGCCCGAAACCCACTGCAAGATTGAAAACAACCACGCCTCGATCGATCCCATCGCCGGCACAGCCTTCCGGACCGGCAATTCGGCGCTCGACCGCGAGCGGACCGAGATGCTGCTCGCCGACCCCAAGGAGAACGCCGAGCACGTCATGCTGGTCGATCTGGCCCGCAACGACCTGAGCCGCAACGCCCACGACGTGAAGGTGGATTTCTACCGCGACGTGCAGTATTACAGCCACGTCATCCACCTCGTCTCGCGCGTCAGCGGCGAGATCGACGCCGACAGCGACCCCATCCGGACCTTCATCGACACCTTCCCGGCCGGCACGCTCAGCGGCGCCCCCAAGGTACGCGCCATGCAGCTTATTTCGGAGATCGAGCCTCAGAACCGCGGCGTCTACGGCGGATGTATCGGCTTCATCGGCCTCAACGGCGACCTCAACCAGGCCATCGCCATCCGCACGTTCGTCAGCCGCAACAACACACTCTACTACCAGGCCGGGGCGGGCATCGTCTCGAAAAGCGACCCCGACCGCGAATTGCAGGAGGTGTCGAGCAAACTCGGCGCACTCGACAAAGCCATCCGCGAAGCCGGGAAACTGATCAATTAACGCTAAAAATCCGAAATCATGAAATGTCTGCTTTTCGATAATTACGACTCCTTCACCTACAACCTGCGCCACATGCTGCTGGAACTGGGCCTCGAAGTCGACGTGCGCCGCAACGACCGCATCACGCTGGACGAAGTCGACGCCTACGACCGCATCGTGCTCTCGCCCGGTCCCGGCATCCCTTCCGAGGCGGGGCTGCTGCTGCCGCTGATTGAGCGTTACGCCGCCACCAAACCGATACTGGGCATCTGCCTCGGCGAACAGGCCATCGGCGAGGCGTTCGGCGCCAGACTGGAAAACCTCACAGAGGTCCACCACGGCGTCTGTTCGGACATCCGCATTGTGGCCGACGAACCGCTTTTCGACGGGCTGGGCACAGGGTTCCGCGCCGGACGCTACCACTCGTGGGTGGTCTCCGCAGACGGACTTCCCGACTGCCTCGAAGTCACGGCGACCGACCGCAACGGCCTTATCATGGGCCTGCGCCACCGGACCTACAACCTGCGGGGCATCCAGTTCCACCCCGAATCGGTCCTCACGCCGCAGGGCAAGGCCATCCTCGCGAACTGGATCACGAAATGCAACTGATAAACACGCACGAACGATGAAAGATTTACTATACCGCCTCTTTGAACACCAGTACATGGACCGCTCGGAGGCACAACAGGTTCTGGCAGGCATCGCCGCCGGGAAATACAACCCCGAGCAGGTCTCGGCACTGATCACCGTCTTCCTCATGCGCAGCATCTCGGTCGAGGAGCTGGCCGGATTCCGCGACGCGCTGCTCGAAATGCGCCGTCCGGCAGACCTCTCGGCCTACGAGCCCATCGACATCGTGGGTACGGGCGGCGACGGCAAAAACACCTTCAACATCAGCACCGCGGCCAGTTTCGTGGTGGCGGGCGCAGGCTACAACGTCGTCAAGCACGGCAACTACGGCGCCACCTCGGTGAGCGGCGCGAGCAACGTCATCGAGCGCCACGGCGTACGGTTCACCGACGATGCCGACCGCCTGCGCGCCTCGCTCGACGCATGCCGCATCGCCTACCTGCACGCCCCGCTGTTCAACCCCGCAATGAAGGCCGTAGCCCCGATCCGCAAGCACCTCGCCGTGCGTACGTTCTTCAACCTGCTGGGCCCGCTGGTGAACCCCGCGCTGCCGAAATACCAGTTGCTGGGCGTCTACAACCTCTCGCTTTTCCGCCTCTACAACTACGCCTACC
>JAEZTA010000015.1 GCA_023443765.1 Bacteroidota bacterium | reverse complement strand
ACGTACAAACGAACAACTCGCCCAGATTCGCTACCACATCGAACGTTGTTACAATACATTATTCTACGAGCATTCGCTGGTTACTCCGGGAATGGTCAAGGAGATGTATTTCGGTAACGATCAGCGTAATGAAACGTTGCTTGCTTTTTTTAAGCGTCACAACGAGGAATTCAGCCGGATGGTCGGCATCAGCCGCAGCAAAACGACCTATTATAAATATAGGTGTGTTTACAATCATCTCGAAAGCTATGTCAACGACCGGTTCAACCGCAAGGATTTGCTGTTCAAAGAGCTCGACAAGGAGTTCCTGACCGGGTTTCACCAGTATATCGCCCAGGAGTGCGGGCATAAGAAAAACACGACGTGGATCTACATGATTGCGCTCAAACACGTCCTTATGCTGGCCCGCAGCAAGGGTTACATGTCCAAGGACCTCTTCTCCAATTACAAACTGCACAGTGAATTTGTCACCAGAAACTATCTATCCATGGCCGAGATACGTAAACTAATCCGTCTGGAGCTCAACGATGCGACCTTGCAGTTGGTACGCGATGCGTTTTTGTTCAGTTGCTTCACGGGACTCTCCTATATCGACCTCAGCATGCTTACTCCCCAGCAAATCCAGCAGGATGGTAAGCAGTTGTGGATCAGCACCACACGTCGGAAAACGGGGACAACTGTCCATGTGCGGATTTTCGCAGTTCCGTATGCGATCCTGCTGAAATACAAACCCCGGCAACGTAACATGCAGATATTCAATCTGCCAAGCAATGGTTGGTGCAACATCTGCCTCGAACGCATTATGTCCCTGGCAGGCATTCCGCGGCACATTACGTTCCACTCGGCGCGTCATACCTTCGCCACGACGATCACTCTCTCGCAGGGAATGGCAATCGAAACCATCAGTAAATTGCTGGGCCATAAGAATATCCGTACTACACAGATTTACGCGACTATCACCCACTCGAAGCTCGACGGCGACATGGAACGCCTCTCCAAACGGCTCGATACACTCTACCCGGATTCGGGTCTGGAACGGGTTCAGGAGCAGTTTTAAGGTCGGATTCGTGTATACATAGAAGTCCACACGGCAGACATTTTCGCCCGGAATACCCGAAAACCCCTAAAACAGGCGATTACAATCTGTAACCGTCATGGAATCATATGCCCTAAATCGTAACCACCAGTAGCCGATCCTCTGAAGATATGTTATATTGGTAAATTTTTTTAATAATTTATTTGTAAACGAGGTAGCATTTTCATATCTTTGCTTGTGAACTTTTTATTTTAAAAAACAATTTCAGATTAACGCTTATGGTAAGAAAAATTCTACTATCGTTAATTGCTTTACTGGGGGGGGGAATATTACTTTCGCTGGCCCAGAGTAAGCAAATTTCGGGTACAGTGGCCGATTCCGACGGGAAACCGATCGCGGGCGCAACGGTCATGGTCGACGGCACACACGTCGGCACAACCTCGAATGGAGACGGCAGTTTCACGATCTCAGCGCCCGGAAACGGATCGCTGGTCGTATCCTTCATCGGCTATGAGACCCAGAAGGTTGCCATCTCAGGAAAAACGCGCATCAACATCACGCTGAAAGAAGATACGCAGGCAATCGACGATGTCATCGTGGTCGCCTTCGGTACAGCCAAAAAAGATGCGTTTACCGGATCGGCGAAGGTCATCAAATCCGACGACCTGATCAAAACACAGTCTTCGAACGTTCAGGATGCACTCGTCGGCAAGATCGCCGGTGTACAGTTCTCGTCTGAATCGGGCCGTCCGGGTTCCGGTCAGAAGATTTACGTCCGCGGTTACGGTTCGATGAACGCCAAGAACGACCCGCTCTGGGTTGTCGACGGTGTTCCTTTCGAAGGCGACATCAACAACATCAATGCTGCCGACATCGAGTCCATCAGCGTACTCAAGGACGCTGCCTCGAACGCACTGTACGGCGCACGCGGCGCGAACGGTGTGATCATGGTGACGACGAAGCGGGCAAAGGCCGGCGACGCTGTCGTAACCTTCGACGGCAAATGGGGTATCAACACCCGCGCACTGCAGACTTACGATATCGTGGAAGATGCAGGCGAGTACTACGAGATGCACTACAAGGCGCTGTACAATTACTACAAACTGGACCAGAAATACACGCCTCTGGCAGCCAACATCGCAGCTAACAAACTGCTGACATCGAACGATCCCGGCGGTCTGGGCTACAACGTCTTCACCGTACCCGACGGCCAGAACCTCATCGGAGAGAACGGCCGCCTCAATCCGCGTGCGAAGCAGGGCCGCCTGGTAACCGATGCCAACGGCCAGCAGTTCTACCTGCAGCCCGACAACTGGCTCGACGAAATTTACAAATCGTCGTCGTTCCGTCAGGAGTACAACGTAAGCGTCTCCGGAGCAACCGACCGCGCCAACTTCTTCGCGTCGCTCGGTTACCTGGACAACACGGGTATCGTCGACGGTTCGAGCAACGAACGTTATACTGCCCGTCTGCGTGCCGATTACCAGGCCAAGAAGTGGCTGAAAGTCGGTGGTAACATGTCCTACACCCATTTCGTCTGGAACAACGGTAACAAGATCAACGCCGACGGCGAAGGTCAGGGCGAAGGTAACGCCGACGGCGGAAATGCATTTGCTACGGCGATCCGCATGGCGCCTATCTATCCGGTTTACATGCGCGACGGCAACGGCAACATCATGATCGACCAATACGGGTTCAAGTTGTACGATACCGGCGACGGACGCAACGGCGGTGCCCTGCGTACGAACGGCGGCAAGAGCAACGACCTGCAGGATATCCAGCTCAACAAATACATCAATGAGGGCAACGCCTTCATGGCCAACGGTTTTGCGGATTTCATGCTGTACAAGGGCCTGAAACTGACCCTCAACGGCAGCGTATCGCTGGATGAAACCCGCGCTACGCAGGTGGCAAACCCCTACTACGGACAGTTCGCCGAGTCGGGCGGTTCGGTTTACAAGGAGCACGGTCGTGAGATCGCCTACAACCTGCAGCAGTTGCTGACCTACACCAACACTTTCGCCGAGCACCATAACCTCGACCTGCTCTTCGGACACGAGATGTACAACCGCAAATCCTACGGCCTGTACGCCTCGAAAACCAGAATGTACTCGCCGGACAACAACGAACTCAGCGGAGCTGTCGAAGATTCTTCGCGCTCGGGATCATCGGTCCTGGAATACAACAACGAAGGTTACTTCTTCCGCGGACAGTACAACTACGACGAGCGCATCTACTTCTCGGGATCGTATCGCCGCGACGCATCGTCACGCTTCCACCCCGACCACCGCTGGGGTAACTTCTGGTCGTTAGGCGCTGCCTGGATCATCAACCGCGAGAACTGGTTCAACGCTCCGTGGATCGACATGCTGAAAGTCAAGGCTTCGTACGGTTCGCAGGGTAACGACAACCTCGGGTCGAAAGCGGAGACTTATTACCGCTACGTCGACTACCGCGAAATCCTGAGCTCGGGCGGCGGCGTAACGAGTACGCTGTACCGCAAAGGCAATCCCGATATTACCTGGGAGACCAACGCCAACCTCAATGCCGGCGTTGAGTTCGGATTCTGGGGCAACCGCCTGTCGGGAGGTATCGACTTCTTCAACCGTAAGACCACCGACATGCTGTTCGAGCTGGCAACCCCGATCGAGGCCGGTTATACCTCCATCTTCACCAACATCGGCGACATGGTCAACCGTGGTATTGAGATCGAACTGAATGCGGATCTGATCCGGAAGAAGAATCTCGTATGGGATTTCTCGCTCAACATGACCCACTACAAGAACAAGGTAACTCACCTGCCCGATCAGTTCAAGAACAACACGACGGCAGACGGCAAACACGTAGGCCGCCAGCAGGGAACCAAGTTCCTCACCGAAGGGGAGTCCGTCTTCTCGTTCTACATTCCGACCTATGCGGGAGTAGACCCCGAAACCGGAAAATCGCTGTGGTACACCTACAAAACCAATGAGGAAAAGGGTACCAAAGAGCGCGTCAAGACCGACGATTACTCGGTTGCTTCGCAGAACGGACGCGAGATGCACGGAGACGCCCTGCCGGATGTTTACGGCGGTTTCAGCACATCGCTCCGCTTCTACGGCGTCGATTTCTCGGTAGGCTTCACCTATCAGCTCGGCGGACAGGTTCTCGACTACGGTTATATGTACTACATGGACTCGCCGTTAGGAACGTCGACCGGAAACAACTACCACCACGACCTGCTCAACTCGTGGACTCCCGAGAATTCCAGCTCGAATATTCCGCGCCTGGCTTACAACGATACGAACCAGGCTGCCGTTTCGGACCGTTTCCTCACCAGCGCATCGTATCTGAACATTCAGAACATCACGCTCGGCTATACGCTGCCAAAACGTATCACGCGTAAGTTCCTTGTCGAGAACCTGCGTATCTACTTCGCGTGCGACAACGTATGGTACTGGTCCAAGCGCCAGGGTCTCGACCCGCGCCAGGCTATCAACGGAATTACGAATCCGTACTACTACGCACCGATTCGCACCTTCTCGGGCGGCGTAACCGTTACGTTCTAATTTTTAATCGACGAATATCATGAAAATGAATAACATCATAAAACTCACAGCAGCGCTCCTCGGCTCGTCCGTAATTCTGTCGGGCTGCATCAAGGAGACCTTCCCCGAGAGTGGATATGCCACCAGCGACCAGACGGCCGAATCGCCGTTCGCCATGGAAGGTTTGGTTACTGCGATGCCGACGGTTCTGATCACCAGTTATCTCGACCTCGGAGACCATTTCGACTTCGGTTATCCGGGCATCTTCGGCGCCACGGACCGTCTCGTCGGTGAAGTATTCCCCGTCAGCGGCAACCTGCCGGGCGGCAACCAGTACTACGACCGCTGGCAGCCTTGGCTCTATATCAACGGACTGGCTGCAAACAACTGGCCTACCGAATTCTTCTATACCAACTATTACAAGTTCATCTTCACAGCCAACGAGGCCATCGAGATCGCCAACGGAGCCGAAGGATATGAAGAGATGCTGGGTGTCGGCAAGACGTTCCGCGCACTCTGCTACCTCGATATGGCCCGTCAGTACGATCCGCTGCCGGCGAAAGCTCCCGAGCGTCCCGCCTACGAGACCGAACTGGAGGCCGTCAAGGGGCTGACCGTTCCCATCGTCCGCGAAGGTATGACCCTGGCGGAACTGGAGAATAACCCGCGTGCAACGCGTGAGGAAATGTTCGAGTTCATTCTCGAAGACCTCAACGCTGCCGAGACCCTGCTGGCCCACTATACGCCGGCATCGAAGAACCTGCCTTCGCTGGCCGTGGTTTACGGACTCAAGGCACGCGCCTACCTCTGGCTGGGCGGCTTCGAGGACTCGTACGAGAACGTTCCGACCGGCAACGCAGCCTATCGCCTGGCCGCCGAATATGCCCGCAAGGCCATCGACGCATCGGGCTGCACGATCATGACCGAAACCCAGTGGCTCGATCCCGCAACCGGTTTCAACACGGTCAATTCGTCGTGGATGTGGGGCATGATCCAGACCACCGACACCGTACTCAACAACCTGCTGTCGTGGTCTGCGCACATGTGTCCCGAATCAATCTGGGGATACGGTTACGGAGCCCAGCCGGGTCTTTCGGTATTCAGCTACAACCGCATTTCGTCGGGCGACTTCCGCAAAAAGGTTTTCGTCGGACCGGACCGTTCGTACGAAGCCATACAACCCTACACGAGTCTTACCGAGGACGAGTTCAAGACGATCGCTCCCTATGCATCGTTCAAGTTCCATACAAACGGCGGAGAGAAGAGGTCCTACGCTACGGGTAACGTGACGAGCATCCCGATGATGCGCGTCGAGGAGATGTACCTCATCGAAGCCGAGGCTACGGCACACTACGATGCCGGTACCGGCAAGTCGCTGCTGCTGTCGTTCATGGCCAACCGCGATCCGGCCTACACGGTTCCGGCAGCCAACGACCTCATCGACGAGATCATCTTCCAGAAGCGCATCGAGTTCTGGGGCGAAGGTATCATCTTCTACGACCTGAAGCGTCTGAACATGGACATGCACAATGGAGACTCGGGCACCAATGCACCGCCCAGCGCCCAGTTTACGACGACCGGTCGCGCGCCTTGGTGGAATTGCGTAATTCCGCTTGCCGCTGTGCAGCAAAATACGGGTCTCACGGGCAAGAACAACCCCAACCCGAACTTAACAGTCAAGTCTGTCAAATAAAAAACGCTGCTATTTATGAAAAATATAAAAATATTCTTTTTAGCGACTGTCGCCATCGCAGCAGGGCTTTTCACGGCCTGCAACGACGATGACTTCAAGGCTGGTCCCGATGTCGATGGCGCACAGGTCTATTTCCCGGAGAATGCGACCACCGACTACAGCATCGGCGACGACATCTCCTCCATCTCCATTCCGGTAAAGCGTATCGCCAAGGACGAGGCGCTGACCGTAGCGGTCCTCGCCAGCGAAGAATCGGGACTGTTCACCATTCCTTCATCCGTAGCGTTTGCCGCAGGCAAGGAAACCTCCGAACTGCTGATTACGTTCGACCGCACCAAACTCGAAGACGGTAAGGAGTATCCGATCGACTTCCTCCTCAACGACGAGGACAATACCACTCCCTATGGCAACCGTTCGCTCAGCATTACGGTCGCTCCATGGCCGTGGGAACTGATAAAGGGCAGCGGAAAATACCGTGACGACTGGTTCTGCAATATGTTCAAAGGCGATAACCTCGAAATCGACGTTACCATCCACAAACATAAGTCGAAAGAGGGCATTTACATGATCGAGGACATGTTCGGCTGGGGATTCATGACCGAATTCTTCGATGCCCCGCAGGCCACGATCGAAGCACAGATCGGTACGTATAAGAAGACCAACATCACCATCAACTGCAGCGATCCTACGAAAGTAACTATATCGCGTCAGCCGACCGGTTTCACCGACATCGATCCGAGTTACGGAGATTATGAAATCGCCAACTACAACGGTAAGGAAGGTACACTGGTTAATGGTGTAATTACCTTCCCGAAAGGCGGCCTCGCCCTTGTTTACGGAGGCGGCAAAGCCATGGAAGCCAACAAGAACGGTTTGTTCCGCATCTTACTGCCCGGCGCGGAAGTCGTAGATTATTCGCTTGCAGCAGCCTACGGAGGCATGAAGCTCGCACCGGACAATGAAACGGCAAGTGCGGTAATTGATTTCACCTATGGAGCCAACGTGACGAACATCCACTACGTCCTCGCCAAAAACGAGCTGACCGAGGCTGAAATCACCACGCTCGTCACAGCAATTGCCGACGGATCGGCCGAGAACATCAACTCGTTCAAAACCTTCACGGTGGGCGGCGAGAAAGTATCCGCCGAAGTCGTACTTCCCGGTGCAGACACCTATACCGTAGTTGCCCTGCCGCTTGACAAAGCACAGAAACCGGTTGCCGCCGAGGCGTCTGCAGCATCGTTCTATTTCCCGGGTGCGGGAGGCACCACGGCCCCCAACGACATCGCAGGCACGCTGTACAAAGTCAGCGAATATCCCGACGCTGCGGATTATGTGTCACAGTTCCCCGATTATTCATCGACCGTATTTGAAATCACCGGTACGGAAATGAAGAAGATCAAGACCTTTTTCAACAAGACTTCCGTAATCGAAAACATCGGGATCCAAACCGGCGGCCTAACCCTGCAAGGGGCAATGGATAAATACGGCAAGGAACTCAATGCCGATGCGATGGAAGAACTTGCAGCTACCGGAAAATATTGGGACATAATGCTCAATATGACGCCCAGTACGTCCTATACCCTGGTTGTCGAAGCTACGAACAACTACGGCAAGACGAAGCTGATCAAATCCGAGCCGTTCATGACGACCATACCGCCCTATAGCGGAGCATTGGTCATCGGAAAATACGATATGTCCTACGTAGCCAGCGCGGAAGACTCGTTCGAAAATGTATTCGAAATAGTTCCTTCCGTCGGAAGCAACACCGACTTCTTCGTGAAGGATTTCGCAATGGAAGACGACACCCAATGGTACGCAACCTACGATTCGGCCCAGTCGACGCTGACACTGAGCGGCGTACAGCTCGGCCGTGAGGAGGACGGCAACCTGCTCGGCAAATTCACGGAAGCACTCACTCCCGACCAGTCTCTCGGCTACGGCGTCTTCTCGTATGCAGATGAAGACAGCAAAGGCAGCGATCCGATCGTATTGACGGTAGATCCGACATCGAAACAGATTGCAAAGCTGATGACCGACATCGAAGTTCCCGTTGCCGACTTTAATGCCGGAGAGATCATCGGAGCCATGGCACTCTACTATGTCGACGGTACGGCCATCACGAAGCAGAGTGGAACGACATCCGCGGCATCCAAAGCCAAAGTTCAGGGCGTCCGGACGAAGATTCCGTTCAGCAGCGTTCGCGTTCCGGCCCAGATCGGAAAGTCGTTCGACAGCAGCAGCCTTCTGATGAACACCAAATTCGTCAGGAACAACGGCAACACGAACAACGGCGTCCGCACGCTCAGCGTGAAGACGACCAAATGTGAGCCGCTGCCGATGCAGATGGGTCGCCGCGCCGACCTCAAAACCGGCAATAGCAACCAGATCCTGAAATAACTTTCATTCCGGTCCACACGACCCGACACAGTCCCGAGCGACCGTGTCGGGTTCTGTGGTCGAATGGAACGAAACACCGGTCACAACATGTAACAATACGATTGTAAAATTATGACAAGGACAAAAACTATCTGGAGCCTGTTGCTCCTGTCAGCAATGCTGGTTCTGGGATCGTGTACAAAAGACGCGACCGAGCAGGCAGCAGGCAACCAGCCGGATGCAAAAACGGCGGCCAAACTCATCTTCTCGTCGGAAAATGCGGTCAAGGGCCAACTGCTGGTTTATTTCGGTGAAGACGCCGTATCCAGTGTCGAAACATCGGTCATGCAGGTTACACGGGCGGGTGGTGTCGCCACCCGTTCGGGCATCAGCGATTTCGATGCGGTACTCGGCAACATCGGGGTCAGGGCGTTACAGCGTCTTTTCCCGGTAGACGTGCAGAATGAGGAGCGCACGCGCGCCGCAGGCCTGCACCGCTGGTATGTCGTCGAGTTCAACGAAGAGGTCAATTTAGACGAAGCTGCCCGGAACATGGCGCAGGTCGCCGAAGTCAGCAAGGTGGAATTCAACCAGCAACTGATGCACGTACACGATGGCAAAGTTACGCCGCTGATCGAAACCGGAGCTGCACCGCAGACCCGCGCAGCCGTCGGGTTTGACGACACCTACCTGAGCAAGCAATGGCACTACATCAACACCGGAGACAAGGCGATCTATTCGAAGATCAAAGCCGGCGCCGATGTCAACTGCGGTGAAGCCTGGAAACTCTGCACGGGCGACCCGCGCGTCATCGTGGCTGTCGTCGACAACTGCGTACAGTGGGATCACCCCGACCTGGCCGCCAACATGTGGGTCAACACACGCGAGCAGAACGGCACGGAAGGTCAGGACGACGATTCGAACGGCTATATCGACGATATACACGGATTCAACTTCGTCGACAACACGACGCTGACCATCAGCACCAAGGGCGATGCGCCGGATCACGGCACACACGTGGCCGGAACGGTTTCGGCAGTGAATAACAACGGCAGAGGAGTCGCAGGAGTTGCAGGCGGCTCGGGCAAAAACGATGGCGTAAAGATCATGTCCTGCCAGATTTTCCACGACGACGACGGCGGCTCTGCGGCCATATCGGCAAAAGCCATCAAGTACGCCGCCGACAACGGCGCGGCGATCATCCAGTGCAGTTACGGATACCCCGCCGGCTCAGTAACCTCCGACGCAGCCTATTCCAGCGGCGCCAGCGCCGAAAAACAGGCAATCGACTACTTCATCGCCAAGCAGAACTGTGCGGCCATCAGCGGAGGACTCGCCATATTTGCCGCAGGCAACGATTTGACCGGCATGTCGGGTTACCCCGGCGCTTACAGCGATTATATTTCCGTAACGGCGATGTCGTGCGACTATACGCCGGCCTATTACACCAACTACGGCCCGGCCTGCAACATCGCAGCCCCCGGCGGCGACGCTTACCAGTCGATACTTGAGCAAAAAACAGACGGAGGATCCGAAGTATTGTCGACTGTCAACGGTGGAAAATACGGTTATATGCAGGGTACGTCGATGGCCTGCCCGCATGTTTCGGGCGTTGCGGCGCTCGGACTGTCCTATGCGCTGCAACTCGGCAAAAGCTTTACCCGGAGCGAATTCACGGCACTGCTGCTGACCTCGGTCAACAACATCAACCAGTACTGCACCGGGACCAAACGGTATATCACCGACAAGGGCGCCCTTGCGACCCTCGACCTGTCGAAGCACAAAAAGGGAATGGGCACGGGTTACATCGACGCCTACCAACTGCTGATGAACATTCGCGGAATCACCTGCATTCCGGTTCCCACGGGCAGCCAGTATACGCTGAACCTGCAACCCTACCTCGGCGGCGGCAACCTGGACCTGAAAATCAGCGGATTCGAAATCTCCGCGGAGGACATGTCCCGGCTCGGCATTTCGGCCGCTCCGACCATATTCGCCAACCAGGTCATCTTCAAATGCACCAAGTCCGGATCGGCGATCGTCAAGGTCAAACTGGTCGCAGGCAGCGGCGACGGCAGCGGCATGAGCGGCATGCCGATCACGAAGGAATTCGCCCTGATCGCCCGCGAAATTCATTCCCAGAACGGAGGTTGGTTATAAAATAAGTAGCTATTATGAAAAGCATCAAACTGTTATTGATCGGCCTCGTCGCGGCATTCGCACTGACCGGATGCGGCGATTCCTCGAAAGATACCCCGGGACCCGAAACCGGCGACGGCTCGGTCATCGGCGAATGGCACATGGTTTCGTGGAGTTCGCTCACCGCAGCCGACATCTACATCTCATTCAGCGAGGCGGGTTCGTTCCAACTCTACCAGCGGTTGTACACACCCGAGTACGTCCACCTGGACGGAACTTATACCTACGACAAGCCCACGCTCAGCGGCAAATACAGCGATAACACCCCGTGGGGAAGCCCCTCGTACCGGGTTTCATTCAACGCGGACGGAACACGGATGACGCTGACCAGCACGAAGAGCGACGATGTCACCGTATTCGCCAAGGCGGCAATTCCCGCAGAGATCATCTCCGATGCCGTGGAAGCAAGCCCCCAGAGCCGGGCATCGGAACCCCGGTTCCTGTAACCGTCTTTCATACCGGCATGCGCCGCAATCCCTCGTTGGATTGCGGCGTTTTGCTTTCGGAGCGATACGCACAACTTCCCTTTTCCACACCCCGGCATGCGACTTGCCTGTGGAATAAAAAAGCCAGCCACATGGACGAAACGGATTTTTTCGTAAATTTGTGCCGGTACATACTAAAAAAACGTTTATGGCAATTACTGAAATACTACCCGGCATCCACTACGTCGGAGTTAATGACCGTACTACCACGCGCTTCGAATCCCTCTGGTCGCTTCCGATGGGCGTTTCGTACAACGCCTATCTGGTCGTAGGCGAGAAGATCGCCCTGATCGACACCGTCGAGGAGGCTTTCGGCAGCCGTCTCGAAGCCAACATCCGCGAGGCTATCGGCGACCGCAAGATCGACTATCTGGTCGTCAACCACATGGAACCCGACCATTCGTCGTCGATCACGGCCCTGCGCCGCATCTACCCCGAACTGGAGATCGTCGGCAACGCCAAAACCCTCCAGATGATCGACGGTTTCTACGGCATCGCCGCCGGAACGGTCGAGGTCAGGGAGGGCGACACGCTCGATCTGGGCGGCAAAACGCTGTCGTTCCATATGATTCCGATGGTCCACTGGCCCGAGACAATGGTTACGTGGTGCGCCGGCGACCGGACGCTCTTCACGGGCGACGCCTTCGGTACGTTCGGAGCGCTCGACGGCGGCATCACCGATTCGCAGGTCGAAGTCGACCGCTACTGGGACGAGATGCGCCGTTACTACGCCTGCATCGTGGGCAAATACGGCGTTCCCGTGCAGAAAGCGCTTCAGAAGGTTCGCACGCTGCCCGTCGAGACGATCTGTTCGACGCACGGTCCCGTGTGGCAGCAGCAGATCGCCAGGGTCATGGACATCTACGACCGCCAGAGCCGCTACGAAGGCGAACCGGGCGTGGTCATAGCCTACGCCTCGATGTACGGCAACACGGAGCAGATGGCCGAGCGCATCGCGCGTGAGGTAGCTGCCCGGGGTGTCGGCCCGATCCGGGTCTACAACCTCACCTATGCCGATCCTTCGGTGGTCCTGCGCGACGTATTCCGCTTCGACACGCTGATCGTCGGCGGTCCGACCTACAACGGCTGCCTGTTCCCGCCCGTGGCCGAGCTGCTCGACCGCATCGCGGCCCGGGGTATCCCCCACCGCAAATTCGGCTGGTTCGGTTCGTTCTGCTGGGCCGGGGCCTCGGTGCGCCTGCTCTCGGAGTTCGCCCAGAAGATGAAGTGGGAACCCATCTGCGAACCCGTGGAGATGAAGCAGGGTTTCTCGCCCGACATGCACGATCCCTGCGGGACGCTGGCGGACGGTATCGTCAAATGCAAATGCGGCAAATAACACACAAGGCGGTCTTCGGGCCGCCTTTTTCAGGCCCCCGCGATGTTATTTCGAAAAAAGCACTATATTTACACTCCGAAAGAAAATAAACGCTGAGTTTATGATGAAAATAGCAATCGTGGGGACAGGTTACGTCGGGCTCGTATCGGGCGCCTGTTTCGCCGAAATGGGTCTCGACATCACATGTGTGGACATCGACACCAAAAAGATCGACGGACTGAATGCGGGCGTCATCCCGATTTACGAACCGGGACTCGAAGAGCTCGTACGGCGCAATGTGGAGGCGGGACGCCTGCACTTCACGACCGACCTCACGAAGTGCCTGCCCCATGTCGAGGTGGTCTTCTCGGCCGTGGGAACCCCGCCCGATGAGGACGGTTCGGCCGACCTGAAATACGTCCTCGACGTGGCCCGTACGTTCGGCCGGCACATCAAAAAATACACCGTGCTCGTCACCAAGAGCACCGTGCCCGTCGGTACGGCGCAGAAGGTGCGCGCCGTGATCGAGGAGGAACTCGAAAAGCGCGGCTGCAAGATTCCGTTCGACGTGGCCTCGAACCCCGAATTCCTGAAGGAAGGCGCGGCGATCAAGGATTTCATGTCGCCCGACCGCGTGGTCGTGGGCGTTGACAGCGAACGGGCCCGCAAGCTGATGGCCAAACTCTACCGTCCGTTCCTGATCACCAATTTCCGCGTGCTGTTCATGGACATCCCCTCAGCCGAAATGACCAAATACGCCGCCAACGCCATGCTCGCTACGCGCATCTCGTTCATGAACGAGATCGCCAACCTCTGCGACCGCGTGGGCGCCGACGTGGAGATGGTCCGCAAGGGCATCGGTTCCGACGCCCGCATCGGCAACAAGTTCCTCTACCCCGGCTGCGGCTACGGCGGTTCGTGCTTCCCGAAGGACGTGAAGGCGCTGGCCCACACGGCCCGCGAATACGGTTACACGATGCAGGTCATCGAGGCCGTCGAACGGGTCAACGAAGAGCAGAAAGAGGTTGTTTTCGAGAAATTGAAGGCCGCGCTGGGCGACCTGCGGGGCAAGGTCATCACGATCTGGGGACTTGCCTTCAAGCCCGAGACCGACGACATGCGCGAAGCCCCGGCAACGGTGGTGATCAGCCGCCTGCTCGACGCAGGAGCCGAAGTACGCGCCTACGACCCCGTAGCAATGCCCGAGTGCCGCCGCCGGATGGAGGGCAAGCCGGTCCATTACGCCCAGACGATGTACGAAGCGGCGGAAGGCGCCGATGCAATCGCCCTGCTGACCGAATGGAAGGAGCTGCGCATGCCCGACTGGCCGCAACTGCACGCGATGATGCGCGACAATGTGATCGTCGACGGCCGCAACATCTTCGACAAACAGGAGGTCACGGCAGCGGGATTCCGCTATTCCGGCATCGGAAAATAACAAAAACAAAACGGCCCGCTCCCGCGGGCCGTTTTATTTTCAGGATCATACGTTTACAACATCGGAATTACCGTCACATAGATTGCAGCGATGATGGCCGATGTGATGACGCCCATGATATTGGCGCCCAGTGCGTCGGGCAGGATCATCGACGACGGGTTGTCGTGCGAAACGATCTTCTGGGCTACCTTGGCCGTCGTGGGCACGCAGCTGACAGCAGCGATGCCGATGACGGGGTTGAAATTGCCCTTTTTGAAGAAATACATGATATATCCGCCCAGGATGCCGCCGATGCCCGAGATCAGCAGGGCGAGGATTCCCAGAACGAGCAGTTTGAGCACTGTGGGATCGAGCAGCGTATGCGCGTCGCATAGCACGCCCAGCAGGATGCCCAGGAAGAACGTGGAACCGTAGAGCATCGGCCCGCTGATAAAATCATTCACGTGTTTCAGCCCGGACTCCTTGATAACCACGCCGATAAAGAGCGAGAAGAATAGCGGAGCGGCCACCGGGAAGAGCAGGCACAGGATCACGCACATCACCACGGCGAACGAAATCTTGGTCGCAGGGCTGTACTGCTTCGACGGCTTCTTCGCCGGTTTCATCTTGATAGCCCGCAGGCGTTTGGGGACCATCGCCCGCACCAGATAAGGATAACCGCCGTAGGTCAGGCCGAGGTACAGGTAGGCGACGACCGTGATCGGCACGAAAATCTCCTTTGAAAGGTTGAGCGAGGTGAAAAGCACCATCGGGCCGTCGGCCCCGCCCACCATCGCGATCGAAGCGCTGTCGCTGGGGCTGAGTCCCATCGAATAGGCGATCGGCAGCACGGCGAACGTTCCCAACTCGGCGCACAGGGCAAGGAACATGCTCTGCAGGGGTTTCGCCAGCACGAAATTGATGTCGAGCATCGTTCCGATACCCATAAAGATCAGGCAGGCGATCAGGCCGTTGCTGAAGGTAAAGGTATAGATCGGCTGCAGGAAATCAATCTGCAGGATATTCATCAACTGGTCGGTATCCGTGACCATCGGGTCGAGGAACAGGTTGCCGTGGATGCCGCCGGGGAAGATCAGCACGCCGGCATTCACGGCGGCCATACCCAGTCCCATCGGAATCATGACCAGCGGTTCGAGGACGCCTTTGCGTCCCAGGTAAACCAGCAGGATACCCAGCAATATCAACCCGATGCGCGAATACATGATCGCAGGATCGGATTGCAGCAGCGTCGAAATACCCTGGAAAATATTACTCAGATCAAATTTTTCCATGGTGGAGTTCGTATAAACAGCTCATTTCCTTATCCTGTTTTGCAGAGTCTTCGAGGTTGCCGAGGTGATATTCGGCCAGTCCGTCCATCCCATGGTCCGCATCGGACTTGGCGTCCCCGGTTATGAATCCCCCGTCGAGGCGGGTAACCGTGCGGATATAGCGGTAGGTGCGGGCAATGTCCATCCGGTAGGCGCGGCGCCATACCCGGCCATTTTTCAGCACAGCCGACAGGCCCTTTTCGCTAAGGCCGGAAAAGAAAAACGTCATTGCCTTAAGCACATATGCAAAGGCGATTCCTACAAGGAACGTGAAGCCCATCATCAGCGATGTCTCCTTTATGATATAAATCAGGTCCATTTTTTTGTATTCGTCAAAGTTTTGCCATTGGGGTGTGCGCGAAATGCGGTGGCATACGGCAAAGCACGCCTGAGGTAGTTCTCCGCGCCGCATCAGCCTCGATGCAGTCGCCGGAACCGGTTCGCACACGAAAATCCGAAGTAGGATGCACACAGTGCACCTACGACAATAACAAAGGGATTTGACGGCTAAATGACCAGAATGCCGAATTTGAGGTAGTCGGCGTGATGGAAAGGCTCGGCAGCCTGACCGCCCGACAACAGGGAAACGACGTATTGCGTACAGCAACCCTGCACCAGCGAAAAATGCCGTCCGAAATAAACGTCACGGCTTCCGCCGTAGACCCGCTGCTGGCTCTCCATCTGCTTGCGCAGGGCGCGCATGGGAGCGGGAATAGCTGTCTGGACGGTTTCCACGGCCAGAAAATCGGCATACTTCGAGCCGACGGAGAAACTCTCCGACGTCTGCAGGGTCCCGGGATAGGCCGGGAAAGCGTCCTTCACCCCCGAATCCATCGCGGACGACAGGGAGGAAACCAGTAAAAATAGGAATATAAATGCCGATGTTTTCATGTTATCCGGGAATACCCGTACGACAAATTTAGTACAAAATACGGAACTTAGCAAACCTGCTGCAAAATTCTTTTTGTTCATTTCCGACCAGAAACTGGGCGAAGTCTCCTTTCTTCGCCGCAAACCCGCCCGCGCCCGTCCCGGATAGGCTGAAAACAGGCTGAAACAAGGACGTACAGGTTGTGAGGATAT
This sequence comes from Bacteroidota bacterium, assembly GCA_023443765.1. Classification (GTDB taxonomy): domain Bacteria; phylum Bacteroidota; class Bacteroidia; order Bacteroidales; family Rikenellaceae; genus Alistipes. The sequence goes on along the minus strand of JAEZTA010000015.1, from coordinate 31,250 downwards.
GCCGGAAATGAACTAACACCCGGCAACAAAAGACTGGTCCGGAAGGGATAATTCGGCGTAATTTTGCGTCGCAGTCATGCGGCTCTTCATCGGCTCGACGCTGCTCTGTCTTCGCCACAAGCATCGGCCAGTTCGTCACGATGCGCTTCGTGCAGGACATCGCCGGTTCGGGCGGCATCGTCATTTCGCGGTCGGTCGCCACCGACAAATTTCCGGGCCGCGATCTGGCCCGGATGCTCACCCTGATTGAACTGCACCCCAAAAGTTTTTATCCAACTTTTGGGGTACAGTTCAAATTCCGGCCCTGAACGGTCTCGCCGACGCGCTTATTTGCGCACCTTGACGATGATCTTGCGTACGTCGCCCTCACCCACCATCGGAGCGTGTCCATCCTCGGGGAAAAGCACCGTAAACTGACCCGGACGCAAGGTGTAATAGGTCTGCGGCACGTCATCGAAGAGCTGAATATCCTTCTCGACGCTGAATTCGCCGAGCGGCAGCTTGAGATCCTTGCGCTCGCTCCAGCCGAACGACTCCTCCACGCCCCGGATCAGAACCTGGATGTCGATGTACTCGTTGTGGATTTCGAGCTTGGCATCGGGCTTCTGCTTCAGCTCGCGCTCCATTACGTTGACGTAGATGTCCTTGCCGTCGAGTTCGTGGATACCCGGCTCCATCGCCGTCCAATCGGTCGAAGCGATCAGTTCGAACGCCTGTTTCATGCGCGGGCTTACACCGTAGTAGAGCGCGCTGTTTTTCAGAGAGTCTAAAATCATAGTTTTACGTTATTTATCGTTTTTGCGTTTTCGGATTCCGTATTCGCCGCCCGGATCGGTACATCCGCCCGGCGTGGTTACAAAGTTAGCCAATTTTCCGGTTTTATCCAAACCCGGCTGTACGAACAGGGCGGCCCCGCAAGGAGCCGCCCCGTTCATTTCCCCGGAAAACCTATTGCCCCAGGGAGGGATTGCGTTGGATGCAGCGGACATAGACGCCCCAGCGGACCTCCGCCGTGCGGAAAGTCGTGCTCGCATCCTTGCCGCAGCAAAAAACGACGGTCTTATGGTCCGAAGCCTCGCCCGCCCCGGCCTTGCCGGCAAAACTGTAACCGTCGGCAACGGCATAGTGAATGCCGTTCGACGAATTGGTTCCCGTAGCCGAACGGTAACGGTAACAGGTCGCCCCGAAGCCCGTGATGTTTGACGCCGAAGTTTCATACTTGGTGTTGAGCACCAATTCGAGTTTGGGATCGGATTCGGGCTTCTCCGAACACTGCGTAATGTAGTTGCTCAGAATCGTAAACTCCTCGCGCGTCGGAACGCTCCAGCCTTCGGGCGCCAGCACATCGTTAAACGGTCCGGCAAAGGCATTCGTCAGGTCGGCCGGAGCGTAGTTGAACAATGCCAGATAATTGAACACCGGTCCCGTTTCATTGCGCACGGCCTCGGCTGCCGCAGTTACGGCATTGGCATTGGCGTTCGAATAGCTCGTTCCGTCGGAGGTATATCCCGCCGAAGCGCACTGCGGGCCTTCGATCGTGGAAGTTGCGGTCCAGTTATTACTCGGAATCGGCGTGCCGTCCTTGAAACGCGTCGTCTTCAGGTTGTCGGCGAACCAGTACTGGTTGCCCACCTTCACCACGCGGTATTCGAACTCGTCGGAGGTTCCGCGGTCGGCGATCTCGGCGCCTTCGCGACGGTCGGTGACCACCCACGGCGCGATCTCGGCCTCCACGGCGTATTCCTTGTCCTCGTCGTCGAGCGGATCGACCCCGAAGGTGCTTCCGCCCAGCGGGATATAGATCGTCCCAGGCAGCGAAGCCAGCGTTCCCGGAACATAGGACGCGATCATCTCCTTGCCGGCGGTCTGGCTGTTGATCGAACTGTTCCACATCAACGAGCCGCCGTCGGGCGTCACATTGCCCGTCGCATGGTCGATGGTCGCCAGCACGAATCCGTTCGTATGATCGACAACCCCCTTGCGGATGGGATAGACCACCACACCGACGGTCTGCACGCTGACCCCGGTCGGCGACCCCTTGAGCAGGTACTCGCGGCAGATGTTGCCCACCTTGATGTTGTTCGTCCGGTCCCAGATTTCATAGCTCAGGCAGGTGTCGAATTCATAGTTGAGTTCCGCCAGTGAAACGACATAAGGTTTGCCCGAAGCCATGTTCTGCGTCACGGTTAGGACGGCCTGCGCTTCGTCGCCGCTCACCACGAGCTGCGCAACGCGGTCCTCGGTCTCCGAACGGTTCTTATGCACGCTGAAACTCAGCATTCCGTCGGCATAGTCGCCCTTTTCGAGCCAGAAATCAGCCTCCGCGGGATTCCCCTGCTCGTCACGGATCTCGAACGAGAGGTTTTCCGGCAGAATGTTGGTGGTGATCCCGATTTTATAACTGCCCGAAGCCGCTCCCACGGTCTGCCGCTCCGAAGCGAAATTGAGTTTGCGGATATAATCCTGCACCACGTTGACCGTGCGCTCCTCCCCGCCGAGCACGATCGTGATGTGCGAACGCCTCGCGACATCGGTCGCATTGTCGGCCACCGTCACGACCAGTTGGTCTCGGTCCTTGCTGAACGAGCACCACAGGTCGTCGGTCGGACAGCGGGCATCCCACTTTCCGGTAGCGTCCTCGGTCACAACGCGGATGCTCGCCGTACTGCGCGCACCCTTGAAGTTGATCGTATTGGTCTCGCTGTCGTAAACCGCCTCGTCGGAGTCGATTTCGAAATCGCGCGTGATTTCCAGGTCGTCGTCGCTGCATCCGGCCAGGGAGATGAGTCCGGCAACGAGCATTGCACTTATTGCTAAGATTCGTTTCATATGTCTTTGTTTTTTAAATTATCGCTGTCATTACTCTTCACCGCCGGCAACCCAGTCGGCATAGCCCGGATTCTGCTGGTTGCGGATTGCGGGATTGGCATTCATCTCGCGCAGCGGAATGGGGTAAACCGTCCGGTAGTGCTGCGAGGTCGTCGATCCGAAGGTGATCGAACCGTTGCTTGCCAGCTCGATATACTGCCGGTTGCGGATGTTCTGGCCGCGGCGGAACATGTCCCAGTAGTTCTGCCCTTCGAGCATGAACTCCCGGCGGCGTTCGCCGTAAATCGCCGTGATGTCGCTGCCCGCAATGTCGGTTGCGCGACGCACCTGCGACACGCGGCTGGCATAATTCCCGGCCGCCGTGAACTCCGAAACGTTGTAATAGGCTTCGGCGAGCGTCAGGTAAATCTCCGGAAGGCGCACGATCGGAATGTTATGCGTGCTGTGGAACGGGTCGCCCACATATTTCCGGCATCCCGTGTACTCGGGATGGTCCTGTACACCCAGTTCGCAGAGCCACACCAGCCGGATGTCGTTGGGGTCCGATTTCAGAAACGGCAGCCCGTTGTCGGGATTTTCATACATGAATCCCACGCGGGCATAGCCCGTATTCTTCACCACCTGACCGTAGGTCGCCGACTCGGGATCGTCGTCCGTCGGCTTGCGCACCCAGTGGTTCAGCGAATTCGCCATGAGGCTGTTGGCTTCCGAATAGTTCAGTTCCCAGATGCTCTCGGAATTGAAACGCTTGTAGTAATTGTACGGGTAGTTCTCGTAGGTGAGCAGTGTGTAGTTGCCCTCGTACTTCGAGAGCCACTCTTCGCCCTCGGTGATCACGTCGCGCCACCGCTCCATGTAAAGCAGCACGCGCATCCGCAGTGCCGACACAGTGGCGGCATTGATATATCCCTGACGGTCGGCACGCCCTTCGAGATACTCCTTGGCACGGGTCAGCTGGTCGAGGATGTAACCGTAGGTGAACTCGGCGGTCTCCCGGCTGATGGTATATTTCTCGGGATTGAGGCTCATATCCGAGTCCTTGATGACCGGCACGCCGAGCGTCAGTTTGTCGTAACCCGGCTCCTCGGGATTGAGGTAGGAGAAACGCGGCGGATAGGCAAACAGGCGCATCAGGTCGAAATAGGCAAGGCCTCGCAGCGCGAGCGCCTCGCCCTTGATGCGGCGGATCTCGTTGATGTCGCCCGTCTTGTCGTCGATGTTGTCCAGAATCAGGTTGGTGTTCGTGATCACCGAATAGATCGTCCGCCAGGCATACTGGGCCGAACCGCTGCTGGTCGAACTGGCCGAATAACCGGCCTCGCTGCTCATCGAAGTTCCGCCTCCGACATCGCGGATGAAGAAATCACACCCTTTGGACGCCTCGTACTGGTACATCAGCGCCCCGTAGTAATAGCGGCCCTTCACAATATCGTAAGCGCCGTTGAGCAGCGTATTCAGGCCCTCGACCGATCCCAGCATATCCCCGTCGGTATAGTCTTCGTAAGGGTCCCTGTCGAGGAAATCCGAACAGGAGGCGAGAATCAGGGAGAAACAGAGCGCCGCGCCCGTAAATATTCTTTTCATGGCTGTGTCGTTTAAAAGGTTACGGTAATACCGCCCGTGACGGTAACGGCAAAAGGATAGGTGTCGTAATTGCGGTAGCCGTCGATCGACAATTCGGGATCGTAGTCGTTCATCCGGGTCAGCACCCACAGGTTTTCGGCCTGCACGAAGACGCGGATGCCGCCCAGGCTGATGGCCCGCATCCACCGGCGGGGAAGATCGTAGGAGAGCGAAATGTTGCGCAACTTGAGGTAGTCGCCCTTTTCGAGGAATCGCGTCGTGCGCGCCTGCGACGAATAACCCACGATGCGCAGCGGCGCAGCGGCGTCGGTATGCAGCGGGGTCCAGCGGTCGAGCTGGCGGACCGAAACGGCTCCCAGGTCGCTGCCGTCGTTCTCGGTGTAAGCGGCCTGGCGGTCGTAGATGTAGTGGCCGCCGGCGAACGAGAAGAGCGCGCTCAGTTCCAGTCCCTTGAAAGCGATCGTCGTGGAAAAACCGCCCGTATATTTGGGAATGCCCTGCTTGTCGGTCGCTGCATATTCAACCCCGGTCGTACTGGTCACCACTTCGGGCACACCGTCGGTATAGCGGATATACTGCTGCTGGCCGGTCTCGGGATTGATGCCCGCATAGGGCCGCAGCCACCATGTATTCGGGCTGTAACCGTTGGCCACGATCTGGCGCTGCTTGTCGTCGATGAACGAGTTTTCGAGTCCGAAATAGCGGGCCTTGAGCGTGGCGACGTTCACATTCACGCTCCACGACCATTTTTTGGTATTGAGCAGCACAGCGTTGAGTTCGAACTCCAGACCCTGGTTCTTGATACCCGCCGTGGGGCTGTTCTGGAGCTTGGTGGCGAATCCCGAGGTGTTCGAGATCGGCAGATCGAGCAGCAGGTCCTCCGTACGGCGGCGGTAGTACTCCGCAGAGAAGCGCAGGCGGTCGTCCCAGAAGCCGAATTCGAGTCCGATATTCCAGATCGCATTCTTCTCCCACGTAAGGTCCTCGAACGACAGCGTCGAAAGCGAGGCCCCGGGATTGTTCATGTTATTGATCGGCGAATAGCTCGACATGTAATAATAGCTGTTCGGGAGGTTTCCGTTGATACCGTAGCTGCTTTTCAGGCGGAAGCTGTTGACGACCTGCCGCAACGGCTCCCAGAAGCCTTCGTTCGAGATGCGCCAGGCGCCCGACACGGACCAGAAGTTACCCGCGCGGTGCTCCTTCGCGAAGCGTGAGGAGCGGTCCTGCCGGAACGAGGCCGAAAGGTAATAGCGCGAATCGTAGGAGTAATCGGCCTTCGAGATGAGCGAAAACTGTCCGTAATCGTAACCGCCGCCCTTCCAGCCCGTGACCACCGAGCCGTCGGAGAGATATGTGTTGTCGTCGTTGAGAAAGCGCGCCACGGAGGTTTCACGGTACTTGTAGTCGAGGTCCTCGATCTCGAAGCCGAGCGATACGTTGAGCCGGTGCTTTTTGGCGAAGGTCTTGTCGACGAAAAGCATCGTGGTATTGGTCAGCTTCGTGCGGTGCACGTCGCGCTCGGTAAGCCGGCCGTCGTACTGGTAGCCTTCGCCGAACTCGCTGTTGTAATAGGTGTGGCGCTGCAATCCGAGGTAGTAAACCGACATGTTGGAAGAGAGGCTCAGCCAGTCGGTGAAGTTAAAGCGGATGTTGCCCGACACCGTGAGGTTCAACTGCGGTTTCCGGTTCTCGTTCTCCCTGGCGCTGGCCACCGGATTGTGGTTCGAATTGAGGATGTTCGACGGGAAAGCGAAGTTGTAGGAGCCGTCCTCCAGGTAAGCCGGAATCACCGACGGCAGGCGGATCGCCGCATACATCGGGGTGCTGTACGACGTGCCGCCCGACATCGGGCCCGACTGCACGGCGTTGGCCACATAGGTATTCAGGCCCCAGTTGAAAAACTTCTTCCGGTCGTCGGAATTGAGCTTGATGCGGATGGCTTCGCGCTTGAGCTGGCTGTTGATGATCACACCCTGCTGGTTCATGTATTCGAGCGAGGCGTAATAACGCATCGCCTTGGTTCCTCCCGACACCGAGGCATTGATCTTCACGAAAGGCGCAGCGCGGCTGATCTTGTCATACCAGTCGGTATTGGGCAACTTGTCGTAATCGTCGCCGAAATAGTCGTACGTACGGTATCCCCCGTCGCCCGTCGGCATCTGGAACAGGGCGTTGAACTGCTGCCGGGCGACTTTCTGGAGTTCGTTGAAATTGCGGCCCTTGAACGTATAGCCGTTCTTGTCCTTGTAAAGCCCGTTCAGCACCTCGACAAGCTGCGTGCGGGGAATCGACGAGCCTCCCGAGTCCTCGATCATCGCGCTCTGGATATTGGCGTGCATCTTGCCCTCGACCCACAGGTCGGCGAACTCCCGTCCGCTGACCAGTTCGGGATAACGCGACATGATCGAAACGCCGCCCTGCACCGACACGTTGACCGACATCTTGTCGCCCGTCTTCCCCTGCTTGGTCGTGATGACGATCACGCCGTTCGCTCCGCGCGAACCATAGAGCGACGCCGACGCCGCATCGCGCAGCACCGTCGTACTCTCGATATCCGACGGATTGAGAGCGTTGAGCGGGTTGTTGGCCGACATGTCGGTTCCGGAAACGTTATCCAGGTCCCAGATGACGCCGTCGACGACGTAAAGGGGCTGGTTGCTGCCGTTCATCGAGCCGATACCGCGCAGGCGGACATCGTTCACTTCGCCGGGCTGGCCCGAGGAGGTGACGATGGCTCCGGCGACGTTGCCGCGGATCACATTCTCGACCGAGGCGATGGCGCGGGTTCCGATCTTCGACGCCCCGATCACGCTGGCCGAACCCGTATAGGCTTCGCGCGTGATGTTGCCGTAACCAGTCACGACGACGGTCTCGATCTCCGTCTGGTCGTTCTCCATCACCACGTTGATGAGCATGCGCCCGTTAAGCGTCACCCGTTGCGGACGCATCCCGATAAAGGTGAATTCCAGTTCCTTGACCGTCGGCTGGACCATCAGCGCAAACTGCCCGTTGGCATCCGTATTGGTTCCCACCGTCGTTCCGGGAACAATGACGGCCACGCCGGCCAACGGGTTGTTATCCTCGTCGACGACCTTTCCCTGTATCTTGACCGGCTGTTTCTCGGCCGCGGAAGCCCGTTCCGGCAGGAACGCCGCCGACAGCACGAGGCACGACAGCCATAGCAGAAGGCGGGGAGGGGTTAATGTACGCAATCGTATCATAATCGCTATTTTAGAAGGTTCCTATTTAAGTAAGCGGTCGCCGTAAATGAGCCAGAATGCCGCCGTATTCGAGATGTCGCCCGTATCGTAAGCCCGTTTGCCGTTGCGGGTCGTACTGCGCCCGTAGATCATCATCTTCGACGAGTGGCTGGCCCCGGCGACGACCGAACGGCGCCAGTTCATCCGGCATCCGAGCGAGCGGGCCTGGTCGCGCGCGCTTTTGAAGAAGTTGTTGCCCCGGGCGTAACGCGTGGGGCCCTGCGCCATGGCGGCGGGGTATTTCGGGAAATCGCGGCTGGTGGTATCAACGTCAGCATCGCCCAAATTTACATAAAATTCCCGGGCGAAGAATTTCCGAAGGTTCTCCTTTTCGGCGAACGGAGTTCCCTGGATCGAATAGGGCCAGCCGAAAACCGTTCCTTCGCGGTTCTTCAGGCCGTCGGGTTCGAGGAAGGTCCAGGTCCCGGCATTGGCCGCCACGGCGCGGTTGACCCGGGCGTCGGGCATGCAGAGCAGAAAACGGTGGACGAACTGTCCGCCTGCCGAATGGCCCCAGATGTCGTATTTATCGCTCAGGTTGCCGGTACGGGCGCGGAAGAAGTCGAAAATGCTCTCGATCGTGTTGTAAGTCCACAACTCGCGCGGCCGGGGAATGAATTCCTCGACCTCTTCCGAAACATTTCCGTAGTTGTAGGCATTGTTGTCGTAATACTCCTTGCTGTATTCGGGACTGAGCACGATGAACCCGTACTTCTCGGCAAATTCCCGCCACGCATCGCGGGCGTCGTTGCCGTGGCGCTTCGTGCCGTGCATGGCAAAAAGCACAGGCATGAGCGTAATGTCGCCCGATGTGGGAATGTAGTAATGGAGCGTGATAGGCTTGTCCTGCAGCGGCACGTAACCCGTATAGACGAGCGAGCCAGCACCGCGGTCGAACGCTTCCTGCGCCCGGGCCTGTTCGCCGGAAGCAGCCAGGGCGGCGATCACGGTCAGCAACCAGATAAATGTTTTTTTCATAGCCGTCGGTTTTAGTTAGGTCGGTTTTTCCCTTTTGGTCAGAACAAATATATCCCCGCCCGGCAAACAAAGCGATTAACAAACCGCTTCATAAACCATTAATAGGCTTTTTTTTCGTTTTTTCGGTGCTTTTTCCCCATTACCGGAAATATATGGCGCGCCATTAATCGCTTTGTTTATCCCCAAAGGTTATCTTTGTATCACGTAAACTAAAATCCGCAACGGGAAATGCTTTACATCGGAACTTTCATCGCCCTGCAATTCATCGTCCTCACGGCTTACTGGTTATGGAAACGCTATAACCCGCAGGGCGTGCTGCTGATCTCGGGCATCCTGATGCTCCTCACGGCCTCGCTCGCGGGACTTCCCCACACGACGGCGGGAGTAACCACCGGTTCGGAGTTCTTCGACATCTTCCGCACGGTGAGCGAATCGTTCTCGACAAACCTCCTGCACGGCGGCCTGATGATCGTCTCGATCGGCGGTTACGTGGTCTACATGAAAAAGATCCGCGCCAGCGACGCCCTGATCGCCGTGGCGATGCAACCCCTGTCGCTGCTCCACCGCTATCCCTACCTGGCGGCCTGCTCGATCATCCCCATCGGCCAGATACTCTTTATATGTATCCCGAGCGCGACGGGCCTCGACCTGCTGCTGGCGGCCACCGTGCTGCCACTGCTCGTCCGCATGGGTGTCAGCAAGCTCACCGCGGCATCGGTCATCACGGCCTGTACGATCTTCGACCTCGGCCCGGGTTCGGCCAACACCATGCAGGCCGCCGAACTGGCCGGCATCAACAAACTGCACTATTTCCTCGACTACCAGCTGGGGATCGTCGTCCCGATGACGCTCTTCCTGATGGCGGTCTATTTTTTCACGAGCCGCTGGTTCGACCGGAAAGACCGCATGAAATCACCGGAATCTGCCACCGAAAAGGCCACCGAAAAAATCTCCGCAGCGGAAATAGCCCCCGGCGTGCCGCATATCTTCGCGCTGCTGCCCGTCCTGCCGCTGCTGTTGCTGGTGCTCTTCTCGGACTACACCGGGCTGCTCGGCGGCACGGTCGAACTGGACATCGCCACAGCTATCATGGTGTCGCTGGTCGTCTCGATGCTCTTCGACCTGATCCATTCGCGCAGCCTCTGCACGATGTTCCACGCCCTGAAAATATTCTGGGCCGGCATGGGCAAGACCTTCGCCAACGTCATCACGCTGATCGTCTGCGCCGAGATATTCTCGAAGGGCCTCATCAGCCTGGGATTCGTCGACGCACTGGTGGAACTGACCATGCACCTCGGCCTGCCGGGCATCGTCATCGGCGTCATCATGACCCTCTCGATCTTCCTCGTGGCGATGCTTCTGGGCAGCGGCAATGCGTCGTTCTTCTCGTTCGGGCCGCTGGTTCCGGGGATTGCCGAACGCATCAACGTCACCCCCATCAGCATCATGCTCCCGATGCAGATGTCGGCCAGCATCGGACGCTCGGTATCGCCCATCGCCAGCGTCATCATCGCCGTATCGGACATTGCGGGCGTCTCGCCCTTCGATCTGGTAAAACGCAACATGATCCCCGTCGTTTCGACGCTGTTCTTCATGCTGGTCTACAACTATATTTTTCTTATGTAAATTCAACCTAATCACAAAACGGTATCATGGACTTTACAGACATCAGGCTTTCGGGTAAAACCCGTCGTGAACACGATTTGCTGGGCGAAATGGAGATCCCGGCAGAGTATTATTTCGGCGTGCAGACCATGCGCGCGGTGGAGAATTTCCACATCAGCCGGGTACGGCTCAACTTCTTTCCGGAGCTGATCCACGGCCTGGCCGATGTCAAGCAGGGCGCGGCAATGGCCAACCGCGAACTGGGGCTGCTCGATCCCGTCATCGCCGACGCGATCATCCGGGCCTGCGAGGAGCTTCGCGCCGGGAAACTGGAGGAACAGTTCGTCGTCGACATGGTGCAGGGCGGGGCCGGCACTTCGACCAACATGAACGCAAACGAGGTGATCGCCAACCGCGCGCTCGAACTCCTCGGGCACGAAAAGGGCGAGTATAAGTACTGCCACCCCAACAACCACGTCAACCTTTCGCAGTCGACCAACGACGCCTACCCCACGGCCGTGAAAATCGCGCTCGTGCGGAGCATCGAAAAGTTAGTCGCCTCGCTGCGCGAACTGATCGCAGCGTTCCACGCCAAGGGCGAAGAGTTCTCCAACATCATCAAAATGGGCCGCACACAGCTTCAGGACGCCGTGCCGATGACCCTTGGGCAGGAGTTCGAAGCCTATGCCGCCAACCTCTCGGAGGAGATCGCCCGGCTGGAAGAGAACATGCACCTCTTCTTCGAGATCAATATGGGCGCCACGGCCATCGGAACTGGCATCAACGCCGACCCCGACTATGCCGGGCTATGCACCCGTTACTTACGCGAAATCACCGGTCTGCCGCTGGTCGAAGCGTCGAACATGATCGAGGCCACGAGCGACACGGGCGCCTTCATCATGAACTCCTCGGCCCAGAAACGCCTCGCCGTGAAACTCTCGAAAATCTGCAACGACCTGCGCCTGCTGTCGTCGGGTCCCCGCTGCGGCCTGAACGAGATCAACCTTCCGCCGCGCCAGCCGGGATCGTCGATCATGCCGGGCAAGGTCAACCCCGTGATCCCCGAGGTCGTCAACCAGGTTGCGTTCCGCGTGATCGGCAACGACCTCACGGTGACGATCGCTTCGGAAGCGGGTCAACTGGAACTCAACGTCATGGAACCGATCATCGTCCACTGCCTGTTCGAAAGCATCGAAATGCTGATCAACGCCATGAACACCCTGCGCGAGAAGTGCATCGTCGGCATCACGGCCAACGAGGATGTTTGCCGCCGCATGGTCTACAACAGCATCGGGCTGGTGACGGCGCTCAACCCCTACCTGGGTTATGAAACGTCGAGCATGCTCGCCAAGGAGGCCCTCCAGACCGGCAAGGGAATCTACGACCTCGTACTCGAACACAAACTGATGAGCGAGGAGGAGCTGCACAAGGTTCTGCAACCCGAAAACATGGTCCGGCCCCGGAAGAAAATCGGGGAATAACCCGTTGCCATACGAAAACCGCCGGATTCTTTCGAATCCGGCGGTTTTTCATTCAGGCTTCGTCGATCTTCCGGTTCAGGACATCGGTAAAATCGTAGCGGAAATTGCTGTCGTAGATTTCGCGGTATTTCTGCGCAAAGAGGTCGTAAGCCGTCTTTGCCGAGGCGTGCCGCCCCGTACTGTAATAGGCCCGGCACTTGAGACACAACGCCCGTTCGTTCAGGTGATCGAAACGGGAAACCGTGTCAGCGAGGGCGATGGCGAGTTCCGGAGCCTGCTCGACCTGCAACGTGTCGGCATAACTGCACAGGCGCTCGATCACGGCATCGGCAACCTCGGCCTTACAGGCGTCAAGCCACCCGTAGTCGGCATCCGGCATCAGGTTACCGTGCTGCACGATCCCGATCAGCCGTTCGATCTCGTCCTGCCGGGGCACGGGGCTCCATGCCAGGCGTTTGTATTCGAGGTAATCCACAAAAATATCGCTGCTTTCGAACTTCCAGTAGGCCGTATCGTTGCTGAGCGTATACGCTCCCACGCGATCGAGGATCGCACGCAGTTTACCGATATAGACCGCCCGGTTGTTCCGGGCGCTCTTGAGGTCCTTGTCGGGCCAGAGTATCTCCTTGAGCTGTGTCGAGGAGATGCCGCTGCCAGCGGAGTGAATCACTACGAGAGAGAGCAGTTCGCGCAGCATGGGCGAAAACTGTTTGGTTATATCCTCGCCCTGATCGCTGTAAACATAGAATCCGCCGAACAGCCGGATCGCCCGGATTTTGGGAAGTTCCGGCACGGCAAACCCGTCGGACGGCGAGGCCGGAGCCGCCGCCGGAGCAGTCGCCAGACGCGCAACACGGCGGCGTTTGCGCAGCCGCATGGCGAAATAGACCGCCAGGTCGATGAGAATGACGGCTGCGAGCCAATACCAAACGGTTTTCTGCTCAGGCTGCCGCGTCGAGGTGATCGTAAGTTCCGTGACATCCAACACCGGCGGGATATTCGGGTCGGGACGCTGCGAAAGCGCCGGAAGCAACGAGAATTTATACCCCGTATTGACCGACAGGTCGAGGTTGGGAATTGCGACCCGGCGGCCTGCGATCTCCAGATCGGCAATGTTCCGCCGGAAATAGAGGGTTATCCCGACCGGCAGGGCGACGGAATCGCCGGGCCATACAAACCCTGAAATTTTGTACTTGTCGATCTGCTTGCCGTTGACCACCAGGATTTCCACGAAGTCGCTCTGCTCATCCCAGTCGACGAGCAGGATTTTCTGGCTGCCGTTGTTGGCGTCGATCTGGAGCAGGATGCCCGACAGCAACCCGACATTCCGCCGTTTGGTCACCTCGAAGCGCATGCTGAGGTAATCGTCGAAAAAGTAGTACTTATTGCTGCCCAGGAAATATTTGGGGTCTATTTCACGGTGGGTATCCGTCTTGTCCGCCACACCCGCAGACGGTTCGTCCCCGGCCCGGGCCACGACGGCGAGCAGCAGTGCGAATACACAAAGGAGATATGACTTTCCCGCCGCCATCTATTCGGTCAGTCCGTAACGGATCATCAGGGGTTTGGCGTCGGGCACAGCCCCACGAAAACGCACATACTGCGCCATCGGCTCGTCGTAACCGGCTTCGGTGAGAATATAGCGAAGGTAACGGTGCGCGGTTCCGGGGTCGAAAATGTCGCCCGTTTCGGTGAAGGCCGCGAACGCATCGGTGTCCAGCACCGCCGACCACGTATAGGAGTAGTACTGTGCCGGGTAACTGCTGGCAAAGATATGGTTATAGTAGGTCGTCCGGTAGCGGAAAGCGGTATGCTCCGGAAAACCGTAGCGTTTCAGGAAAGCCTGCTCGAAGGCGGCGACATCGCAACCTTTGACCGGTTGCGACACGGTATGCCACTCCAGGTCGAGCAGCGTCGTCGCATAGTAATCGGTCAGGTAAAGCCCCTTCATGAAGTTCTCCGACTCCTTGAACTTCGCCATCAGCGCAGCCGGAATAGGCCTTCCGGTCTGATAGTGGCGGGCATAATGGTTCATCACCGCCGGCTCCCAGGCCCAATGCTCGTTGAGCTGCGACGGCAGTTCGACCATGTCGCGCGGGAAACTGCCCGTCACCTGAGGGTATGGGCCGCGCGAGAAGAAGCCTGCGAGGGCATGCCCGAATTCGTGGAAAAGGGTCTTGACCTCGGCGGTTGACATCAGTTGCGGCTTGCCTTCGGCAGCGCGCGAGAAATTACAACTGATCGTCACCAGCGGCAGCACCTCCTGTCCGCCGGCGCACGAATACCCGCGCAGACGCGAGCACCACGCACCGCCGCGCTTGCCCTTCCGGCTGAAACAATCCAGGTAGAGCAACCCGAGCGGACGGCCCCCGGCATCCCTGGCCTCGAACGTCAGCACGTCGGGATGGAAAACGGGAATGTCCGTACGGGGTGTCAGCGTGATTCCGTAAAGGCGGTTGGCGGCATAAAAGACACCGTCTTTGAGCACATTGTCGAAAAGCAGGTAATTGCGGATGCGGTTCAGCTCCGAGCCGAACCGCTCCTTACGCAGTTTGCCCGAATAGTACGACACATCCCACGGTTCGAGCCGGAATCCCGCATCGCGCTCGTACTTCGCGGCAAAGGCCTCCAGTTCGGCATGCTCGGCGCACCCCTTCGCCACGGCGGCATCCTTGAGCGGCAGGAGCAGTTCGTAGACCTTTTCGGGGGATTTGGCCATATTCGTCTCCAGTGTATAACCGGCATAGTTCGCATAGCCCAGCAGCCGGACCCGTTCCAGACGCAGGTTTATGATGTCCACCGACAACTGGCGGTTGTCGTACTTCCCGTCCAGACAGCGCGACGTGTAGGCTTCGTAGAGCATCCGGCGTAAATCCCGGTTCGTGGCGGAGGAAACGACCGACCCGTAGTCGCCGTTCTGAAAACCGATGGCCCACATCCCCGGATGGCCCTGCCGGGCGGCATTGCGGGCAAACCGCTGTTTGGTCGTCCGCGAAAGCCCGTCGAGCAGGTTGCTGTCCTGCACGTAAAGTACATAATTCTGCGTCGCCTCGGTAATATTCTGCCCATGGTGAATTCGCTTGAGCGAAATCTCACGGTTCAGCTCCTTGAGCCGCTCTTTCTGTTCAGGGGTGCAGAGGGCGCCGTTGCGGATGTAACCCCGGTAAATCTTGCCGAGGGTCCGCAACTGGAGCGAATCCAGCCCGGCCTCCGCGCGTCGGTCGTAGACAGCCTTCACCAGTTTAAAGATCGCGGTGTCGAGCGTCACGGCATCATATGCCTCCCCCGTCAGGCGTGCCGATTCCAGGGAGATGCGAATAACTGAATCCGTACCAAAATTCGATTTCAGGTAACCCAGCACCGAGCGGGGAACAGCGAGCAAACTGTCAGCACGGTCGAGGGGCACGATGACGTTCTCAAACGTCGCCTCCGCAGGCGACAGCGTCCTGATCCTCGCGATCTCGGCATTATAGGCATGAATGCCCTCCCCGATGGCAGGCATGATGTCGGCAGCATGGATGCGGTCGAAACGGGGCGCTCCGTAAGGGGCGTCGGACGGGATCAGCAGGGGATTGCCAGCAAGCAGCCGACCGGAGAAAAAAAGCAGCCCGCATACACAGAGAACGCATGTTCTCCTTACAGACGAAAAGGATCGGGTCATAGCGAACGAATCGAAAATTTTCCACAATATAGCAAAAATAATCCATCCGGGCAACGCCCGCAGGCAAATTAAAGCCCGGCGGGAACCGTTAATCCGCCGGGACTCACCCTTTTCCGGGATCGTTTTATCAGGTGCTTTTTTTGAGTCGTACGACGACGGGATGATGGTCCGAATAATCGACCAAAAGTACTTCGTAGGAGAGGGGATCGAAACCGCCGCTCAGCACATAGTCGATGCGCAGCGTGTTGTAGAAACCCCGGAACGTATGCGCATAGCCCGATCCGCACTCCCTGAAGGCGTCGCGCAGCCCCTGCGCCATCGTCCGGTAGACATACGACATGGGCGTATCGTTGAAGTCGCCACATACGATCCGCCGCAGGCGCGTCGCCCCCACGACCACCGCGATGCTGTCGACCTGCGCGGCCCGGAGGGAGCTGTTCTCGCGCAGGCGGCCGACGATGCTGCGGATTTTGGTCTCGCGCGCCGTATCCGACAGAAACTGATGACTGGTGATGAACTGGTTGTCCGAAGCATTGATAGCCGTCGAACGCAGGTGATTGTTGAAGATGCGCACCGTGTCCTCGCCCATCAGCACGTCGGCCCAAACCGAAGACGAAGGCGTCAGCACCGTATTTGAACGCAGGATGCGGTATTTACTCAGGATAGCCAGCGTCGAACCGTAGACCGAGTCCGGGGCCTGCGTACGTCCGAAATGCGCGATCTCGTACGTCTCGCCGAGCAGGGCGAACTCCTCGGATTGTTCCGCAAGGCGGGCGTTGAACTCCTGCAGGCAGATGATGTCGGGCGCCTGCTCCTCAATCAGGTGGAGGATGTCGTTGACGCTGCTGTTGCCATCCTCGCCATAGAAACTGCGCACGTTGTAGGTCATGACCTTGAACGCATTGCGGTCATAGGTAACTTCCTCGGCATAGCTGCGGCGGATTTCAGGACGCCAGAAGAGCGAGACCTTGAAAAGTCCCGCCACGACGATCACCAGCATCACCCCGGCGCGTACCCAGCGCCAGCGGATGATCCAGTAGAGCATCAGGACGACCGATGCGACGTAAACCGCCGGGGCGGCCAGTCCCAGCACGGGCAGGAACCACACGCTGCCGGGATCGACATAAGGGACGAAATAGGTGAGAACCATCGTGACGGCCACCACCAGGGTCACGAGCGTCAACACCAGGTCGACGAGCCACATGACCGGGCCGCGACGCCGCTTCTCCGAAGGGCGTCCGCCGTAACCGCTGTAATAATCCGGAGATGCCATGGCTTAGAACCGGATCGTTCCCCGGCGCTTCCACCAATGCAGCAGCAGGAATCCCCACAGCATGCCGCCCACGTGGGCGAAATGGGCCACGTTGCCCACGCCCCTCCATCCGAGGAACAACTCGATGACGGCGTAGATGATGACGAACCATTTGGCCTTCATCGGAATCGGCGGGATCAGCAGCATGATGACCGCATTGGGATGCATCACGCCGAACGCCAGCAGCAGGCCCATCACCGCGCCCGAAGCGCCGACCAGCAGCAGCGGCAGTTCGCCGAAAGCCAGGGCCGTCAGGTATTGGATCAATGCCGCACCCACACCGCAGACCATGTAGAAGGTCAGAAAACGCTGCGAGCCAAGTTCGTATTCGAGCGTACGTCCGAACATCCACAGTGCGAACATATTGAAGAATATATGCTCGAAATTGGCGTGCAGGAACATGTAGGAAATGAACTGGTAGGTATGGAAATAGGGCGTTCCCAGCGACAGGGCGCAATACTGCATGATCGTGTCGCCCACAGGCAGCAGCGCCGTGGCCATAAATACCAGGACATTGATGATTATCAGGTTTTTGACAACCGGAGGCGTCTGAAAATATCGGTTCATGAGTCTGTTATTGTTCGTTTTTAACGCTTGTACGGCATCCGGTTTTATCCGTTGGAATGACGCCAATTATTTGTGCAAATATATATCTTTTTATCGGTCTTTCGGCTATTATCCCAGCTTGGCGCGCAAATCTTCCGGCGTGATCTCGGCAGTGATCGCCTTGCCCGAAGGCGAAAAGCTGAAACTGCCCGTATCGGCCAGCTGCGTCAGCAGCGCCGCGGCTTCCTCGCGCGACAGGGTCCGCCCTGCGCCCTTGGAGCCGGAACGGGCCATCACGACGGCGATCTTCTCGCGCCTGACATCGGCCAGCGACACCGGGGTCGAGAACGCCTGCAACAGGTCGAACAGCAGCCGGTCGACCGAATCGGCCGGCATGTCGGCAGGCGTACCCTTCACCTCGACGGCCCCTTCGCCGCAGAAGTCGATGTCGAAACCCAGCGCCGCAAACTCCACGGCGTTCTCTTCGAGCAGGGCGTATTCATCGCCCGAGAGGACCAGCCGTTCGGGGAAAAGCAGTTGCTGGCTCACCGACGATCCGCTGCCCAGCATCCGCAGGTAATCCTCGTAGAGAATTCGCTCCCGGGCGCGCCGTGCATCTACGACGACGAACCGCCCGTTAAGCAGCGCCGCGACATAACCGCCCGGCAAGGGCAGGGCATCGGTAAACTCCGCGCGCTGCGCCATGTCGAAACGCTGTTGTTCGGGCGCAGCGGCCGAAGGGATGAAATCGAGGCTGCTGTCGTCGAAACCGCTCCCCGAAGGGGTGATCTCAAAACCGCCGCCCGACTCGAACTCCTCGAACTCCCCGGCATCCGCGCCGGGCAGGGCGAAACCGCCCCCGGCGACACGCGGGAACGACGGAGCGGCGCTCCGGCCTCCGCCCGCGCGGAATCCCGCAGCGGCATTGTCCGACACAGTCCCGCCGTCGCGGAAAGGCACGTCGAAACCCGTGAAATCGACATTGGGATCGGGCGCCGAGGGGTCGATATACTCCTCGCGGAAGGGGTTATAGTCACTGTTCGACATGGCCAGCGGTTCGCTGTAAACGGCTCCTTTCTGCAAAACGGGAATCTCCACCGCGCCTTCGCGGTCGAAATCCATCAGCGGCACAGCGCCCGTCTTGGCCAACGTCTCGCGCACAGCGGCGTTGACGATCTGCCACACGGCCTCCTCGTCGGCGAATTTGACCTCGGTTTTCTGCGGATGGACATTCACGTCGATCCGCCCGGGGTCGAGCGTCAGGTAGAGGAAATAGGAGGGCTGGCTGCTCTCGGGAATCAACTTCTCGTAAGCTTTCAGAATGGCGCTCGTCAGGTAGGTGCTCTTGAAAAAGCGGCCGTTGACGAACAGGTATTGCTCGGTATTGCGTTTCTTGGCGGCCGCCGGACGGCCGATGTATCCTTCGATGCGGGCGATCGAGGTATCGGCCTCGACCTCCAGCAGGTTCTGCTTGATATGGCGTCCCACGACATCGACAATGCGGCCCGCCAGCGGTGCGGAGGGCAACGTGTAGACCAGGGCGTCGTTGGCGTAGAGTTCGAAGGCGATCTGCGGATTGCAGAGGGCGATGCGCTGGAACTCGGCCTTGATCTGCGAAGCCGATGTGGTGCTCTTGTCCAAAAAACGGCGGCGCGCCGGGACGTTGTAGAAAAGGTTGCGCACGAAGAACTGCGAACCGACGGGGCACATCACCGGAGTCTGCGAGGCGAACTGCCCGCCGTTGATCTCGGTTTGCGTACCCACCTCGTCGCCCGCCTGCCGCGTGCGCAGTTCGACCTGCGACACAGCCGCTATCGAGGCGAGAGCCTCGCCGCGGAATCCGAAGGTATGCAGGGCGTAAATATCCTCCACAGCCCCGATCTTGCTCGTGGCGTGGCGGTCGAAGGCCATGCGCGCGTCGATGGGCGACATGCCGGAGCCATCGTCGACGATCTGGATCAGGTCCTTGCCGCCGTCGCGGAAATTGACCTTCACGGATGTCGCTCCGGCGTCGATGGCGTTTTCCATCATCTCCTTGACCACCGAAGCGGGCCGGTTGACAACCTCTCCTGCGGCGATCTGATTGGCGACAACCTCGGGTAATAATCGAATCTTATCTGCCATTTATTCCTGATAATCGTTGGGGACGACCTCGATAGGCGCATAGGGGTTGAATTCTCCCTCCTCGACCGCCGCAGGCACGGGCCTTGCCGCGCCTTTCTGCGCACGCAGGAACACGTCCGCCAGCTTCGGGTACAGAAGGTAGATGAAAAGCATCACCAGCACGGCGGCTCCGGCCATTTTCCAGACCCGCATCCGCCCCGAATCATCACGCTTGGCCTGACGCGCCGCCCGCGCATCGCGCTGCGTGCGGATATATTGCCCGGGCTCGTACTCCCGGTCGGCGTCCTCGGCCCGCTCGCCGCGCAACTCGGCACGACGCTGCTCCCGGGCCTCTTTCTCGGGGTCGTAATAACGCGGGATGTAGTTGAATTTGTTTGCGCGCTTCTTAAACGGGGTAAAGCCTAACATAGTCGTAATATCATATAATTTTTGTTCCTCCGGCCGCTGCTCCTGCCGCCCCACCCCGGTTCTCCCCCGGGGAGGGAGACAGCCGTACGCTTCGCACGGTCGGGATGATACACAGCCGGACAGGATCGCCCTGTATAAACGAAAAATTCGTCGCCTCTACTTGGTAAAGGTACGAATTTTCCGCGGGTTTTATTATCCGTTACCGGAAGAAACTCTTCATCCGTTCGAAAATATTCTGGTTTTTGACCGACTCGGCCTTCTGGAAAGAGGGCTGTGCAGCCAACTGCTCCACGAGCTTCTTCTCCTCGGCTGAAAGTTTCGCCGGAATGGTGATATCGACCACCACCAGTTCGTCGCCGCGGCCATAGCCGTTGACATCGGGTAAACCCTTGCCGCCCAGGCGCAGGACCTTGCCGGCATGCGTTCCCGGAGCGATCTTGATCTTGGCATGACCGTCGACCGTCGGCACTTCGACCGTACCGCCCAGCAGGGCCGTCGTCACGGTGATGTTCAGATTGTGGATCAGGTCGTTGCCGTCGCGCATCAGCTCGGGATGCGCCTCCTCTTCGATCATCACCTGCAGGTCGCCGTTCACGCCGCCATGGCGCGCGGCATTGCCCTTGCCCGAGACGGAGAGGACCATGCCCTCGCCCACGCCTGCCGGAATCTTGATCTCCACGACCTCCGAGCCGCGCAGCGTACCTTCGCCCTTGCACTTGTCGCACGGCGAAGTGATCACCTTGCCCGTGCCGTTGCACGTGGGGCACACGCCCTGCGTCTGCATACGGCCGAAGAAGGTATTTTCCACCCGCGAGACGTAGCCCGCGCCGTTGCAGGTCGGGCAGGTCGAATAGGAATTGGCATCCTTGGCGCCCGTGCCACCGCACTTGTCGCAGGCGATGGTCTTGTTGATCTTGAGCTTTTTGGTCACGCCGTTGGCGATCTCGGCAAGCGTCAGTTTGACCCGCACCCGGATATCCGAGCCGCGGTTCACATGCCGCCCGCCACCGCCGTTCGACGAGCGGAACCCGCCCCCGAAATGGCCGCCGAAAATGTCGCCGAACTGCGAGAAGATGTCCTCCATCGAGAACCCTCCGCCGCTGAACCCGCCGAAGCCTCCGGCTCCGCCGCCCGCCGCACCGCTCATTCCGGCGTGGCCGAACTGGTCGTAACGGGCGCGTTTGTCGGGATTCGACAACACGTCGTAGGCCTCCGCGGCCTCCTTGAATTTCTCCTCAGCTTCCTTGTCCCCGGGGTTTTTATCGGGGTGGAACTGAATAGCCGCTTTGCGGTAGGCCTTCTTTATTTCGTCAGCGTTAGCGTTTTTCTGGACGCCCAGCACTTCGTAGTAGTCCCTTTTTTCTGCCATGGTCTTACTCTCCTACAACGACTTTTGCGAAGCGCAGCACCTTCTCGCCCAGCATGTAGCCTGTCTGGACAACGTCGATGACCTTGCCCTTCTTCTCTTCGCCTGCGGCGAACCGGGCGACGGCTTCGCAGAGGTCGGCGTCGAACTCCTTGTCCTTCACCTCGATTTCGGTCACACCCTTCTGGCGCAATGTCTCGGTGAACTTCTGCGAGATAAGCAGCACACCGGCACGCAGGGCCTCCAAGTCGTTGCTTTTCTCCATGGCGTCCACGGCCCGCTGTACGTCGTCGCGTACGGGCAGCATCGCCAGCAGCACGTCGCGGCCCCCGGTCTGCACCAGGTCCATCTTCTCCTTGAGCGTACGCTTGCGGTAGTTGTCGAACTCGGCCTGCAGGCGGACATACTTGTCCTGCCACTCGGCTACTGCCGATTCGAGAGCCTTGGCGGCCTCGCCTTCGGCGGCAGGCTCGTCGTCTGTCATTGTGTCAGTCGCGTCGTCGGTTTCGTCTGACACATTGGCACAAGGCTGTCCGTCACACGACGGATAACCCTCGCCGGGAACGAATCCTTCATCGCCGCTAACGGCCTCATTATAAACTTTTTCCTTTTTCATATTTCTGATTTTTCGGTTTTTCTATCCCTTATTCGAACAAATTGCATACCAACCGCCCGGCAGCAGCTATCCGATGATGAAAATGGCCGGGCGTTTGTTCATATCGGGCAGCGGGCAGCGGCGCCACTCCGCAGTGGTATGGGTCCCGATCCATTCGCCCGGGGCCGTAAGGTCGAGGGCCACTGTCAGGCGTGTTTCAGGGGCGAGCGTCCGGAGGAGTTGCTCCATCAGCTTCACGTTGCGGTACGGAGCTTCGATAAAAAGTTGCGACTGCCCCTCCATCAGCGCACGACGTTCGAAGAAGCGGATGGCTTTGGCCCGCTCGGGCGGTTTCACGGGCAGGTAGCCATTGAAGGCGAACGACTGTCCGTTCAGCCCCGAGGCCATCACCGCCAGGATGATCGACGAAGGCCCCACGAGCGGCACGACACGAATCCCGCGGCGGTGGCACGCCGCGACGACCAGCGCCCCGGGATCGGCCACGCCCGGCACGCCCGCCTCGGAGATCACCCCCGCCGAACGGCCTGCGAGGAGCGGCGCGACCAGCTCTTCGACCTCGCGCCCGGCCGCGGTGTGTTCGTTCAGTTCGCGGAATTCCAGCGTGTCGATCGGCCGCGCGATGCCGGCCTTCGACAGGAAGCGCCGCGCCGTGCGGGTATTCTCGACGATGAAATAGTCCAGCGAATCCATCACGGCCCGGTTGGCCGCAGGCAGCACGTCCCACGGCGCCGTTTCGTCCGAGATCGGACAGGGAATCAGGTAAAGGGTTCCTTCAGCCATTATTTCAATTTGGCGATTTTACGTTCCAATGTGTCAATCCGGTTTGCCGACCGGGTATATACGACTGCAAAAAAGACACTGATGGCCATAGCCCCGATGACCACCAGGCCGATCACGCCGCCCACGAAGAACAGGCTCAGGACCAGCCCCACGATCGAAAGCACCAACGGGGCTTTCCGGACCAGCAATCCCAGCGCCACATAACCGCCGGCCAGCACAACCATAAAAATCCCCAGCGCCAGCACCAGGCCGCTCTGCGCCCGGGTCAGCAGGACCACCCCGTTGAGCAGGGCGAAAAACGCAGCCGCGAACATGGCGATCTTCGCCTTATGCAACTGATCGAGCGCCGACTCGGCTTCAATCCGCTCGGTCAGCAAACGCGTTTCCAGCGACACCACGGCCTGCTGCCGGTCCGTCGGACAGCTGCATGCCGGACATCTCTCCGACGTTTGGGCAACCTCCCGGTCGCAATCGTAACACTTCATGGGTTCTATTCTTTGAGGTAGATTCGTTTCACACGCCCTGACACCGAGGTCATGATCTCGTAGGGAATCGTGTCGAGCACCCGGGCCATCGTTTCGAGGTCGTTGCCCGGCTCGGCGGAGAAAATCCGCACTTCGTCGCCCTCCGCAACGCCCGGAATGTCCGTAATGTCGATCATGCAACTGTCCATGCAAACCCGCCCCACGATCGGCGCAGGCTGTCCGGCCACGCGCATCGACCAGCGTCCGCAACCCAGGTGGCGGTCCAGTCCGTCGGCATAGCCCACAGGAACGGTCGCCGTCACAGTCGGCCGCGTCAGTTTCCCGGCACGCCCGTATCCCACGGCGTCGCCCGCCGCGAGGTGCTTGATCTGCACGATGCGGGTCTTCAGCGTCGCAACCGGGCGCAGACCCGCGTTGTGTTCCCATCCGAAGCCGTAAAGCCCCAGTCCGAGGCGGCACATGTCGAACTGCGCCTCGGGAAACCGCTCGATAGCTGCCGAATTGGCCGTATGGCGAATCACCCCATAGGGCAGCGATGCAACCACAGCCGCGCTCATGCGGTCGTAGCGCGCGATCTGGGCACGCGTGTAGGCATCCTCTTCGGGCATATCGGCGCAGTTCAGGTGCGAGAAGACCGACGCCACCTTCACAGCCGACAATGTCCGTAACTCCGCGCAGAGGCGTTCGATCTCGTCCTCCATGAATCCCAGCCGGTGCATGCCCGTGTCGAGTTTCAGGTGGATCGGATAGCGGGTTTCCCCGGCGTGCGACACCGCATCGGCGAAGTCGGACAGCGAACGGAAACTGTATATCTCGGGTTCGAGGCGGTTGGCGATCATCAGGTCGAAACTGTCGGCATCGGCATTCAGCACCACGATGGGCATCGTGATCCCCCGTTCGCGCAGCAGCACGCCCTCGTCGGCAAACGCCACGGCGAGGTAGTCGACGCCCTGGTGCTGAAGCATCTGCGCCACCTCGAAATCGCCCGCACCGTACGAACCGGCCTTGACCATTGCCACGAGTTTCGTCGAGAAGTCGAGCTTCGAGCGGAAATAGTTGAGATTGTGGATCATGGCGTCGAGGTCGACCTCCAGCACCGTCGTATGGCTCTTGCGTGCCAGTGCGTGAGCCAGCTTCTCAAAACGATACTCGCGGGCGCCTTTCAGCAACACGGCGCGGCCCGCCACGGCATGGCGGCCGATGCGTGCGATACACTCGTCGGTCGAAGCGTAGAACTCCCTGTCGCACCCGAACAGCGAGGCATAGCGTTTCAGCTTCGGCCCGATGCCGATCAGCGTGTCGATACCCGCCCGCGCGACCATTCCGGCCACACGACCGTAAAGTTCGTCGTCCGTCAGGCCGCTCTGCGCAATGTCCGACAGCACGAGCGTGCGGCGGCGCGACAACGCCACGTTGTGCAGGTAATCCAGCGCCAGCGCCAGCGAATTGAGATCGAGGTTATAGGCATCGTTGATCAGCACCGAGTCGTTGATGCCGTCCTTGACTTCGAGGCGCATGGCGACCTCGGGAGCCTCCGTAAACGACGGTGCGGGATAGCCCATCGCCGCGCAGAAAGCCTCGACGATCTGGGCGTTGCGGCGTGATGCCGCATTGCCGATCACCGCCTCCGGGACCTCGCGGCAGGTGGCCGCGTCGCAGAGTTTCCGCCCCGCGAAGTGCGATGCGATCAGCCGGCCCAGCGGCTCGTAATAGCTATGGTAAACGATGGTTTTGGCGCTGTGGGCCAGCACCATCTTTTCGATACATTTCTGTTCCAGATTGAGGAAATTTTCCTGGTGCGCATCGCCGATCGAGGTGAAGACCACCACGTCGGGGCGGATGATGCGTTCCAGCCGCGCCATCTCGCCGGGTTTCGAAATCCCCGCTTCGATCAGCGCCAGTTGTTCGTCGCCCTCGATCATCAGCACCGACAGCGGCACGCCCAGTTGCGAATTGTAGCTCTTGGGCGAGCGGTAGCACTTCATCCCCGCAGGCAGTTCTTCGGCAATCCACTCCTTGATGACCGTCTTGCCGTTCGACCCGGTGATCCCGACCACGGTTCCTTTAAATTGCGCCCGGTGGTAGGCCGCCAGCCACTGCAAAGCCGTAATGGCATTCTCCACGAGTACATAACCGCACCCCGGCAGGGCCTCGACGGGCCGTTCGACCAGGAAAGCCCGCACCCCGCGCGCGTACATCTGGGGAATAAACGTATGCGAATCGTGGTTCGCGCCGCACATGGCGACGAACATCGGCCCGGAGCCCAGTTCGCAGGTCAGCGAACGGCTGTCGGTCACCACCGACTGCACTTCACAGTCCGTTCCCGAGAACTTACCGCCCACGACGGCAGCGATTTGCGAAAGAAGATATTTCATAAAATATCCAAATTATCCTTATATGACCGTTTTTCTACTCCGACCGCCGCAAGCAATAATGCGAACCCGCTCCCCACAGCCAAAGATGGTGAAAAAAGACCGTTATTTCAAAACAACTTATTCAAAGCCATCCCCAATTTTCGTCAGAGCGGATGCAGTTTCGTGCTTCGTGCCGCGGCACACGGATGGGACATACATATGTATTTCCCATTCGTGGGATGCAAGGGAAGTGCGAAAATGCGCGGCTATCACGAAAAATTAACTATCGTTATCCCCGCCCCGCCGCGGTCCGCATGTTCATCGGCCGCCGACGCGATCTCGGGAATCGTCCGCAGGTAGCGGCGTATCTCCTCTTTCAGGGCGCCCGTTCCCTTGCCGTGGAGGATCGACACCGTCCCGACGCCCACCATCAGCGCATCGTCGATAAAATTCCGCACCTCCTCCAAAGCCTCCGAGGCGCGCATGCCGCGCACGTCGATGTGGTCCTTGAAGTTGAGTTTGCGCGACGAAATGTCCACCGACACGACCGTACGGGCCGTAACGGGCCGCGTCGCCTCGCGGTATTCGTTGTTCGAAACCACCGTCAGCAGGCCTTTGTCCACCGTCGTCAGTATCTGCCCGAACGCCACCTGCGCCCGCTTACCCTTCACCGACTGCACCACGCCGACCATATCCTGCCCGGCCATGCGGACTTTCGCCCCGGCGACCACTTCCCGTGGCTTTTCAGGTTCCGGAGCGGCCTCCGAAACCTTCGCATCGGGCTGCGCCTTGCGCTCGGCGCGCCGTTGGCGGCGGCGTTCGATACGCTCGATTTCGCGCGCCACGGAGGCCTCTTTCTCTGCCGAATCGGCCTTCTCGACCACCTCGCGGAAGTCGTCCAGCTCACGTCGCGCCAACCGCGTCAGCTCCTTCTCGGCCTGCGCCTCGCGGATGGTCTTGATAGTATTCTCGATCTGCCGGTTGGCGTCGGCAATCAACTGCTGCGCCTCCTGCTTGGCTTTTTTCAGGATCTCCTGCCGCTCGGCGCGAATCTTCGCCAGTTGCCGGGCATAGTTCTGCTCAAGTTCCTCGACCTTGCGGTCCGTCAGGCGGATGCGGTCGCGCTTCTGCTCCCAGTAGTGCTTGTCACGGGCGATCTCGCGCAGTTGTTTCTCGATATTGATATGGTCCGACCCGGCCTTCTCGCTCGCCGCACGGATAATATCCTCCGGAAGCCCGATCTTGCGGGCGATTTCCACGGCGAAAGAACTGCCCGGCTTGCCCATTTCGAGGCGGAACAGCGGCCGAATATTCTGCACGTCGAACATCATCGCACCGTTGGCAATGCCCTCGACCGACGAAGCGTAATACTTTATATTGGCATAGTGGGTCGTGATCACGCCGTAACAGCCCCGGTCGAGCAGTCGTTCGAGAATCGCCTCGGCAATGGCCCCGCCGATGATCGGTTCGGTGCCGGACCCGAATTCGTCGATCAGCACCAGCATCCGGTCCGAAGCCCCGGCGAGCATGTGCTTCATATTCAGGAGGTGCGACGAATAGGTCGACAGGTCGTTGTCGATCGACTGTTCGTCGCCGATGTCGATGAAAATGCTCGTGAAAACGGGCAGTTCCGAAACCTCCGAGGCCGGAACCGGGAACCCGCACTGGAACATATACTGCACGATGCCCGTGGTCTTCAGGCAGACCGACTTACCGCCGGCATTGGGGCCCGAAATGACGAGGATATGCTTGCGGCGGTCGAGTTGCAAATCCAGCGGCACGATCTCGCGCCCCGCGGCACGCAAGGTTTGTTGCAACAGCGGATGGCGGGCATTTTTCAGCACCAGCCGGTCGTCGGTCGAGAGGATCGGTTTCACGCATCCATTCTCCGAGGCCCAGCGGCCCTTGGCGCGCAGCATGTCGACCTCGGCGAGGTAGTCGCCCGAATCGGCGATCAACCCCGCATCGGGACGGATCGCCTCGGTGAACTCCGTGAGGATGCGCACGATCTCGCGCCGTTCGGCATATTCCAGTTCGCGCAGTTCGTTGTTGATCTCCACCACCTCGACCGGCTCGATGTAGAAGGTCCTTCCCGTCGCCGACTCGTCGTGGATAAAACCGCTCAGTTTGCGTTTGTTGGCCGCCGACACGGGGATCACGGCTTTGCCTTCGCGGATCGAAATCTGGGCGTCGGCATCGACGATGCCCGCCCCCTTGGCCGAAGCCAGCACGGCCTGCAACCGCTTGGCGGCCTGCCCTTCGCGTTCGCGGATCGAACGGCGAATCTCCTGCAGGGCGGGCGACGCGTTGTCCTTCACGTTACCGAAACGGTCGAGGATGCCGTCGATGCGCTGCACGATCTCGGGGAATGCCGCAACGCCTCGTGTGCGGGCATAGAGGGCCGGATAACGCTCTTCGCGGTTGAGAATGAATGAAACGATGCCGCCGATCGCAGCCAGCGCCCGGCGCAGGGTCACGACCTCCTCCACGTCGAGGAACGAGCCTTCGACGCGCAGTTTGGCGACAATATAATCGACATCGGGGTATTCGCCCCCGGGAAAATCGTGCTCCATATCCAGGAGCAGGCGCATTTCGTCGGCCAGGGCCAGCCGGCGCTCGATCTCGCGTGCTGAGGTCGAAAAGCCCTCGGCAGCAAGGCGTTCCCGGGCGGCACGCATGGTACAACGCCCTGCGACCTGCTCGCGGAGCCGGTCGAAACCTATCTTTTGCTCGAATGTAGCAGGGTAAATCATGGAATCAAAGTCATGTTTAAATATCGGCCGCCATTTCGCTCCGGGCGGGTTACACCCACGGCCTCTGGCCGTGCATACAAGTCTGACCCACCCCTAAATCCCCTCCTCGGAGGGGACTTGTCGCAACGCAACCGGAATTACGACCGGAATGCAACCACGAATAACACGCCGAAATAGGGCTTAGGCCTCTATTTCAACCTTTTCAGCGAGTCCTGCTCGGCCTTGGCGGTAGCTTTGGCGGCTTTCCGCTCGGCCTTCTCCTGCATCTTCTCGGGGCTGCGCCCGAAGAGCGAGAAATGCACATAGCGGCCGGGGTACTGCTGCAGGTTGGCCAGCAGCGAGGCGAGGTTGTCGCTGGCCTCAGTCAGCGAATCGTAAAACGCAGGGTCGTTCATCAGCTTGCCGACGGTTCCCTCGCCCGTTTCGATCTTCGCCAGCAGGTTGTTCACCTCGCTCACCGCATCGGTGAGCTTACGGGCGAATCCGGCATCGGCCAGTTCCGTCGTCATCCGGTTCAGGCTGCTGACGATGCTGTCCACACGCGGAGCGTTGTCGCCCAGCATCGCAGAGAACTCCGTGAGGTTCCGGACGGCGGCCCTCAGGTTTTGCTTCTCGGCACTGAGGATTCCGGCCATATCGCCCGTGATTGTGTTCAGGTTGCCCAGCGTTCCGGTGATATTCTGCGTATTAGCCTCCATCAGGTTATTGAGGTTGGTCAGCGTGCGCGACAGGTCGCCCGTCACCTGCGAAATTTTCTGCTTGAAGAAGTCCAGTTCCGATCCGGCCACATCCATCAGGTCGCGCTCGCGCAGCGAACGCAGCGTATCGCCCGACTGGAGGTAGGTGTTCGCCGTGCCGTAGCTGATCTCGATGGCCTTGGCGCCCATCAGGCCGTTGCTGAATATCTTGGCCTCGGAATCGGTCGGAATGTGGTACTGGCGCTTGATGGTGAATTGCAGCACGACGTTGTCGCTGCGCTGGGGATCGAACGAAATACCCGTCACCGTACCGATTTTGACGCCCTTCATCATAATGGGCGACGCCGACTGTACGCCGTTGACCTGGTCGTAGGCAGCGTAGTAAACCGAATTGCGGCTGAAAATATCGAATCCCTTCAAAAACCGGACTCCGGCCCACGCGGCAATGATCATCGTCACGCCGAAAATTCCGATTTTAACTTCCCTTTTCATATCCTTTGTTTTTATTTTACAATTTGCGTACCCCGGCACGGAACCACAAAGGCCCCCGGGAATACCTTGCGCACCTCGGACAGTTTCCGCTGTGCAGCCTCGCGTGTATCGTACCCGCCCACGCCGTATTTATAGGGGAACCGCCCCTCGGCCGTAAACTGCGTCACCTTCCCGCTGTAGGAGCGGAACTGCGACGAGGTAACAGGCACAGGCGATGCCGAAGCCATCACCTGAATCGTATAGCGCAGCGGCAATTCGGCAGGTTTCTGCGTCGCGGTTTTTTGGGCCGTCTTTTCCGGTATTTTGGCCGGAACAGGCGCTGTCGTTGCGGGCTTCTCCTGCACGGGCTTCGTCGCAGCGGGTTTCTCCACAGGTTTCGCGGCCGGTTTCTCAGCAGGCTTTTCAGCGGACTTCTCAGTCGCAGTTTTCCGGGAAGCGGCTTTCTCCTCCACCGCAGACTTCTTCTCCGGCGCCGGGGTCGCAGCGGGAGTCTGTTCGGCCACCACGGGCGCAGTCGTCACCGTCTGCTCCTCCTCGGCCATCCGGGTTCCCAGCACATAGGCCGAATAATTGCGAATAGCCTGGTACAGCGACCGGGCGATCTCGCTCTGCCCCTTCTCCGATTTCATATAAGCCAGCTCCTGCTGGTTGGTCATAAACCCGATTTCGGTCAGCACGCCCGGCATGTCGGTCGCATAGAGCACCCGCAGCAACTGCGGCTTCACGCCGCGCGAGTGGCGCCCGGCCTTGAGGTAGCTGTTCTGGATGCACCGGGCAAAAGCCATGCTGTATTCGCCGTAAGTGAACTGAAGATTCTGGATATAAGCCCGTACGATGGCCGCCGTCCGCTCGTCGGACATGTCGATCAGGTCTTCGCGGTTGTTCTCGAACAGGGCGTTTTCGTTGTAACGCTGCTCCTTCGAACTTTCGCCCATGATCAGCGTCTCAACGCCCCGCACGCCCGTCGCTTTGGGCGCAGCATTGACATGGATCGAGATGAAAAGGTCGCCCCCGGCCTTGTTGGCAATGTCGGCCCGGGCCTGCAGGTCGGTCGCCAGGTCGCTTCCCAGCGCCTTGTCCGTCGTGCGGGTGTAGACCACCTTCACGCCGGGCATCCCCTCCTCGACGAGTTTCCCGAGCTTGAGCGCCACCTTCAGCGTGAGGTCTTTCTCGCTGATCCCGCCGTAGTGTGCACCGGGAAATTTTCCTCCGTGCCCGGCGTCGATTACCACGACTTCGACACCGTGCGCAATATTCCCGGCAACCGCAACGTTCCTAAAAACAGTTACGGCAGCAAAGACGAATAGCAGCAAAAGTCGTGTGCGCATATTTAATAGTACCAAGTGTGAGCTTTCTATAAATTTTTACCTATCTTTGTCGGGCCGAAAACGCGGCGGGAAGGGTTCAGAACCCCGATCCGGGCGTTTTTGCCGACATGTCGGCAAAGGTACTGAAAATTTTTCGGATTTTGGATAAAATTAGGGTAAAATATCTCTTGTCGGCGACAGTGATTCTGCTGTTTGCCCAGATCGTTCTGGGCGGCGGAACGTCCCGCGCAGCCTATTTTACCGCTGTCGAAAACAACGTCCAAAGTCCCTCCCGGGCCGACACGATCCGTCCCGATACGAGCGCACGCGTGCCCTTCGTCACTCCTTCGCGGCGCGAAGCCCGCCGGCAGAGGCGCGACAACGCCGCCTTCAACGCCCTCTCGCAGGAGGAGAAGGATTCGCTCTTCTCGTCGCAGGTCGATTCGCTCGTGGCGCAGAAAGCCGACTCGCTCTCAACGGACACGCTCCACCGCGACTCGGTGAAAAAACCGCGGCCCGCAGGAGCATTCCTCGACGACCCGATTTCGGGCAAGAATACCGACTCGCTGGTCTACGATGTCCGCAACAAACTCGTATACATCTACAAC
>JAEZTA010000171.1 GCA_023443765.1 Bacteroidota bacterium | reverse complement strand
CAGCAACTCGACCCGAAGGAGTATATTTACCCCCTGCGGGATTTGAAACAACGGCTCTACTCGGCCAATTTCGGCGAGATACGCCCCGGGCATTTCCATGCCGGGGTGGACATCAAGACAGACGGCGAGGAGGGCAAGCCGGTCGTGGCCGTGGCCGGCGGCTATGTGTCGCGCGTGGTATTGCAGGCGGCCGGGTTCGGGCGTGCGGTCTACATCACGCAGCCGAACGGCACGACAGTCGTTTACGGCCACCTGCAACGCTTCCGCAACGACATCGAGGAGTACGTACGCAAGGAGCGTTACGCACGCCGTTCGAACAGCGTAAACCTCTGGTTCGAGGCCGGGAAGTGGCCCGTGAAGCAGGGCGAGGTAGTGGCCTATTCGGGCGACAGCGGTTCGTCGGGCGGCCCGCACCTCCACTACGAAATCCGCGACACGGAGACCCAGCGGCTCTACAACCTCGTCCGCGAGGGGATCATCCGCCCCAAAGACAACCTGCCGCCCCGCATCATGCGGTTGCATTACATCGAGGTCGACACGGTGCAGGGCGTACCGGTCCACAGCGCCCCGGAGAGCTATGCCGTGGTGCGTACGGCCGAAGGACGCTACCGCCTGACGCACGACGGGCCCGTCGGCGTGGGCCGCAGGGGCTACTTCGTGGCCGAAGTCACCGACCGCCGCAACGATGTCTGGAACACCTTCGGGGTGTGGCGCGTCACGACCCTCGTGGACGGCATTCCCCGTTTCGAATTCCGCATGGACGGTTTCACCTACGACATGTCGCGTTACAGCGACGCCATCAGTTACTATCCGATACAACTCGATTCGCGCAACGAGGCGATTCGCCTGGCACAGCTGGACAGAGCGCCCGACAGTTTCTATCCGGTGATGGAGGAACGCGGGTTGGTGCGCACGGCCGAAGGGCAGGTGCGCAGCATCCGCATCGAGGCCGAGGACGACTGCGGCAACTGTTCGCTGCTGGAATTTTCGGTCCGCGGACGCGCCGGGGAGTTCCGCGCCGAAGCCGACACGGCAGCCGTGGTGCTGTCCCCGGACCGGGCTTCGACCCTGCATATCGCCGGCGAAGCGAAGGTGAGCATTCCCGCCGGAACGATCTACGAACCGATCTTCGTGCGTCCCGGACTCGGGGAGGCCCCGCAGGCGGCATCGGGCGTCGTCGTACTCTCGCCCGCCTACCACCTCTTCGACCATTCGACGCCGCTGTTCCGGTCGGTGGAAGTGCGGATTCGCACCCGCATCCCGCGGCAGTTCCAGTTGCAGGCCCAGTTGGCCGTCCGCACCCGCAAAGGAACGCTGGTATCCGCCGGGGGCAGATATGCCGACAACGCCGTGACCGCTTCGGTACGCTCGGCCGGGGACCTGGTAGTCGTGGCCGACACGCTCCGCCCCACGGTGAGGCCGCTTTTCACGGAAGGCGCCGACCTCACCAAATCCGACGGGCTGCGTTTCCGGGCCTCGGACAACTTCTCGGGCATCGCCTCGTGGGCGTTACGGATTGACGGCGAATGGGTTCCCTGCGACCGCTTCCCGATGAAGGGGACGCTGGTACACTTTTTCGACGCCCCGGCGCCCCGGCGCACCCACGCCGTGCAGCTCTCAGTTACCGACGGATGCGGAAATACAACGCATTTCGAAGGTACATTTTACCGCTGACAAACGAAGGTTTTGGGAAAAATTTGCTATATTTGCGGTAATTGCAACGTAGTATACAATGACCGACAACAATACAACCGAGCGCAAGCCGCTGATCCTGATTGCAGAAGATGTGGAAAGCAATTATAAATTGCTGGAAATTATTCTCAAGAAAGAGTACGACCTGATCTGGGCGAAGAACGGCAAGGAGGCTGTGGAGTATGCTCTTTCGCGGAATCCGGACGCCGTGCTGATGGATATTAAAATGCCAGTCATGGATGGTATCGAGGCCCTGAAGGAGATTCGGACCCACACGACCACGCTGCCTGTCATCATGCAGACGGCCTATGCTTTCGACACCGACCGGCGTATTGCCGAGGAGGCGGGATGCAACGGCTTTATTACCAAACCGGTCATGCCGCGCGAGCTGAAAATGTATCTCGACAAGTACCTGCCGAAATAGGTTCACGGGGCATTGAAGACATACTACGGACCGGAAAGTTTGTCCGGTCCTTTTTTTCACCTCTCTAAAAGTTGCGTATCGGCCCCTACGGCCATTTTAGTAAATGTCTCATCTCCGGAAAATACTCCTTGTTATCTGCATGCTGTCGGGCACAAGCCTGAACGCATCCACCTACCAGCAGTTGTCGGACAGTCTCCAGCAGGTACTGGCACACACGGCCGATCCCGGAAAACGGGTGGAGTTACTGCTCAACCTGAAAGATCTCAACGAAGATTCAAACCTCAACCTCGCCTATTCGATCCAGCTTTTCCGCGAGGCAGCCGCCATCCACGACACCTACGCCATGACCATGGCGACGGTGCCCATCCTGGCGCAGTATGCCCCCTACCCCGAAAAAAAGGATTCGCTCGACTATTGCGTCCTCGAATTGCGCCGGCAAACGCCCGGAACCCCTGAGGAGGGCATGGAAGCCTATGCCGAAATGGCCATCGCCTATTACCGGCTCAACAGCGAATACGACAAGGAAAAGGCCGTCGAACTGGCCCACGAAATCGTCGCCTGGTGCAACGACGATTCAGCCCATCCGGACAACATCTACCACCGCGTCAAAAGACTGATGCTCAAAGGCTATGCGGGAATCACGATCGGTTATTACGAAAAAGGGATCGGATCGGCCTATATCCCCCAGACGAAAATCTGGGAGAAGGCTTTCGACCTGACGCGGCAAATGCCCCAGCTGATCGTGCGCAAGAATTTCGCAAACCTGGTTTACTACCTGCTCAGCGGCGCCTACAACCAGGCCCGCGATTACGACAAGCAGGTGAAGCTGACTTCGGAATTCATCGCCCTGATCGACAGCTATTACGCTATGGAGGACCGGTTGCAGCGCCGCCCCTACCTCTACCGTGACAACAGCTACGTCAACCCCTACCGGCAGCTTATCCGCTGCTCGATCAACGTCGGGCGCGACGACCTGCTCGAAAAGAATTTCGCCGAATTCCGCGACCGCATGCTCAATGCCGAGGGCGACAACCTCGTGCGCAATAAAACCTATGTTTACGAACTGGGCTACCTCTGGACCGGAATCCGGGGCCACTACGACCAAAGCATCCTCTACTGCGACTCGCTGATCTCGATGATCCACCAGGGCAAGGGCTATTTCCGCATGAATCCCTCGAAAATCTACCAGGTCAACCGCGACCGCAGCGTGATGCTGTCCCGCGCCGGGCGTTACAACGAATCATATGCCGCCTACGAACGTACGGCCGCAGTGCAGGATTCGATCTTCAGCGCCGAACGCCGCGAGCGGAGCGAAACCATCCGCCGCAGCCACGACATGGACCGGCTCAAACTCGCAGAGACCCATGCCCTGATCCGCAACCGCGCAGCAGCGCTCTTCTCGTTCATAGCCATCGGCATCCTGCTGTTCGGCACGGGCATCTATTACACCATCGCACTGCGCCGCAACCGCCGCCTGCAGGCCGACATCGCGCGGCACAACCGCAAGGCGAAGGAGAGCGAGCACATGAAGTCGATCTTCATCAGCACGATCTGCCGCGGCATCGGACAGCCGCTGGACGCCCTCGACCAGACGGCGCAGAAACTGATGCTCGCCGACACCGGGATGGAAAAGCGGCTGGAAATGCTCGGTTGCATCCGCGAAAACACCGACCTGCTGCTTTCGACGCTCGACAACATGCTCGAAGCCGCCAACCTCGACAGCCTGACCGACCAACTGCAACTCGAAGAGACGGACATCGACGAACTGTGCCGCGCAGAACTGCTGACGGCCTCGCGCCTGCAACACGGCGACGAAGTCGAGTACCGGATCGAGACGCCGGGAACGCGGTGCATCGTACGTACGCACGCCCAGTATTTTGCATTCGTAGTCCGCGCACTGCTCGACAACGCCGCAAAGTTCACCTCCGCGGGCAGTATCTCGCTCCGCTACGAAATCGACAAGGCGGCCAACATGCTCCGCGTCTCGGTGAGCGATACCGGCTGCGGAATCGCTCCCGAACGGCAGGCGGAGATTTTCCGTCCGCTGGCCGACGGTCCGGTGGCGTCGCGCGGCCTGAGCCTCTCGCTCTGCCGCACGATCGCCGAGCACCTTCACGGCTCGATATGCCTCGATGCGGCCTACACCGCAGGCGCACGCTTCATCTTCACAATTCCGCTGAAGCCATGACGAGCCGCATCCGATCCATAATCGTCGCAGCGACGCTGGCGGTACTGGCCCTGACAGCCTGTCCCCGCGAGGCTTCGGCACAGCCGTGGCTTCCCGAAGACAACGACAACGGGTTCGGCGGCAAACCCGGCATGCACCTCTTCCTGCCCAGCGGATTCATCGAGTCGATCCGCGAAAGCCGGCTGACCATGGCCCGTACCCGCTATTTCCAGGCCGCCTACCGCAAAGCCGTCAACCGCGGCGAATACATCCGCGCACTGGCCTACACCGACTCGCTGATCTACCTCGCCGAGCACAAGCCGATTCCCGGCGTACGGCCCACGATATGTTACCAGAAACGGGCCCGGATGCTCCACCTCCTCAACCGCGACGAAGAGGCCTGTGCGGCTTACGACCGGGCCGTGAAGGTCCGCAATTCGGCCATGCACCTCGAACAGACCGAGGCGCTGCGCGAGATGCAGGCTTCGTACGAACTGGACCGGCTGGCGCTGGACAAAGCGTTGCTCACCGCCCGCCACCACAAAATCGCCCTCGTATCGCTGTTCCAACTGCTCCTGGCAGCGGCCGTAGCCGTAGTATTCGTCTACGTGAGCAACCGCCGCACGAAACGGCTCCAAAAGGAGTTGCTGCGACAAATGGAGCAGGGACGCCAGAGCGAGGAAAAGAAGACCGCCTTCATCAACTCGATCTGCCACGAGGTCCGCACGCCGCTCAACAGCATCGCCGGATTCTCAGAGTTGCTCTGCGACGAAG
The DNA here is from genome assembly GCA_023443765.1 of Bacteroidota bacterium. GTDB lineage: Bacteria > Bacteroidota > Bacteroidia > Bacteroidales > Rikenellaceae > Alistipes. The sequence goes on along the minus strand of JAEZTA010000171.1, from coordinate 1,310 downwards.
AGGCGACACCCGAAGCGCACGACCAATACTGCGAGATCATCCTCGAAAGCCGCCGGCAACTGCGCTACCTGTTCGACGACATGCTCGAAGTGGCATACCTCGAAAACCTGAACGAGCCGCTGCCGCGCAGTTACCTCGACCTCTGCACCCTGTGCCGTTCGCAACTGCGCATCCTGAAAATCCGCAACCCGAAGGTCGGCCTCGTCTACACCGACAGTATTCCTGCCGAACCGATCGCCATGGTCTCCAGCGAGAAATACCTCAGTGTCCTGCTCGCGGCACTGCTCGGAAATGCCCACAAATTCACCCGGCAGGGCCGGATCCGCCTCGAATGCGGCCGGGAAAGCGACGAACGGGTATTCATCGCCGTAGCGGACACCGGATGCGGAATCCCGCCCGAAAAATACGACGAGGTGTTCGAGCGTTTCACCAAACTCGACCCCTTCAGCCAGGGCAACGGACTGGGGCTTTACCTCTGCCGCCTGATCGTCCGCCACCTGGGCGGCGAAATCCGCATCGACCCGGAATACACCGAAGGGACGCGCATCGTGGTCGTCCTGCCGCGGAAATAAACGGAATCCACCCGAAACAGAAACGGGGTCCCGATGGGACCCCGTTTTGCAAATGCCTGCTACCCTACTGTTTTTTCAGCACGATATTGGCGTTGAAGGCTTTGGCACGCCCGGAGATGAACTCGCGGTACTCTTCGAACAGGTCGCGGGAGTAGGTCCCCGCGTGCATGCAGGTACGCTGTTCGAGGGTGATCACACCGTCCTGCACCTCCATGCGCAGCGAATAGGTCCCGAAAGGCGTCGTGATGCTGCACGGACGGGGCTGCGTCTCGACGTACATATTCGCCGGAAGGCGGATTTCCACGGTCGTAATGTCCTCGTACCCCACGGCGCGGTAAATGTCGTACAGCCGTTCCTTGTCGCGGTACTGCGAAGCGTCGTGGAACGGCGTCTGGGCCAGGAAGCAACGGCTGCCCGTGCTGTTGACGTATTTCTCCGAAGCGATGTCGTAGGCGACCGTGATCGACGGCAGGGCTTCTTTGACCTCTTCGCAGGTGATATTTTCGACACGGATCAGGGGGATCTTGAGGTCGCTGAGCAGGAGGTCGGCCTGCTTTTTCGCATCCTTTTTCGGGAAACTCATCATCGACTCGTACTGCCCCACGGCATAGGACTCGGTGACGTGTCCCGTCGCCGAACCATCCTCGGCAAGCGTCACCCCGACATGCCGGACCATCCGGTTCAGCGTATCGGCATACTGCGGAAGGGTCACGAATTCGCCCGTGCCGTCGTGAAAAA
>JAEZTA010000069.1 GCA_023443765.1 Bacteroidota bacterium | reverse complement strand
CTACGCAGGGCATTACGACGAACGTCGACGGAGAGTACACCCTGGCGAACGTCCCGGCTAACGCCACGCTCGTCGTCTCCTACCTGGGCTACAAGACGGTGAAGATCCCTGTCGGCAGCAAGACCCGCATCGACGTCACGCTTCGGGAGGACACCGCCGAAATCGAAGGCGTGATGGTCGTAGCCTACGGCACGGCCAAAAAAGAGTCGTTCACCGGTTCAGCCGCCGTCGTCAAGGGCGGCGAACTCCAGAAACGCGTCGTGGGCAACGTCACCAAATCGTTCGAAGGAACCGTAGCCGGCGTGCAGGTCGCATCCGGCGGCGGCCAGCCGGGCGAAGCCGCCTCGGTCATCATCCGCGGAATCGGTTCGGTGAACGCCTCGGCGACACCGTTATACGTGGTCGACGGCATCCCCTTCGACGGGTCGCTCAGCTCGATCAACCCGGCCGACATCGAGACGATGACCGTCCTCAAGGACGCGTCGGCAGGTGCCCTCTACGGCGCCCGCGGAGCCAATGGCGTCATCGTCATCACGACCAAGAAGGGCAAGAAGGACAAAATCCGCATTTCGTACAAGGGCAACGTCGGCATCGCCTCGCGCGCCATTCCACGCTATGACCTGGTCGACATGAAGGACTACGTCGAGATGAGCTACGAAGCGCTGCGCAACAGCGCCCAGTACGGAACGGGCATGGATTTCGAGGGCGCAAGCCGCTATGCCGCCACCAACCTCGGCCAGCAGATCGGCGGTCTGAAGAACCCCGAATATTACAATCCCTACAAGAACTACACGTGGGAAACGCTGATCGACCAGTCGACGGGTAAGGTCCGCCCAGACGCCAAAGCAGCGTGGAACGAGAACTGGCTGGACGAGATCAGCGACAATTCGGCCGTGCGTACCGAACACATCGTCTCGGTCAACGGCGGTTCGGAGCGCGCCAACTACGTCGCGTCACTGGGCTACTACATGGAAGACGGGATTCTCCAGAACACCGACTTCTCGCGCTACACGGGCCGCGTGGGCGCCGATTCGCAGGCCAAGAGCTGGCTCAAGATCGGCATGAACGCCAACTTCGCCCACAGCGAATCAAGCTACCAGAATTTCGAGGACACCGCCACGTCGAACGTCTGGTACACGGCGCAGTTCATGGCCCCGGTCTATCCCGTCTACCTGAAGGATATGAACGGCAGCAACATCCTCGACGCCAACGGTAACCGGCAGTACGAATACGGTTCGGAGGACGACAACGGCTATGCCAACCGCCCCTCGGCGCAAGGCTTCAACTCGAAGGCCGAACTTTACAACAACAAGGCCTACTACACCCGCAACTCGCTTTCGGCGCGCAGTTACATCACCTTCGGAACCATCCGGGAAGAGGCCAAACTCTACGGGCTGAAACTCTCGATCAACTTCGGTACGGACTACACCGACTACCAGCGCACGCTGGTCAACGACAAGGAGCACGGCAACGCGGCCCAGCAGGGCGGACGCCTCAGCAAGACCAACACCCGTACGCTGAGCTACACGTTCAACCAACTGCTGACCTACGACCGCACGTTCGGCGACCACTCCGTCAACCTGCTGGCCGGCCATGAGTATTACCGCTACAAGTACAACTACGCCAACGGCGAAAAGACCGGCATCGTCGGCGGAATCGACGAGCTGGGGCCCGCCGTGACGACCACCGACAACAACAGCTATTCGCACAACTACGGCGTGGAGTCCTACCTCGCGCGCATCAACTACGGTTACAAGAGCCGTTACTACATCGACGCCAGCTGGCGTACGGACGGATCGTCGCGCTTCCACCCCAGCGACCGTTGGGGACATTTCTGGTCGGTGGGCGCCTCGTGGCGCATCTCCGAGGAACAGTTCATGGAGAACACCCGCCAGTGGCTCGACAACCTCACGCTGAAGGTCTCCTACGGCGTGCAGGGCAACGACAACCTGGGAACCTACTACGCCTGGCAGGGTCTCTACGACTACACGTGGCCCAATGCCACCGATGCGGGCGCCTTCGTCGACAAACTTGAAAACAGGAAGGTGACCTGGGAGAAGAACGGCAACCTCAATGCCGGCATCGAAGCCACGATGCTGGGCGGACGGCTGGGCGTTTCAGTCGAGTATTACAACCGCAAGACGCGCGACATGCTGCTCGAAAACCCACTGCCGATCTCGACCGGATTCACGGGCTTCAACGACAATGTGGGTTCGCTGCGCAACCAGGGACTCGAAGTCTCGCTGCGCGGAACGATCCTCGACAAGCGCAACTTCCGCTGGGACGCGACGCTAATGGGGTCGTTCAACCGCAACAAGGTGCTCTCGCTCACGGGCGGCCAGGACGTCATCACGTCGGGTATCCGCGTCATCGAAGTGGGTAAGCCGATCTACACCTTCTATCTGCCGAAAACGGCCGGCGTAGACCCCGCCACGGGCAAGCAGCTCTACCATGCCCACTGGACCCAGACGGTCAACGACGAAGGTTCGCTGGTGAACACCCCCTGCGACGAGTACATCACCGACGACGTGGCGATGGCCACCCTGAGCAAGTATTACCACGGCAGCCGCGAACCAAAACTCTTCGGCAGCATCGGTTCGACGTTCACCATCTGCAAAAACATCGACTTTTCGTTCCTGACGACCTACTCGATCGGCGGATGGGTCTACGACGGGCTCTACAACGGCTCGATGTACGTGCAGTATGCCGGCAACAACTGGCACAAAAACGCCAAACGCCGCTGGCAGAAACCGGGCGACAAAACCGACGTGCCGATGCTCGAAGTGGGCGGCTCGTACGCCACGGCCAGCAACTCGCTGATCGACGCCTCGTATTTCGCCATCAAGAACATCACCATCGGCTACACGCTGCCCAAGCGCTGGTTGTCGAAAATCGACATCGAATCGCTGCGCATCTACGCCACGCTGGACAACATCGCCATGTTCAACCACATGGACGGCATGGATCCGCAGTATAACTTCACGGGATCGGTGGCTTACAGCTACACCCCCTCGCGCGTGATCGCATTCGGCGTCGACCTGAACTTTTAACCAAGGGAGAAAAAAACATGAAAAAAGCAATATATCTCATCATCGCGCTGGTCGGCTTATCAGCCTCCTCGTGCAGCAGTTCGATGCTCGATTTCTCCCCGACCGATTCGGGGTCGGGCAAGGAGCTGCTCAAATCGGCCTCCACGGCCATCTCCTCGATCAACGGCGTCTACCGCTCGATGTGGCAGGCCGGATGGTCCACGACGGCCAACACCCACCAGTGTTTCGGCATCGCGGCCTACAACCTGGCGCTCGACTGCATGGCCGACGACCTGATCATGCAGTCGCAGGGCAACGGCTGGTTCTGGGGCGACCATTGTTACAACGTCAAGAGCAACTACACCTCGTCGGCCTTCCGGTCGTACGACGTCTGGTACGCCAACTACAAGTGGATCGCCAACGTGAACTACGTCATCGACGCCGAACCGGAAATGGCCGGGACGGAGGCCGACGTAGCCTATGTCGCAGGACAGGCCTACGCCATCCGGGCGCTCTGCTACCTGAACCTGGCAACGTGGTTCGCGCGCGCTCCCTACAACCCCCAGACGGGCGCTTCGCGCTGGAACGAGGCCTGCGTACCGGTTTACACCACCGGCACGTCGATCGACACGGGCGGACAGCCCCGCGAATCGCTGCGCACGGTCTACTCGCGGATCGACCAAGACATCGACCGCGCCATCGAACTACTCGAAAAGGCTAAGGAGACCACGCTGGCAGAGAACAACAAATCGCACATCAACCTCTACGTGGCACTGGGTATCAAGTCACGCGCCTGCCTGGCCGAAGGCGACTGGGACGGAGCGTTCAAAGCCGCCAAGCGCGTGATCGACGAAGGCGGCTATGCCGTCGGCACGAAGAGCGACCTGATGGGCGGCATGAACTCGCTCGACAAGTCGAATGTCATGTGGGGCGCAGGCATCCAGGTCGCCGACCAGGCGGGCGGTTACGCCGGGTTCTTCACCCACATGGACAACAAGGAGGGTGCCTACGCCAAATCGGCCCCGAAGCTGATCAGCAAGCAGCTCTACAACCGCATCAGCGCGACCGACGTCCGCCGCGACTGGTGGGACCCCGCGGACAAGGAGTCACCCTATATCGGCAGGAAATTCTCGTTCGGCAACGTAGCCTCCTTCTTGGGCGACTACCTCTACATGCGCATCGAAGAGATGTACTTCACGGCCGCCGAAGCCGCCCTCCGGCAAGACGATCTCAAGAGTGCCCGCGAACTGATGAACACCGTCATGGCCGAACGCGACCCGAGTTATAGCGCCAATAACCGCAGCGGCACGCTGCTCGGCGCAACGACCACGACCTGGACCGGATCGTTCCTCGAAAACATCCTCACCCAACGCCGCATCGAACTGTGGGGCGAGTACGGCCGTCTGTTCGACGTGCGTCGCCTGGGCCAGGGCATCGACCGCCGGGCCGACGACGGTTTCTCCGAGGAGTGCCTTTCGATGATGAACCGCCGGAACGTCGACCTCACCAAACCCGACACCTACGACTGGGTGCTGACCATTCCCAAAGCCGAACTGGACGCTAACCCGAACATCAACGAGGAGGACCAGAATCCCTAACGAGCGTTTGAAGCGTTGAAAATCAAGCATATTATGAAAAACATATCGAAATACCTGGGTGCGGGACTGCTGCTCTTCACCGCGGCCTGCAGCCAGACGCAGGAGGGCGACCGATACACCCCCAACAAGGACGATGCGAAGGCCATCCACTTCATCCAGTCGTCCATTCAGAAGGAGTTTCCGCAGGACGCCGCTACGGGCACGATCGACGTCGAAATCGCGCGTCCGGGCGACAAGGGCACCTACAAGGTCTATCTGGCAACCAAGGACGACGACTACGAACTATTCTCGGCCCCGACCGAGGTGACCATTCCCGACGGCAGCCACGCTGTGACGATCCCCGTCGAGGTCGACCTCTCGAACTTCATCATGGGTTCGAACTACAAGACCACGCTCTACATCAGTAGCCGAGAGGTGCGTCCGGGCGACAATGCCGCGCAGGTGGCGCAATATTCCGACAAAGTAACTCTTTCGGCCACCTACGAACTGGAATGGGAGACGCTCTACCGCACCACCGAAGAGGGCGAAAAGATCCCCCAGCTGGCGACCTACCACTACAACGGATACTACTCGGGACGCGACTCGGGCCTTGAGGTCGAAAAAGCCATCGGCGCCGACATCTACCGACTGAAAGACTGGGCAAGCGGCGTGACGTTCAAGTTCGTCCTCCACGACGACAACACCTGCACCGTGCCGGCGCAGTCGATCGGCTACTACAACTCGACCTACAACGAGTACGTCTACGTCGCCGACATGGCCGTCTACACCGGCAACGACTCGGCATACAGCAGCTATCCCTGCACCTACGACGGCAAGAGTACCTTCTCGTTCTACCTGATCTACTACGTTTCGACGGGATACTTCGCCCAGGGGACCGAAACGCTGGTCTTCGACACCGACATCGACACCACGCCTGTCGTCGGGATTGCCTTCGAGGGCATCGAGACCACGAGCACCGGGTTCAAGGCCCCGAAGCTCCACTTCTCGCCCAACGAATACACGAAATACTACAAGGCAGCCGTGGTCGCAGGCGACATCACCGCCGATACCGAGCGGCAGAAGGAGGTGCGCCAGCAATTGATCGACGACAAGCTGGCGGCCGTGACCCCCGTGGTGACGCTCCATGCGGAGGACGCCTCGGTGTGGAACGTTCCCTCGGGCAACTACACCGCCGTGGCGCTGGCCTACGACTCGATCGAGAATCCCTGCAAGCTCTATATGCAGCGTTTCACGAACGACCCGAACAACGAATACGCTCCCCGATCACTCGAATTCGAATTCTACGCTCCGGAGAATAACCTCAACTACTCGCCCTACAACACGCTCGTCTGGCAAATGCAGACCTCGAATGTCACAGCGATGAAGTATCTCTGCGTCAAGAGCGCCATTGCCGATTACCTGTGCGAGGCGCTTGGCATGACGCTGGAGGAACTTACCGTATCCCGGGGCTACGACGTTCCCGAGGAGATGATCGAACAGCTCAACTCCCCCGAGGGCCGCGGCACAGCGTTCAGCTCGCTCGACGAAGGTAGCACGTACACGCTCGCCCTGCTGATGTACAACTCGTTTGGCGACACGGCCTTCGTCTCGAAGAGTGCGTCGACGCACGGCTACTTCGCCAAGGATTTCGACCGGACGAAAACTCTGGACGACTTCATCGGCGCGTTCGGCGTTACGGCGACGGTCGACGTCGAGTCGCAGTCGTCTGAAAAGTCCTTCCGCATGGACATCTCACGCATCAATGACCGCGACGTGCTCATCAGCGGCATGACCGACATGCGCGACTTCGCGCCCCAGTTGAAAGGCTACTACGACAAGGACCTGCACATGCTCATCGTCGAACCCCAGTCCGCCGGAATGTACAACGGCGTCTATGCCACGCTCGGCTTCTCCAACGGACTGTCGATCTTCTGGGGCGACGCCGGAATGGCCGTCGGCTACATCGGCGACACGCTCTACTGGGCTTCGAGCCCCTATTCACCACAGGAGGTCAACAGCTACATGTTCCTGCTCTTCAGCACGCCGCAGGCGTCGAGTTCGAGCTACCTGCGCGAGTACGCCGGTTCGAAAACCTACTCGTCCCTCAAGATGAGGCCCTTGCAGCAGACTTCCGCACAGGCTGCGGGTCGCTCTGTGGAATTGCAGACCGGAAGCATCGAGGCAGAGGGGCAAAGCTTCAAGACCCACTTGGCGGGCGAACGCGTCGCCGTCCCGGCTGCGACCGCCAAACCCGTCCGGGAGACGCTTCCGGCAGCAGCACCTGCCGCCCAAGGCAAGCAGATACGCACGGATCTCGTGCTCCACACCCGCTGATCTCCGACAACCAACAACCGATAAAACCGGGTCCCCGCGAAAGCAGGGACCCGGTTTTTCAGTAAATTCACAAAAAACAGCGCCACGACGTGACAGTTTGGCGCGAATTTACTAATTTTGCAGGTTGTAATGCGAATACACAAAAACTCACGATACTATGCTTACGATAAAGCAAATCCGCGATGACAAAGAGGCCGCTGCCCGCAAGCTGGCCAAAAAGGGCGTGGATGCCGCGCCGGTCATCGAAAAGATCATCGACTTAGACGACCGTCGCAAAGCCATCCAGCTGGACCTGGACAACACGCTTGCTGCCCAGAACAAGGCCGCCAAGGAGATCGGGGCACTGATGGGCCAGGGCCGCCGCGACGAGGCCGAGGAGCGCAAACGCTTCGTTTCGGACCTCAAGGAGAAATCCTCGCGCCTGCAGGCCGAGCTGACCGATGCCCAGCAGGAGTTGCAGGCCGCCCTCGTCTCGCTGCCCAACTTCCCCGCCGAGATCGTCCCCGAAGGCAAGACCGCCGAGGATAACCTCATCGTCAAAATCGAGGAGAACTACACCTCGCTGCCCGAAAACCCGCTGCCCCACTGGGAGCTGGCCCGCAAATACGACATCATCGACTTCGACCTGGGCGTGAAGCTCACCGGCGCCGGATTCCCCGTCTACAAGGGCAAGGGCGCACGACTCCAGCGCGCGCTGATCAACTTTTTCCTCGACTGCAACACCAAGGCCGGCTACCTCGAAGTAGAGCCGCCGATCATGGTCAACGAGGCTTCGGGCTTCGGCACGGGACAGCTTCCCGACAAGGAGGGACAGATGTACCACGCTACGGTCGACAACTTCTACCTGATCCCCACGGCCGAGGTTCCCGTGACGAATATCTACCGCGATGTGATCCTCGAAAAGGAGGACTTCCCGGTGAAGATGACCGCCTACACCCCCTGCTTCCGCCGCGAGGCCGGTTCCTACGGCAAGGACGTGCGCGGCCTGAACCGCCTGCACCAGTTCGACAAAGTGGAGATCGTGCAGTTATCGCTGCCCGATGCTTCCTACGAAGCGCTGGACGGCATGGTGGCCCACGTGGAGGGAATCGTCAAGGCCTTGGGCCTTCCTTACCGCATCCTGCGCCTGTGCGGCGGCGACATGTCGTTCACGTCGGCGCTGACCTACGATTTCGAGGTTTACTCCGAGGCCCAGAAACGCTGGCTCGAAGTTTCGTCGGTATCGAATTTCGAGTCGTTCCAGGCCAACCGACTCAAGCTCCGCTACCGCGACGAGGAGAAGAAAATCCAGTTGGCACACACTTTGAACGGCTCTTCGCTGGCCCTGCCGCGCATCGTGGCCGCGCTGCTGGAGAACTACCAGACCCCCGAAGGCATCCGCATTCCCGAGGCGCTGATTCCTTACACGGGTTTTGATATTATCAAATAAGTTTTTATATTTGCACCACACACATTTTAACAATAAATTTTCAAAACAATGGCTTACAAAATTACCGACTCCTGCGTAGCATGCGGCAGCTGCATCGGCGAATGCCCTACGGAGGCTATTTCGGCCGGCGATATCTATGTGATCGACGCCGACAAATGCATCGATTGCGGAACCTGCGCAGGCGTTTGCCCGAGCGAGGCTATCGTTTCGGAGTAACACATGGAATATCCGAAAGAAAAGCACATCTCGCTCAGCGGGGTGTGCTTTTTGTAATTTAAGACATGTTTTTACGAACCCTTACCAACGATAAATGATGGACGACCTTGAGAAAATGAAGGCCGGGCACTGGCTCCACGCCATCTGCCCGCAGATCGGCGATGCACTTCGGCGCACCGAAGAACTGGTTTTCCGGCTCAACCAACTACCGCCGAGCCAGCGGGAGGAACGGGAGACGATTATCCGGCAACTGTTCGGCCACGTCGGCAAGTCGGTCTGCATCCACAGCCCCTTCCACTGCGATTTCGGCGAACAGATTTCGGTCGGCGACCACTTCACGGGCAACTACAACCTCACGATCCTCGACGAAGCCCCGGTCACGATCGGCGACTACGTCTTCATCGGCCCTAATGTCGGCATCTACACCGTCAACCACGCCCTACTGCCCGACCAGCGCAATGCGGGCATCATGCGCTCACTGCCCATAACGATCGGCAACAACGTCTGGATCGGCGGCAACACGGTGATCATGCAGGGCGTCAGCATCGGCGACGGCACGGTCATCGGGGCCGGAAGCGTCGTTACGCGCGACATCCCTGCCGGGGTAATCGCCGTCGGCTCGCCCTGCCGCGTCCTGCGCCCGATTACTGAGGCGGACCGGGTAACGCCCGTTTAAAAAGCGGGAACCATACATCAGAACTAAAAAAACCGCCCCGAGCGAATCGGAGCGGTTTTTCTTTTTACTCGTAAAGCAGGTATTTCGCCCGCCTCGCGCCGTAACGTTCGACCTCCCCGGCCCAGCGGGCGCGAATCTGCGTTTCGTCGGCCCCCGAAAGAATCATTTCGCGCACCCAGCCCGCGCCGACCAGTTTTTCGAACATCGGCGTAAAGAACTTGTCGCCCAATCCCAGGTCCGCATAGGCGTCGATCACGTATTTCAACGAAAATCCCACTTCGCGGGCCTCGTCCAGCGGCATACCGCTCAGGTCGACGCCCCGGCACAACTGCCCTTCGAGCGGGGGATGCTTGGCGCCCGCCGTCGGACGGGGCGTAAAGGAGAATGTCCGCCCGGTCATGGCCGGGTGGCCGTAGATTTCGAACGGCGTGGAGGTTCCGCGCCCGAGGCTCACGACCGTACCTTCGAAGGGGCACAGCGCGGCATAGAGATAGACCGACCGCTGCGACGGCAGGTTAGGCGACGGAGCGACAGGCAGTACGTATTCGGTAGCATGGGTATAGTTGCGGCATTTCACGACCGTCAGGTCGCACCGCTTCGCCCACCCTTCGCCAATAGCCATACGGGCGATCTCGCCCATCGTCAGGCCATGCAGCACCGGAACCGGAATCGCCCCGACACCCGATTTGTAAGTCATGTCGAGCACTGGCCCGTCGACGATATGCCCGTTGGGATTGGGACGGTCGAGGACAACGACCTGCTTCCCGAAATCGGCGCAGGCGTCCATCATCCGGAGCATCGAAATATAATAGGTATAGAAGCGCAGCCCCACGTCCTGCATGTCGACCACCAGCACGTCGAACGAGCGCATCGCCTCGTCCGAAGGCCGTTTCGCATTGCCGTCGTAAAGCGAGCGGATCGGAATGCCTGTCCGCGCATCGACCGAACTTTTGACATGCTCCCCGGCATCGGCCGTACCGCGGAATCCGTGCTCGGGCGAAAAAATCGCCGCCACGTCGAATCCCCGCTCGTGCAGCAGGTCCACCAGATGCACCCGCCCGGCGGCATCGGCCCCACGCACCCCGGGCAGCTCCGCCACGGAGGTCTGGTTAGCCAGCACAGCCACACGCCGCCCCCGCAGCAACGGGTAATAGGCCGCCGTATCGGTCATGCCCACCAGCACGTCCTGCGCTGAAGCGACAAAGGCCGCAAAAACAGTGAATAGAAGGATAAAAACAGATCGTTTCATAGAGCAAAGATAACATTTTGAGTCGAAAGATGCTATCTTTGTAGAAAACCCGTCACCCATGAAACTGCTGTCCGTTCTGGCTCTGCTACTCACCGTACTACCAGTCCGGTCCCAATCCATCGACAGACCCGAATCCCCGAACTATCTATACCTCCAATTCATAGCATCACAAACACGGGCATTTATCCGGGCGCTCGACGATTTATCGAACAATCAATCTGATCTCCGGTTGCAGGTATTTTTCAAATCGTGGCAGGCCGTCGCACCACAGGGCAAAGTTAAGGAGCCGCTCATCGACACCCTCCATCACCTTATCACCAATATCGGGGAACTGAATGCCGCCGGGACATCGATCTGTCCGTTGCAGCCGACCCGTTATGACTTCGTATTCCGCGAGCAATACTATATCCTGCCGGACAGTTGTTTCAGCCGGATTTTATCTTTGGATCATAGTTCGTGGTTCGACTTGTCCACCGAAGCCGATTACACATATCCCCTCGTCAGCGTGCCCGACAACGCGATCCTGGTGACGAAAGAACTGGATTGGGTGCTCAACTGCGTTCTGTCGGGATTCACGATACCGAGCATCCTGCCTCACACTCCCACAGACAACAAGATGAATGTAGCCAGAGAAAGGTACAGAAAGTACATCTGTCTGCTAAAAGAGTGGATACCCATCAAAAACGGACATTTCAGTGGATTCGACTATCAATGGCCCATAAGAACCAGCTGGATTCTGCTGAACGAATCCCACACAAGAGCGATAGCCGAAGTTTCTTGCTGGAAAAAGTATTGGCCGATATATCAAATTCACCTGGAGCCCATCAATGGCCGCTGGAAAATCGTTCGGATGGAAGAGATCGGCGAGTGGTGCGAATAACCCCTACGCCTGCGCCCCGAACTCCATCAGGTAGCCTTTGATAAAGGCATCCAGGTCGCCGTCCATCACCGACTCCACGGCCGAGGTCTGCACGCCCGTGCGGTGATCCTTCACGCGGCGGTCGTCGAAGACATAGGAGCGAATTTGCGACCCCCATTCGATCTTCTTCTTCGAAGCTTCCAGCGCCTGCTGCGTCGCCATGCGTTTGTCCAGTTCGCGCTGGTAGAGTTTCGACTTGAGGATGCGCATGGCATTCTCGCGGTTCATCAGCTGCGAACGGGTTTCCATGTTCTCGATCAGGTATTCGACCGCCTCGCCCGTATCGGGGTCCTTCGCGTGATAACGCAGACGCACGGCCGTTTCGACCTTGTTGACGTTCTGACCGCCGGCTCCCGACGCCCGGAACGTATCCCACTCGATGTCGGCGGCATTGACCGTGATTTCGATCGTGTCGTCCACGGCGGGCGACACGAAGACCGACGCGAAAGTCGTCTGGCGCTTGTTGTTGGCATTGAACGGCGAGAGGCGCACCATGCGGTGCACGCCGTTCTCGCTTTTGAGATAACCGTAAGCGTATTCGCCCTCGAATTCGAGCGTACACGACTTCACGCCCACCTCGTCCCCGGCCTGATAGTCGAGCACCTTGACCTTATAGCCGTGCGCCTCGCCCCAACGGGTGTACATGCGCATCAGCATCGAAGCCCAGTCGAGCGCTTCCGTACCGCCGGCTCCGGCATTGATATCGAGGATGGCCCCGAGTTTATCCTCTTCGCGGCGCAGCATGTTGCGCATTTCGAGTTTCTCGATGCGGTCGAGCGTCGCGGCATAGTGGGCGTCCATCTCCTCTTCGGTCACAATGCCCTCCTTCACGAAGTCGGGCATCAGCTGGAGGTCCTCAACATCCTTGCGAATAGCATCGTAATCGTCGACCCACGCCTTGATCCCCGCCACCTTGCGCAACTGCTCGCGCGCCGTGTCGGGGTTGTCCCAGAAATTCGGTTCCTGGGTCTTCTCCTCTTCGTTGCGCAGGTCGATGCGCTTCTGGTCGATGTCGAGACAGCGCTCCAACGCCTCCCGGCGCTGTTCAATCTCCTTGATCTGTTCCGCAAGTACCATATCTTTTAAAATTTCGTTTGCAATTTCCGTGCGGCGAATTCCAGGATGAAGTCCGCCGTACCCTCGTCGCCCAACACCGAGGTGCTGAGGCAAAGGTGATAGGTCGAAGCCACGCCCCAGGTCTTCGAACTGTAATAGTCGTAGTAGGAAGCGCGCCTGGCGTCGATACGCTCCATCATCGCACGGGCCTCCTCCGGGGTCGCCTCCTGCCGGCGGCAGATACGCCCGATGCGGTCGGCATCGTCGGCCGTGATGAAGACGTTGACACAGCGCGGATTCTCGCGCAGGATATAGTCGGCGCAGCGGCCCACGAAGACCGCCGATTCGCGGGCTGCAATTTCGCGGATCACGTCGCTCTGGATTTTGAACAGCGCGTCGTTCGACAGCACGTTCGTCACGCCCCCGTCGTCGCCCACGAACGGGGCGCGCAGGTAGCCGATCACGGTCGAAAGCACGCCGCGCGACTCCTTTTCGTCGGCCTTCTCGAAAAACTCGGGGCAGAGTCCGCTCTGCTCGGCAGCCAGGTTGATCAGTTCCTTGTCGTAGAGCCGGATGCCCAGCCTGCGGGCGATGATTTCTCCGACGATCTTGCCGCCGCTGCCCAACTGGCGGCCGATGTTGATGACGAATTTTTCCATAATCCTATCATTTGGCGGCGTTTTCCGCCCCTAAGGCCCGGAATTTCCGCAGTTGGTAAGTCAGCATGAAGAAGGCCACGAGCGACGCCAGGAAGTCGGACAGCGGCATCGAGCACCACACGCCCCAACTGCCGTTCCACTGGGTGTGAACATCGAAAATGTGCGGCAGGAAGATCAGTCCCGGCATCAGGAACAGCAACTGGCGCGACAGCGACAGGAAGATCGCCTTGCCGGCCATGCCGATGCTCATGAAGAAGTTCGTGGCCACCATCTGGAACCCGATGATCGGGAAGCAGAAGAAGACGATGCGCATGCCCTCGACGGCCAGACGGATCAGCTCCTCGTCGGTGGTGAACAGCCCCACGGCCATCCGCGGCATGAACTCGCCAAGGATGAAGCCCGCCGTCGTGACACACGTCGCGCCGATCATCGTCAGCTTCAGCACGCGCATCACACGGTCATATTGTTTCGCACCGAAGTTATAACCCGCAATGGGCTGCATGCCCTGGTTGACGCCCAGCACGATCATCACGAAGAAGAACGCCAGGCGGTTGACGATGCCGTAGGCGCCGATCATCAGGTCGCCGCCGTACTCCTTCAGTCCTTTGTTGATCAGGATCACGATAAAGCAGGCCGCGAGGTTCATCAGGAACGGCGACATGCCGATGGCGAGCATGTCGCGGACGATCTTCTTCCGCAGGCGGTAGATGCCGCGGCGGAAGTGGAGCAACTCGTTCTTGTCCGAAAGTATCTGGAACTGCCACACGAGTGCAATGATCTGCGCCAGCACCGTGGCGATAGCCGCACCGCGGATGCCCCAGCCAAAGCCGAAGATGAACAGCGGGTCGAGGATCGTGTTGATGATCACCGTAATGATCGTGGCGTACATCGACTTGCGGGGATGCCCCGAGGCCCTCAGCACGGAGTTCAGACCCAGGTACATATGGGTGACGACGTTACCCAGCAGGATGACGGTCATGTACTCGCGGGCATAGCCGATCGTGGCCTCGCTGGCCCCGAAGAAATAGAGGATCGGATCGAGGAAGATCAGCGTCACGACGCCGAACGCCACGCCGATGATCAGGTTCAGGATCAGCACGTTGCCCAACACCCGCTGGGCCGTTTCATAGTCGCGCTGGCCGAGGCGCATCGAGATCAGCGTCGCGGCGCCCACACCCACCAGCGAACCGAACGCCGCAGCGAGGTTCATCAGCGGGAAGGTCAGCGCCAAGCCCGAAATGGCCAGCGGCCCCACGCCGTGGCCGATGAAAATGCTGTCGACCATGTTGTAGAGCGACGACGCCGTCATGGCGATGATCGCCGGCACGGCATATTGTATGAGCAGTTTCCGGATGCGCTCGGTTCCGAGCTCCAAAGCCGCCGATTTTATTTCTGTTGTCATAAATTCATTCCATTTTCCCCGCGTCTCGGACACGGAATTTCATGTACTTTTTTCGGAAAAAAGTACCCGGCTAAGAGCCGGAATCTTTCAATGCGGCATACGGG
>JAEZTA010000011.1 GCA_023443765.1 Bacteroidota bacterium | reverse complement strand
TCCACGACGACCTCTCCGCCCAAGCTCTTGAAGCCGATCGCGGCGTTGAGTTCGTCCTCGGAGGCGAACCACGTGTTCTTCGACGAAATGCCCAGTTCGGCCGCTACGCCGGACGGTTCTTCGCCCGGAACGGGATTGGTGTAGGTGATCGTCTCTTCGGAGCACCCCATCATGCCGAGCAGTAAAGCTGTCAGTGCATATAGTTTTTTCATGTGTGCTGCGGTTTAGTGTTTGGATACGGGAAAGGTCTTGGCGGAGGGTGCGATGCCTTTGGCGGCCCGGGTGACGGAGGTTGCGGCGGCGTCCGGGTCTGTTTCGGCGGGTACGTCCCAGTCTACGAGATACATCGTGCCGTTGGCATAGTAGAGGTCTCCGAACGACAACCACTGCTGCTCCTGGTATCCGATGATGCCCAGCGAGGTGTAGGGCGCCTCGAATCCGCTCAGGAGGATCGCTTTGCGGTTTTCGTCCGCGTCGTCGTTGTAGCCCTCGCCCAGCTTGCCGGTCAGCATGCCGTTGTGAAACCCTCCGCCCTGCATGTTGATTGAGTACAGGAAATGAAGGCGCGAGACCGTTGAGGAGATTACGCGGGTGTAGCAGTGTCTGCCGAGTTCGATCGACATGGTCTGAGTGTTTTTGTCGTAAGTGGCTTCCACAACCGTTTCCTTCAGGAACAGGTTCTTGATGTAGAAACTCTTGCGGTACTCCTTCTCTTCGATGGTGCAGAACGTGCCCGTGCCGCTGACGCCGATCGGTTCACGGCCGTAATACCAGTTTTCCGCATAAAGTCCGTAGTATCCCAGCATTTGGTAGTAGGGATTTTCCTCGCGTGAGATCTGCGAAACGGGCACTTTGCAGGATTCTGTGGCCGAGCCTTTGGTCGAGCGGACGGTGAGCGTCGCGTCGCGGTGGGCGTCGGGATTGCGCGAGGCGCCGACGCGTACCGTGCCGCTGACCGGGTCGCTTTCGACCGAAACCCAGTCGGCGTCGCTCGTAACGCTCCATTGGCCGTTGGTGACCACGGTGAAGAGAACGCTCTCACCCTCGGAATCCAGCGAAATTTCGTCCGAAGCGGTGGTGGATAGCAGGACTGTTTCCCGTGAGAATGCCTGGTGAACGGTGATTTCCTGTTTGTCGCCGGCCGTTTCCACGGCGATTTTTGAGTTGCGTACATCGTCGGTCATATTGCCTGCCACGGAGATGGTCAGCAGGCCGTCTTCGGAAGCCAGCGTCACCCAATTGTCCGGACAGCTCACCTTCCAGTCGGAGGGCGCAGCTACCGCGACGGTGGTCGTTCCGCCTTTTTGGGCGAACGCGACACTACTTCGCGAGAGGACGATCACATCCGCGATCTCCTCTTTGTCCTTGTCATCGCAGCCGCTTGCGGCGCAGAGGACGAGAACCGTCAATAGCGTAAAGCATCTTCTCATAAAAATTGGATTAGGAATAAAAAATGAATAGGTACGGTATCCCGTTTCCGGAGGACCGAATTTGCTGAAAATTGTATCATACAGAATTTTTGGACTTGTTCGTTTGCGGCGCAATATAATAAAAATTTGCCCAAATGCCTTATGGAAAATCTGAAAATATTGTCGTAAAATCTTTTTCAACGATTCATTTTTTTGACTATGTGTGTATGTAATATGCTGAATTATAATAGCTTTAAAATAATGAAGGCGTTTTACGGTTGCGGATGTTTTATTTGTCATATATTGGCATTTTGGGAACTGTCTCTGGCCCGGTGGAAAATGGCTGCATTTGTTAAATATTGATCATGTTGTGTGTAAGTTGCTGAATGATTGTCTGTAACGTGTGTTTTGGTGGCTAATCCCGTGATTTTCTGTCTGTGGCATCCCGATATTGATCGCTTTTTGTTATTTTTGCAAAAAGAAAATGATGAAAACCGTCGAATTGTTAGCGCCCGCCAAAGATTTTGCTTCGGCAGCGGCTGCCGTGGATTACGGCGCCGACGCCGTCTATATCGGCGGTGCGAAGTTCGGTGCGAGGCAGGCGGCGGGAAACTCCGTGGAGGAGATCGCCCGGGTCGTGGAATATGCCCACCGTTTCGGCGTGCGGGTACATGCCACGCTCAACACGCTGTTGTGGGACAGTGAGTTGGAGGCTGCCGAACGGCAGGCCCGCGAGTTGATCGCTGCGGGGATCGATGCGCTGATCGTGCAGGACATGGCCCTGCGGCGGATGAATCTTCCGGTCGAACTGCACGCCTCGACGCAGGTGTGCAACCGGACCCCCGAGGGGGCGCGGTTTCTGGGGGAGGCGGGGTTTGCGCGGGTGATTCTGGAGCGCAACCTGTCGCTGGAGGAGATTCGGGCCATTTGTGCCGCTACGACTGCCGAAGTCGAATGTTTTGTCCACGGGGCGATCTGCGTGGGGTACAGCGGGCGCTGTTTCCTGTCGCGGTCGATGTCCGAGCGCAGTGGCAACCGCGGGGCGTGCAGCCAGCCCTGCCGCCTGACGTGGGACCTGACCGACGGAAAGGGCCGGACCTACATTGCCGGGAAGCACCTGCTGTCGGTGCGCGATATGAATCTTTCGGAATCCATTGGCGATCTGCTGGATGCGGGCGTCACCTCATTCAAGGTGGAAGGTCGGC
This sequence comes from Bacteroidota bacterium, assembly GCA_023443765.1. GTDB lineage: Bacteria > Bacteroidota > Bacteroidia > Bacteroidales > Rikenellaceae > Alistipes. The sequence goes on along the minus strand of JAEZTA010000011.1, from coordinate 25,794 downwards.
TGAAGGATCTCGCTTATATCAAGAATGTTGTAGCCTATTACCGCCGGGCGGTGGACGAGGCGTTGGCCGGGCGTCCGGGCCTCCGGCGGTCGTCCGTCGGTGAGAGCGTCCCCGATTTTACGCCCGACCCGTCGAAGAGTTTTACGCGCGGGGAGTCGACTTATTTTCTGGCCGGAAAACGGGCCGGGGTGGCGTCGTTCGACACCCCGAAGGCTGTCGGCGAGCGAGTGGGTCGCGTGGCGAAGGTCGCGGGCGGTACGTTTGCGCTGGATGGCGGGCACGACCTTGCACCGGGCGACGGCATCTGCTTCATCACCCCGCGCGGCATGACCGGGACCAATGTCAATGCCGTGGACGGCAACCGCATCACGCCTAACCGCATGGACGGAATCGCTTCCGGTGCGGAGGTTTACCGGAATTTCGACCGTCGGTTTACGCTGGCGCTGGAGCGCAGCCGGACACGGCGGGTGATTCCGGCAACGGCCGTGGCGGAGGTGACGGCAGAGGGGGTCCGGATCACTTATACCGATTGCGAAGGCGTTACGGCTTCGGCTGTGCGGAGGGTACCACTCGATCCGGCGAAAAATCCCGAAGCCAATGCCGCTTCGGTGCGGACGCAGGCGATGAAGGGTGGTGACACGATCTTTGCAGTCCGGGAGGTTGAAGTGCATGGCGCAGAGTGGTTCGTGCCGGCGTCGCTGGCGGCGGAACTGCGCCGCGAGGGACTTGCCGGATTGACCGAGGCACGTTCGGGACGGACCTTTGAACACCGCATTCTGCCCGAGGACCCTGCTGTGAAATATCCTTCGGAGCGGCTTGCCGCTGAGGAAAATGTGACCAACCGGCTGGCCGAAGCGTTCTACCGCGATCACGGGGTTCGGGAGATCGAGCGGGGACTGGACCTTGCGCCGACGACCGCCGGGCGGCGCGTGATGCACTCGTCCTACTGCATCCGCCGCGAGATCGGCGAATGCCTCCGGGAGCGTCCGCGGCTTCGCGGCGACCTTTTCCTGGAACGCGGAGCGTACCGTTACCGATTGGAATTCGACTGCGCGGCATGCGAAATGTCGCTGATCGACCCGCTCAGGAAGCGGGATGTTGACGATTTATAACTACCTAATATGCAGGAACAGCTTACACCCGATTTCGGGGATTACGAATTGCTCGACACGGGCGATTTCGAGAAACTGGAACGTTTCGGGCGCTATGTGACGCGCCGCCCCGAGCCGCAGGCTATCTGGCGGCGGACGCTTTCCGAGGAGGAGTGGCGGCGTACGGCCGACGCTTCGTTTCTGCGTGATGCACGCAGCGACGAGCACGGACAGTGGTGTCTCGGGGAGAAGATGCCCGACCGCTGGGTGGTGGAGTATGCCTATAAGGAGATGCGGCTGCGCATGCGGCTGGCCCTCACGTCGTTCAAGCACGTGGGTATCTTCCCCGAGCAGGCTGCCAACTGGAATTTTATCTACGACAACTGCCGGGAGATGGGCGCTGGGGGCGGTTTTGCGCCCAAGGTGCTGAACCTGTTTGCCTACACGGGCGGAGCGACGCTCGCGGCGCGGGCTGCCGGGGCCGAGGTGACGCATGTCGATTCGGTGAAGCCCGTGGTGACGTGGTCGCGTGAAAATATGGAGTTGAGCGGTCTGGAAGGTATCCGGTGGATTGTCGAGGATGCGCTGAAATTTGTCCAGCGCGAGGTGCGCCGCGGCAGCCGTTACCGCGGGATTATCCTCGATCCCCCGGCTTACGGGCGCGGGGCCAACGGGGAGAAGTGGATTCTGGAAGACAACATCGGCGAAATGCTGGATTGCTGTGCGAAGCTGCTGGAACCGCAGCGGGCGTTCCTGGTGCTGAACCTCTACTCGATGGGTTTGTCGTCGACGCTGGCCCGCACGGCTGTGAAGCAGGCTTTCGGTGCGCCGCGCGAAGAACAGTGGGGCGAGTTGTGCTTCACCGACCGGGCCGGTAAGGAACTGCCCCTGGGGACCTATTACCGGTTTACGCGGTAGGTTTTGCGATCTGCTGTGTTCTCTGCACCTTTTGCATCAAAAGTGTAACGATGCGTGTTTTGAACCGTCTTGACGTAAAGCGATATAAGACAATTATCCGATTAAAACATTTGATATGAGCATCCTGACCCTGTTATTCGGAATTCTGAGCGGCTGTTTCCTGGCCGTGTTGGTGGGCATTATCGGCAGCCACCGCCGCATCGGTTTCGGCTGGGCGTTCCTGCTCAGCGTGATCTTCACGCCGCTGGTGGGGCTGATCATCACCCTCCTGACCGACCCGCTGCCGGGCGGCGGACAGCGCTGGGGCTGTATCGGAACCCTCGTCGCCGTTCTGGGCCTGCTGTTCCTCGTCGTGTTCCTGATGCTGGTGCTGACGGGCAGTGCCGTTTTGCTGGCTCTGGTCTAAAATACGTAATAGATAAGTATTCCCGCGGCGGCCGAGAGGACGATCAGCAGGATAGGGTTGACCTTACGCCACGAACCCACGAAAACCCCGCCGAAGAGCACCCAGCTCCATGCGTCGATGAAGTTCTGGTCGTCGGGGGCTGAACTGTGGGGGAAGATCAGCAGCAGAGCCGCAGCGGCGATCATGCCGATCACCACGGGGCGCATGCCCCGCATGGCTCCTTCGACCAGCCGGTTTCCCTTGAGTTTCATGAAAAAACGCGCCACGAGGATCATCAGCGTCAGCGACGGCAGGCAGACGGCGAAGGTGGCGATCACCGAGCCGAGGATGCCGCACCAGGTGTGTCCGGTCTGGATACCGACGCTGTAACCCACATAGGTCGCCGAATTGATGGCGATGGGACCGGGGGTGATTTGCGACACGGCGACGATGTCGGCGAACTCGGCGGCAGTCATCCATTGGTGCTGCACGACCACCTCGTTCTGGATCAGCGACAGCATGGCGTAGCCTCCGCCGAATCCGAAAAATCCGATTTTGAGATAGCTGATAAATAGTTGCCAGAGAATCATATGCCTGCGGTGTGCCGGTTACTGGATTGCGATGTCGGTGATCTTCAGTGCGCCGTTCTCCACCGTGGCTTTTACGGGGATGATGACGCACCTGTCGTTGTAACGGTCGAGATAAGCCACGGCGTACCATGCCCCGTCGACGTGCGTGACGGAGATTGTCGCCACGGCATTCGTGTTGAAATCCTGTGCCCGGATGATCGGGTCGTAGAACTGTTCCGTGCGGACTTTGGTCACTTTTCGCTGAGCTTCCGGGGTCAGGCAATCGCGCAGTTTCTGCTCCGCGGCGGAGTCCGGGCCTTTGGCTACGAACGTGCAGTAGTCGGTGTAAAACGCTTGCAGCAGCGTCTGTGTCTGCTCCGTTTCGGTTTTCGGGGCGGTCGCCGTTTCGGCGGCGATGGCCCGGCCGCCTGTTGCCGCTGCGAGCAGCAGGCCGAAGAGCGATATGGTGAATAAGCTGTTTTTCATGGTTTTATTAGCTATTTTTTCGTTTCGGACTGCTTTCTTCCGACGACCGCCAGTTCCCAGGCAATGCCTGCCGCGGCGGCTGAAACGAGTACGTAGATCGGCGACCAGTCGAGCCACCAGATGGCGAGTGCCGCGGCGGCGATGACGATGAACATAATCCAGTGCATGCCGCGGGCCAGCGAGATCACCGGGCCGATGATCAGCGCCACGACCGCCGGGCGCATCCCTTTGAAGGCCGCGTCGACGACCGGATTGTGGCGGATGTCGGTGAAGAAAATGGCGATCACGAGGATGATGACGAACGACGGCAGTACAGAGCCCAGCAGGGCCGCGACGGCGCCGCTGAATCCCCGGACCTTGTAACCCACGAATACCGACGTGTTGACGGCAATGGGGCCGGGAACCGACTGCGCGAGGGTCAGCAGGTCCAGAAACTCCTTTTGCTCGATCCACTTGCGTTTGACGATCAGTTCCCGCTCGATCAGCGGCAGCATGGCATAGCCGCCCCCGAAGGTGAACATCCCGATTTTCAGGAACGAAAAGAAAATGGTGCTCAGGCGTTGCATGGTCAGTCGCGTTTTTTGCGGCCCAGCAGGTTCAGCATGCCGTCGATGTAGACCATCGGATGGGTCGGGGCGCCGGGCAGCCAGAGATCGGGGGTGTGGTTGTCGAAAAACGTGCGGTCGACGGCCCGGCTGTCGGCGAACAGACCGCCCGAGCAGGCTTCGGAGCCGCAGACCACGAGAATCTTAGGCTCAGCAACGGCATCGTAGCAGATTTCCAGCGCCTCGGCCATGTTGGCCGTGACGGGGCCGGAGACGACCACGCCGTCGGCATGGCGCGGCGAGGCGGTGAAGCCGATGCCGAAGCGTCCGAGGTCGAAGTTGACGTTGCCCGTGGCGTTGAGTTCCATTTCGACGGACCCGTCGCCCCCGGCGCAGACTTCGCGCAGTTGGAGTGCGCGGGAGAAGCAGCGGCGGATTTCGGGGCGCACCTTTTCGGGGTCGAAGGCGACGCGGGTGTCGCCCGGGCGGACGACGAGCCCTTCGCGCGTGGGCGAACCGATACGGTAATCGTTGGTGAAGCGGACGTTGCGGGGTGCGATGCGGGCGCATTCGCCGCAGAAGAGGCAGCGGCCCAGATCGAGCGACAGGGGTACGGCCGAGAAGGCTCCCGTGGGGCACATGGCGGCGGCGCGTTCGGTATCTGTCGTATCGCCGGTATCGGTCAGGCAGGGGCGGCCCCGGAATTCCGGGGTCAGTTCCACGGCGTCGAGGTCGGGAATGGCCTGTCGTCCGTGGCTGTGCAGCACCTTTATTTTCGGAAAGATCATAGCGAATCGAATATATCTGACAAAATTAGCGAAAAGCCGGTTAATGGGCAACTCTTTCCCTGGAATTGAGCAAAAGAAAAGCCGAAGTGCCCCGTCCGATATGTTAAGCCCCCGCCGAGGCGGGGGTTTGGGGGTGGGTCAGGCTTGTAAACGCGGCGTATCGCCGCGGGGCGGGACCTGGCGGAGCGCTAAACGGTCCGGTTACAGGTCATGACCACAGTAGGACAGATTAAAACTCTTGTTGCAGATCGGGAAATCGGAGATGCCTTCGCTGCGTACGGCCAGCGCCAGCGCCAGCCAGTTGTGGAGGCTCGGGTCCTTGATGCGGCAGGCGGCGATGCGGCCTTCGGCATCGGTCACCGCGACGTGGCAGGTCTCGCCGCGCCACCCCTCGACAAGCCCGAAGGCCAGCGACGACGGAGCGAGCCGGGCCGTGTAGTCGGGGCGCAGGCTGGGATTTTCCGTTGCGGTGCACTCCTGTTCGCCGGCTTCCAGCAGGCGGTCGATGTATTCGGCCGATTGCAGCACCTCGCGGCTGCGCACCATCAGGCGGGCCATCACGTCGCCCTGCGTGCGGACGATGCTCTCGTGGCGCAGCGGTCCGGTGAAGACGCCCCAGGGGTGCGAGGCGCGGATGTCGCGGGCCAGACCGCTTGCGCGGGCTGCCTGCCCCACGCCGCCGATGCGCTGCATTTCGTCGCGGGGGACGATGCCGCATTGCTCGAAGCGTGCCAGCAGCGAGGGCGATGACTTGATGTCGCGGCGCACTTCGTCGTAGCGGCGGGCGATTTCGCGCACGTTGCGACGGATCATCGCCGACTTCTCGCGGGTCAGCGGATGGTCGGTTCCGTGGGGGCGGATCAGTCCTTTGCCGAAGCGGTTGCCGCACCACGCCTGGGTGGTGTTGATGGTCATGGTGCGCAGGGCCTCCGAGGCCACCTGCCCCAGTTGGTAACCCACGTCCATGCACAGGGCGCCCGTGTCGGCGATCTGCATCGCCATGCGTTCGAGTTCGAGGGCCACGGCGCGTTCGCGTTCCAGCCGGGCCGGGCGTTCGCAGCGGGTGAGTTTCTCGACGGCCTGGGCGAAGGCTGTGGCGTGCGCCACGGCGCTGTCTCCGGCGACGGCCTCGGCGAGGCACATCTGCCGCAGGCGGTTGGTGGTCGTTTCAAAGGCCGGTTCGACGCCCCGGTGCTGGTAACCCAGCGCGATTTCGAGGTGCAGGACCTGCTCGCCGTTGCATATGAAGCGGAAGGCTCCCGGCTCGATGATGCCTGCGTGGATCGGCCCGACGTTGACTTCGTGCAGCGAGTGGCCCTCCATGGCGTAGAAGGGGTAATTCTCGATCGTACTGCGGCGGTCGTAGCGGTCGGCGGGGAATCGCAGCGGCTTGGGCCACGGCATGCCTTCGAAACGGATGCCGTAACGCTCGGCGATGTCGCGCTCGAAGGGGTGCATCTGCGGGTGCAGGGCCGTGAGCGAGGGGAGTTCCGCCTCGTCGTAATAATCCGTGGCGTGCGAGGTGATCAGCACGCGCCGTTCGGCGTCGTCGAGCAGGAGGCAGAAAAAACGCATCCTGTCGCCCGAGGGAAGGGCGAAATAGTGGGCCACGTGGTAGCGCGCATCGGCGAGCTTTTCGCGGAGGTCCTCGTAGAAATCGGCGTAGGATACTTCGGGGATGTCGCTCAGCGCAACGGCGGCGCCGGTATTGTTGGTTATGTAGTAATTCATAGCGATGCGATTTGGTCGATCAGCGTCCGGAGGAATTGCGGCTGCCAGAGGCCCAGCACGATGGCGGCGGCGAGCAGCGACAGCGCCGACCACGACAGTGTGCGGTCGGTTTTCGAGGGGCGCAGTTTGTCCTGGTTGGGCTGGTAGCAGAGGCGCAGCAGGCGCGAGCAGAAGGAGTAGATGACGATGCAGAGCAGCAGGAGCATTCCGCCCACGAGCCACCAGCGTCCTTCGGCGATGGTCTGCTTGAGGATCATCAGTTCGGAGAGGAAGAACGGCGACGGCGGGAAGGCCACCAGTACGACCATGCCCACGAGCAGCCCGATGGCGCCCACGCGGTTGATGTGGATGTAGTCGCCGATGCGGTTGATGCGGTAGTTGTCGTAGACCTGCCGCACGACGGCCATTTGGAGAAACAGGCTGCTCTTGACGAGCGTGTGGCAGACGACGTGGAACACGGCGGCCCAGACCCCGATGCCCCCGATTCCCAGTCCGATGGCCGCGATGCCCATGTTTTCGACCGTGGAGTAGGACAGGAAGCGTTTGTAGTTGTTGGTCCGGCGCAGGAACAGCGCCCCGATCCCGAGCGACAGCACGCCCACGAGCAGCAGCACGGAGCGCACCCACGGGAAAACCTCCGTGGCGGAGAGCAGTTTGTAGATTCGGAAGATGGCCAGGAACCCGGCGTTGACCAGTCCCGTGGAGATCAGCGCTGCGGCGGGGGCCGGAGCGGCGAAGTTGGCGTCAATGCCCACGGTGTAGAGCGGGAACAGCTCGGTTTTGCAACTGTAACCGCAGAGGATCAGCAGGAAGGCGGTCTTCAGGTAGAGGGCGTTGCTGCCCGGGGCCGCCGCGGCGACGGCTTCGTAGCTGAGCGACCCGCAGTTGGTCGCGGCGGCCAGCAGCAGGATGCCCAGGTAGGCCATGGCGATGCCCGTCGAGCAGACGAAGACGTATTTCCACGCCGCTTCGAGCGCCTGGGCCGTGCGGCGGTGGTAGATGATGCCCGCGGAGCAGAGCGTGGTGGCTTCGAGGAAAATCCACGTCACGGCGAGGTTCGAGGCAAAATAGGCCCCGGCGATGGCCGTGGTGAGGAGCATCAGCAGGCCCGAGTAGGTGCGGGTCTGGCGCAGGTCGCAGTCGTGGAGGCTGGCCTTCGAGTGGAAGAAAGCGAAGGCGGAGACGATGCAGAGCAGCGCGTAGAAAAGCGTGCCCGGGGCGTCGAAGGTGAACCAGGCGGCCGAGGTCTGCCCGTAAAGCCCTCCGGCGACGATCCAGATGGCGAAAGCTGCCTGTACGGCGTAGAAGGCGATGCCTGCGAGTTGCAGCACGCTTTCACGGCGGGCCGTGAAGGCCGCCGCGGCGATGAGGATGCTGAGGATCAGGTAGTAAATCATGGCGTCAGTCCTTTACGTTGGTGAGCGAATCGGCGTCGTCGGCGTGGAGTTTGTCGTCGATCTTGGTGAAGAAGATGCCCAGCATCAGTACCGAGATGAGGATGTCCAGCAGGATGGCGAAGTTAATCAGCAGCGGCATCTCGACGCCGATAGCTGTCGAAAAGAGGAACACGCCGTTCTCGATGACCAGGAAACCGATCATGTGCGAGAAGATGCGGCGGCGCATGACGATCAGGATCAGGCCGCTCAGCAGCGAGTAGAGGGCTACGCCGAAGAACACCAGGTCGATGGTCGTGTCGGCGATGTAGTAGGTGACCGAGGCGCTCACGGCCAGCGCCACGAGCGACAGCAGGAGCGACCCCGACTGCGTGGAGCCGGAGCGGCGCACGCGGTTGATCTTCGTACGGCGGATGACGGCGAAGAGCAGTCCCGGGACGAGGATGCCTTTGAAAATCAGGGTTTCGAGGCCGATGAAAGCCAGCTCGGCGGGGTTGATGGCGTGCAGGCGCACCAGCGCGATGGCGAAGAGCAGCCAGCCCTGCAGGCCGATCAGCGACGCGAAGTTGCGGAAGCGTTCGGTGATGGCGAGGTAGACCAGCGTCACGACGTAGAGGATGATCAGCGGCAGTATCATTGCAGACCGATATTAAGTTGCAGCAGGTAGCCCGTGAAGAAAACCAGGGCGGCCAATGCAGCGACGGTGAGGATAAAAGTGGTGTTGCGGGCGAGTTTGTTGCGGGCCTGGGTCGATTCGACGATGCCGACGGAAAGTCCCGTGATCACGACCGAAAGCGGGGCTGCGGCCCACCAGTGGGGGCAGCAGGTCGCGGCGACGGCATTGGCGGCGATCATCGACAGGGCGGCGGTCTTGAGCCATCCGGCCATCTTGATAAATGCCAGGTCGACGCCGCAGTAGTCGAGGCACATCACCTCGTGGATCATCGTCAGTTCGAGGTGCGTGCGGGGATCGTCGATCGGGACCCGTCCGGCCTCGGTGAAGACGATCTTCGTCAGCACGTAGGCCGCGAGCAGCAGTACGACGATGAGCTGCACGCCGTTCACGGCGTCGCCCGAGAAGATCGCGGTGAAGGAGGTGTAGCCCGAGAGCAGGGCCAGCGTCCCGAAGACGAGCATCAGGGCCGGCTCGACCAGCGCGCCGTACAATGCCTCGCGGCTGGCGCCCATGCCTTCGAACGAACTTCCGGTGTCCATCGCCGCCAGGATGAGGGCCACGCGGCCCAGGGCCAGGAGGTAGGCGAAGGCCACGAGGTCGCCGTCGAACGAGAGCAGCGGATGCAGGTCGCCGACGGGGATAAACAGCGCGGCGACGAGGGCCGTACCGAGCGTGACGGACGGAGCCGCACGGAACACGGCGGTCGTCGTGGGGGAGTAGATGGCGCCTTTGCGCAGCAGCAGGCGTACGTCGTAGAGGTGCTGGGCAAAGCGGATGCCCTTGCGGCCCGCGAGGAGGGCCCGGGTGCGGTTGATCAGGCCCGGGATTGCGAGGGCCGCCAGCAGGAGCAGGAGTGTATTGAGTAGCGCCATCTTAAATCACGTTAAATACCGACAACAGAAATACCAGCCCCAGGAAAGCCAGTGCAAAGAGGACGTAGTGGTTGATCTTGCCCGTGCGGAGACGCATCACGCGCTGGTTGATCATGCGCAGCAGTTCGACCCACCACGCGGAGAAGAGTTTGCCGATACGGTCGCGGTGGCCGATGTCGAACGAGTGGGCCGCGGGGAAGATTTCGCCCTTGCCCACGGGGGAGCCTTCGCCGCTGTTCTGGGTCAGCGACGTGGCGATGGACTGCAACCCTTCGGAGAAGGATTCGCCGGTGTATTGCATCCGGACGTTGGGCGCGGTGAAGCCGCAGCCCCAGGTGGGGCCTTTGGCGACGGTGCGTGTGCGCAGGGTGCGGCGGCGGAGCCACAGCAGCAGGGCTACGACGACGATCACGAGCCACGCCGTGCGTCCCACGGCGGCCAGCGTGGGCGAAAGCAGCCAGTCGGCAGCGTCGGGCGGAGTGCGGAGGAAGAAGCCTGCGGCGCGGGTCACGGCCGAGACGGCTGCCCGGGGGAATAGCCCGACGAAAAGAATGCCCGCGAGCGGCAGGGCCATGGCGGCGATGCGGAAGTTGTCGACTTCGGACGATTCGGCGACCTCGTGGGTGCGGGGCGAGCCGAGAAAGACCGTGCCGTAGAGTTTGGTGAAGGCCATGACCACGAGTCCCCCGATCAGCGCCAGCGAGGCCAGCCCGGCGGCGGATGCGAGGACGTTGCTGCCCGAGGCGATGCCGTCGAGCATCCCGAGGTAGATCAGCAGTTCGGAGACGAAGCCGCTGAGCGGTGGCAGGGCGCAGATGGCCACCGTACCCGTGAGGAACAGGATCGCCGTGAGGGGCATGTGTTTGGCCACGCCGCCCAGTGCGTCGAGCGACGTGGTGCGCGTTTGCGACAGGAGGTTGCCTGCGCCGAAGAAGAGCAGGGTCTTGAAGAACGAGTGGTTGAGCGTGTGCAGCAGGGCGCCCGTGATGCCGCACAGCGCGACGAGCTGGTTGCCCGAGGATTTGCCCAGCGCGGCGATGCCGAGGCCGATGAGGATGATGCCGACGTTCTCGATCGACGAGTAGGCCAGGAGGCGCTTCACGTCGTTTTGCAGCACGGCGAGGATCACGCCCCAGACGCCTGTGACGATGCCTGCCGTGAGCAGGATCACCCCGGCGGTGTGCAGGACGGGCTGTTCGCCCAGGGCGGCCGTGACGCGCAGCAGGCCGTAAACGCCTGTCTTGATCATCACGCCCGACATCAGGGCCGAGACGTACGACGGGGCTGCGGGGTGGGCTTCCGGTAACCAGACGTGCATCGGGAAAACGCCCGCCTTCATGCCGAAGCCGAGGAGGAAGACGATGAGCAGCGGCAGGGCCGGCTGTGTGCGGAAGTAGTCGCCCAGTGCGTCGAATGACGCGGCGCCGCAGGCGGCGTCGAGCCGTACGAAGCCCACGACGAGCAGCACGAAGCCGATGTGCATCATGATCAGGTAGGAGAGCGCTGCGCGCCGGACTTCGCGCCGTTGGGCGTCGAAGAGGATCAGCAGGAACGACGCCACGGTCATCAGTTCCCAGAAAAAGAGGAACGAGAACCCGCCGTCGGAGAGGACTACGCCCAGCATGGCGTAGAACATCACCACCAGCGCCGTGTAGTGCAGCGAGATGTGGGCCGGGGATTTGCTTTGGAGGTGGTGTTCGAGGTAGCCCCGCGAGTAGAGCACCGCCGAAACCGCGCCGACCGAGATGATCAGCACGAACAGCGCCGAGAGGCCGTCCATCGAGCCGGTGTCGCCGCCGAAGAGCGTTCCGGGGATCGACCACATGAGTTCGTGGGCAGTTCCGGCGAGCGCCCCGACGGCACGCGCCGAGCACCACACGGCTCCGACGGCCGTGAGGGCCAGTGCGGCCCAGATTTTGGACCGCAGCGGCGCGGCAAAAACGACTGCCGCCACCACCGCCAGGGCGAGGAGTGAGTAGAGAAAAAACATATTTTTAATTTATTGTATTCCTATCCGTTTACCACCGCTGCCATGACTACCGCCGTGAGGGCCGCTGTCTCGGTGCGCAGGCGTTGCTGCCCGAGGGTGATCTCCTCGAAGCCGTTGGCCAGCGCGAAGTCGATCTCGGCAGGTGAAAAGTCGCCTTCGGGACCGATGAAGACCACGGCGGCCTCCCCCGGGCGGAGCGTCCGGGCCAGGTAGGCCTTGCCTGCGGGCGACTGGGCCGGGGCGCAGTGGGCGATGAACTTCCGCCCCTCGAAAGGCCGCAGCACCGCTTCGCGGAAGGGTGTGAGCGGTTCGAGCAGCGGGCGGTAGGCTTTGAGCGACTGTTTGAGCGCTGCGGTGACGACCTTTTCGCCCCGTTCGGGTTTGAAGACCCGGCGTTCGCTGTGGTCCGTTTCCAGCGGGATGAATGCCGCGACGCCGACCTCGGTGGCCTTTTCCAGGAACCATTCGAAGCGGTCCGAGTTCTTGGTCGGCGCGACGGCCATCGTCAGCGCATAGGGCAGTTTTTCGAATCCGGCTTCGGCGCTGACAACCCGCACGGTACAGCGTTTGGGGTTGTCGTCGGTGATTTCGCAACAAAATAAATTGCCCCGTCCGTCAGTTATATGAATGCGCCCGCCACGCTGGAGCCGCAGTACGCGGATGCAGTGTTTCGACTCCTCCTCGCTCAGCGTATGGAGCGGGGGAATGATGTCCGGCGCGTAAAAGAGTTGCATGTTGAAGGCGTATTATTTACTTTATTTACAGATTTTTGTTGTAACTTTGTCCGACAATTCGCGACAAAGTTACATAAAATAACACGATCGATGAAACGTATCACCGCTTTATTAACACTTTTTCTGGCCATGACATTCGTATCCTGCAAGTCCGGGAAAACCGTGGGTGAGAATCCCTTTTTCTCTGCCTGGGAAACCCCCTATGGCGTGCCGCCTTTCGACAAGATCGAACCCGAACACTTCCTGCCCGCGCTCGAACGCGGCATGTCGCTGCACGAGGCGGAGATCGACGCCATCACGTCGAACAACGATGCGCCGACGTTCGAGAACGTCATCCTCGCCTATGACAATTCGGGGAAGATGCTCTCGCAGGTGGAACTGATCTTCGGGATGCTCTGCGCTGCGGAGAATACCCCCGCCATGCAGACACTTGAGGAGCAGGTAATGCCCCTGATGGCCGTGCATAACGATAAGGTTCGCCTCAATGAAAAGCTTTTCGAGCGTATCAAGGCGGTTTACGACCAGCGTGCCGCACTGGGCCTCGATGCCGGGCAGAGCCGTCTGCTGGAGAAGACCTACCGCGATTTCGTGCGCGCCGGTGCGCTGCTCGACGCGGAGCAGAAAGCCCGCCTGAAGGCTATCAACGAGGAGTTGTCGCTCACGTCGGTGAAGTTTGGGCAGAACATCCTCGCCGAGAACAACAACTATGTGCTGGAACTGACGACGGCCGACCTGGACGGGGTTCCCGTTTCGGCCCGCGACCAGGCCCGCGACAAAGCCGAGGCGATGGGCCGGAAAGGCAAGTATGTCTTTACGCTGCACAAGCCCAGCCTGATCCCGTTCCTGACCTATGCGTCGAAACGCGAACTGCGCGAGGAGATTTACAAAGCCTACATCAACCGTTGCAACAACGGCGACCAATTCGACAACAAACAACTGATCAACGACTTCATCCGCCTGCGCACGGAGAAGGCCCATCTGCTGGGTTATCCTTCGTATGCCGCCTACGTCGTGGCCGACCAGATGGCCGGGACGACCGACGCCGTGTACAGCCTGCTGGAGGAGATCTGGACCCCGGCGCTGGAAAGCGCTAAGGGCGAGCTGGCCGAGATGGAGGAGCTGTTTAAGAAAGATTATCCCGAGGGTGAGTTCGCTTCGTGGGACTGGTGGTATTATGCCGAGAAGGTCCGCAAGCAGAAATATGCGCTCGACGAGGAGATGCTGCGGCCCTATTTTTCGCTCGAAAATGTGCAGGGAGGTATTTTCTTCCTGGCTAACCGCCTCTACGGCATTACGTTCCGGCCGATCGTCGTGCCGCTGTACCATCCCGATGCGGTCGCGTACGAGGTGTTGGATGTCGACCAGTCGCATCTGGGCGTGCTCTATTTCGACTACTTCCCGCGTGACGGCAAGAGTCAGGGAGCCTGGTGCGGCAACTATGTGGAGCAGACTTACGAGGACGGTGAGCGCGTGGCTCCCGTGGTGTCGGTCGTCTGCAACTTCACGCGTCCGGTGGGCGATACCCCTGCGCTGCTGACGCTTGACGAGACCGAGACGCTGTTCCACGAGTTCGGGCATGCGCTCCACTTCCTGTTCCACGACGTGAAGTACCGCGGCCTTACGGAGGTCGAAGGCGACTTCGTGGAGCTGCCCTCGCAGCTGATGGAAAACTGGGCGTTCGATGCCGAGGTGCTGAAGCAGTATGCCGTGCATTATCGTTCGAACGAGGTGATTCCGAAATACCTGGTCGAAAAACTGCACCGCAGCGAACTCTTCAACCAGGGTTTCATGACCACGGAACTGATCGCCTCGTCGCTTTCGGACATGGACATCCACTCGATGACCGAGTACGCGCCTTTCGACCCGATGGAGTTCGAGCGTAAGGCCCTGACCGAAAAACGCGGGCTGATCGCGCAGATCGAGCCGCGTTACCACTATCCCTATTTCTCGCACATCTTCGACGGGGGTTACTCCGCCGGCTACTATTTCTATACGTGGGCCGAGGTGCTCGACAAGGACACCTTCGAGGCTTTCCGCGAGAGCGGCGACCTGTTCAACAAGAAGATCGCCGACGACTTCCGCCGCAAGGTGCTGGCCCGCGGCGGTTCGGAGGACGGCATGACGATGTACCGCGATTTCCGCGGCAAGGATCCCGACAAGCGGGCGATGCTCCGCAGCCGCGGCCTGCTGGATGAACCCGAACCCGAACCGACGGATGAAGAGGCCGCGCCCGCTGTCCCCGAAAACTAACCTGCAACCCATTGAAAAGAAACCGCATAACTGATATAAAATGAAAAAAGCACTGGTAATTATGGCATTTTCCGCTATGGCGGCAGGCTGCGCCGACAATTCGATCCCCAAAGCGCAGTTGCCCGAACTCGATATGTCGAACCCCCTTCTCGCGGCGTGGAACACGCCCCACGAGACTCCTCCGTTCTCGGAGATCAAACTTTCGGACTACGAACCGGCGTTCGACGCTGCAATCGCCTGCTCGCGCGCCGAGGTGGAGGCGATCGTCAACAACCCCAAAAAGCCGACCTTCGGCAATACGATCGTGGCGCTGGAGCGTCAGGGCGAACTGCTGAACCGCATTTCGGGCATCTTCTTCAACCTGCTGGAGGCCGACACGTCGGACGAAATGCAGGAGATCGCCCAGCGCGTACAGCCCAAGCTGACCGAACTGTCGAACGACGTGTCGCTCAACCCCGAGTTGTTCGCCCGGGTGAAATACGTTTACGAGCATCCGGGACGCCTCAAAAAAGAGGATAAGAAACTGTTGGAGGACACCTACCAGGGGTTCGCACGCAACGGTGCGGCTCTGTCCGACGCCGACAAGGAGCTTTACCGTAAGTACTCCTCCGAACTCTCGGCGCTGACGCTTCAGTTTGGACAGAACGCGCTGGCGGCGACCAACGCCTTTACGCTCAACATCACCGATCCGAAGGTGGTGGCCGAGCTGCCCGCCTTCGTGAAGGAGGGTATGGCCGCCGATGCCAAGGCCCGCGGTGAGAAAGGTTGGACGGTGACGCTGCAATATCCCAGCTATGTGCCGTTCCTGACCTATTCGTCGAACCGCGACCTGAAGGAAAAGCTCTGGCGCGCCAGCAATTCGCGGGCTCTGGGCGGTGAGTTCGACAACTGCGAAAATGTGAAAAAGATCGCCAACACGCGCCTAAAGATCGCCAACCTGCTGGGTTATAAGTGCTATGCCGATTATGTGCTCGAACGGCGCATGGCCGAGAACACCCCGACGGTCAATGCCTTCCTCGAAGAGTTGCTGACCGAGACCAAGTCCTACGCCGATGCCGATTACCGCACGGTGAGCGACTATGCTGCATCGCTCGGCTTCAAGGGCCAGCTGATGCCTTGGGACTGGGCCTACTACACCGAGAAGTACAAGAATGAGAAATATGCCCTGAACACCGAGTTGGTGAAACCTTACCTGAAACTCGAAAACGTGAAGAAGGGCGTCTTCATGCTGGCTAACAAGCTCTACGGGCTGAATTTCACGCCCAACGACAAGATTGCGGTTTACCATCCCGACGTGACGGCTTATGACGTGACGGACGAGAACGGCCGCTTCATGGCGGTCCTCTACCTCGACTTCTTCCCCCGCGAATCGAAGCGTTCGGGGGCGTGGATGACCGAGTTTCGCGGCGCGAAGATCGAGGACGGCGTGGAGACCCGCCCGCTGGTGTCGCTGGTGATGAACTTCACCAAGCCGACCGAGACGACCCCGTCGCTGCTGACGTTCGACGAAATGGAGACTTTCCTCCACGAGTTCGGACACGCCCTGCACGGCATGCTGGGCGAGGGTAAATACGAGTCGCAGACCGGTACGAGCGTTTACCGCGACTTCGTGGAGCTGCCTTCGCAGCTGATGGAGAACTGGGCGACCGAGAAGGAGTTCCTCGACCTGTGGGCCGTGCATTATGAGACCGGGGAGCCGATTCCCGCCGACCTGGTCGACCGCATCGTCGCTGCACAGAACTACCTGGCCGCCTACGGCAATGTGCGCCAGTTGTCGTTCGGCATGACCGACATGGCCTGGCATACGCTCACGGAGCCTTTCGAGGGCGACGTGGAGCAGTTCGAGGCCGCCTCGATGGCCCCGACGCAGGTGCTGCCCGTCGTTCCCGGAACGGCGATGGCCCCGGCCTTCGGGCATATCTTCTCGGGCGGTTATGCGGCCGGCTATTACGGCTACAAGTGGGCCGAGGTGCTGGAGGCCGACGCCTTCTCGCTCTTCAAGGAGAAAGGCATCTTCAACCGTGAGGTGTCGTCGTCGTTCCGCGAAAATGTCCTTTCGAAGGGCGGCACGGAACACCCGATGGAACTCTACGTGCGTTTCCGCGGTCACAAGCCCGAAACCAAAGCCCTTATCGAGAAGATGGGACTCGGAAAATAACGAATCCGCAGTTTGTCAGAAAAGGAGGGCCGGCGACGGTCCTCCTTTTCTGTTGTCCCCGGGACGGGACCGCAAATTGCTGTTTCTGATTTATTTTTCGTATCTTTGGCGCCATAATGACGCTTTTACAGGTCGGAAAGTCCCGTTTTATCCGACATCTTCCGGTTTTGCACTCGCACGGCTTTTTTTGTATCTTTGCATACTGGGAGGAGAATTTTTTAGTTGACTACACCTATGCTTGAGAAATCGAATGCAGCATTGATCGAGGCGATCCATGCGCATACACCGGACCGTTCGAATCCGGCTGTGATGCTCATGGATTTCCTGAATATAGGCCGTGAAGCCGCTTACCGCAGGCTGCGCGGCGAGGTGCCGTTCACCTTCGGCGAGGCGTGTATACTGTGTGCCGAGATGCACTTCTCGCTCGACCGGGTGCTGGGGCTGGCTGCGACGGACAACGTGTCGTTCCAGCTCAAGTTCAAGGAGTTTACGGCGCCGCTCGAAACCTACAGCGAGATACTGGAACGCGACATTGCCTTTATGCGCCAGGTGGCGGACGACCCTGCCACCGAATTCTCGACGGCCAGCAATTCGCTGCCCACGGAATTTTACGGCAAATACAATAACCTGAACCGTTTCAAGCTCTTCAAGTGGCTTTACCAGCACGAAGCGGGGGAGCCTGCGGTGAGGACCTTCGAGGAGTTCAAACTCCCCGAGAAATTGCAGCGCAACAGCCAGGAGTATGTCATGTGGGTGCAGTCGGTCGCGACGACCTACCTGATCTTCGACGACAGTAATTTCATGCACTGGCTCAATGCCCTGCGTGCGTACCGGGAGATGCACCTGATTTCGCCGGAAAGCGTTAGGGTGCTCCGCGACGAGTTGTTCGCCATGCTCGACGACATGGAAAAAATGGCTGTCAACGGGGAGTTTGAGAACGGGAACAAGGTCTTTCTGTACCTTTCGGACATCGACCTCGAAGCGTCGTACAGCTATGTTACGACCAGTAAGCACCAGGCCGTGAACATCGGGTTGTTCTCGCTGAACGGACTGCGGACACCCGATCCGCAGATGTATGAATATGTGAAAAAATGGATTAAGACCCAGAGTCGGTTTTCGACGCTCATATCCGGCAGCGGGGAGTTGCGGCGCATCCACTATTTCAAGCGACAGCGCGAAATCATCAGCCTGCTGGGCTGACGGCCGCTCGTTCGTACAGGTACATAAAGAAAGGGGAGGATTTC
Organism: Bacteroidota bacterium; assembly: GCA_023443765.1. GTDB lineage: Bacteria > Bacteroidota > Bacteroidia > Bacteroidales > Rikenellaceae > Alistipes. The sequence goes on along the minus strand of JAEZTA010000011.1, from coordinate 7,963 downwards.
CCAACCCTCCCCTCCGAAGCTTCCGGATGTGCGGAACATAGTTGCGTCACTGTTTAGCAATCCTTCCAACTTCTGTGGGCGTCACTACATGCAAACTGAATTCTTCATAGTCCCTCTCGGAACTGATACAAACGTACTCCATTTCACCGGGAGAATCAAGTCGGAAAACGAAATACTTCATGCGGGAATGTTCTGATTTCGTGGATAAAACTTTTTGTTGCATCGAAGTTTTCGAAATCCGGTGATTTGATTTCCATTAGTTTCGATATTCGAAACTAATGACGTTTTCGGGTTCGAATATCGAAACGCGGTTTTTGTTGGATATTCCGGTGAAAAACGACTAAATTTTGTATAGGCTGTGCCCAAATAGTAAAAAATTACTACTTTTACCCCGCCTGTTCATGCTCGGCGACTCCCGATGGAAGACGAAAGAATACTGCTCGAAAAACTTGCCCGCGGCGACCGTCCGTCGTTCGACGCTCTCTATATGAGGTATGCGGCGAAGACCGAGGAGTTTCTGTGCCGCATGCTCAAGGACCGGGCCGAGGCCGAGGACATCACCCACGACCTGTTCCTGAAAATCTGGCAGAACCGCGCATCGATGGCCGGCATCACGGCCTTCGGTCCCTATCTGTTCCGCATGGCGCGCAATGCCGTCTACGACCGTTTCGACAGCCGCACGGTGCGGATGAATTTTGCCAAACAGGTCAATCCGCTGCCCGAATACGAGTTGCCCGACGTGGACAACCGCGACCTGCTGCTGCTGATCCGGCTGGCTGTGGAGAAGATGCCCGAGCAGCGCCGGCGTATCTTCCGCATGAGCCGCGAGGAGGGAATTGCCAACGATGAGATCGCCCGGCAGCTCTCGATCAGCACCCGTACGGTCGAAAACCAGATTTCGAGGGCTCTCTCCGAGCTGCGCAAACTCGTCACACTGATCCTGTTTTTCTTCTAAAAAAACTTTTTTCATTTTCCGGGCGTGCGTAACGTCCGGCTCAACCGTCTTATCTATGAAACGGGAAAGATTGTTATGTCTGTAAATCGAATAAAAACCATTATTGAGACCTTCCTCGGCAACGACATGCCCCGGGAGGTGCAGCAGCGCTTCGCGGGCTGGCTGCGCGATCCTGCCTCGCGCGACGAGAAGGAGCGGGAGTTGGAAGCGTACTGGAACGGACTCGACGCTGAGGAGCGCCCGGGCCGCGAGCGTAAGCTCGAACGGCTCCACGAGGCGATACGCCGCGACGAGCGGTTCCGCATCCGGCGCGTCTGGCGCAATGTGGCGGCTGTGGCTGCCGTGCTGCTGTTTGTGGCCGGGACGAATTACATCGTCATGAAGGATTACCTGCGAACGAAGGTGCAGACCAATATCGTCACCTCGGCCCACGACAAGGGCGAGTATGTGCTGCCCGACGGCACGCAGATCTGGCTCAATGCCGGGAGCGTGCTCCGTTACTACGGCGACCTGAAGGGGCGCCGCAGGGTGGTGGAACTCAGCGGCGAGGGATTCTTCAAGGTGCGGCACGATGAGGACCGTCCTTTCATCCTCCAGATGAACGATATGAACATCGAGGTGCTCGGTACGGAGTTCGACGTGATCAACTACGAGGAGTTCGCTACCACGGAAGCCATCCTTTGCAGCGGCAGCATCCGCGCCTACGGCGGTCGCCTGCCGGCCCCCGTGACGCTGAAACCCGGCGACAGGCTGGTCTTCGACCGAAAGAGCGGCCGGGCGTCGCGCTCGGTGGTCTCGACGCAGAACTATTCGCAGTGGATGGGCGGCTCGCTGTCGTTCGACGACACCCCGCTGGGCGATATTCTCACCAACCTCGAACGCTGGTACGCCGTCGAGATCGACGCCCCGGACGAGTGGGCGCAGCGCGTGCGCATGTCGTTCAAGCTGGACCGCAACGAAAATATCAGCGAGATTCTCAAAGCCATGTCGCTGGTCGTGGAGATGGACTATGTCTGCGCCGGACGCCACATAACGATCATTCCCAAACAACCGAAAAAACAATAAAATTACGCGCCTATGTAGAAAGGACCTGGACTTTCCCGCTTTCACATCCGGAACGCTGACCCCGTTCCGGGCCATTTTTACCATCACCTAAATTACAAACCCATGCGTAAACTTATCCAAGCCAAAATCCTTGGTGTAGCCCTGCTATTGCTGTTACTGACCACGGGAGGACGGGCTCAAACTCCCCCCCCCTCGGTAAGCATCACGAAGGATAATGTCTCTATCGAGCAGGTTCTGAAAGAGATAGAGCAACAGACCAATTACACGTTTTTCTATAACAACGGCGATTTCAACCTCAAGCGGATCGTCTCGGTCTCGGTTGTCCGCAAGCCCGTGGCCGACGTGGTGCGCGAGATGCTGCCCGACTGTTCGTGCCGCTTCGAGAATCGCCGGATCATCCTCGTCAAGGATGCCGCGCCCAAAAACCAGACGGTGAAGGGTGTCGTCAAGGACGAGAAGGGGGCGCCCGTGATCGGTGCAACGGTGCTCGTGACCGATGCCGGACAGACCCGCGGCGTCTCGACCGACCTGAACGGCAATTTCACCCTGACGCTTCCGGCGCTTACGCCCGAAGCCTCGATCGAAGTGTCGTTCATCGGGTTCGACTCCTATAAATCCGCCATCGGCAGCCGCACGTTCTTCGACGTGGTGCTGACTTATGCCCAGCAGAGCATCGACGAGGTGGTCGTGGTGGGTTACGGCGTGCAGAAGAAGGCCAACCTGACGGGAGCCGTGGCCACCGTGTCGCAGAAGGAGCTGAAGGACCGCCCCGTGTCGAACGTGGGCCGGGCCCTGCAGGGAGTGATTCCCAACCTCAATGTGACGCTTTCGTCGGGCCAGCCCGGTGCCGGCGCCACCTATAACATCCGCGGTACGACATCGCCCAACGGCGGTAACCCGCTGGTGCTGATCGACGGCGTGGAGACCTATCCCGACCGTATCAACTCGAACGACATCGAGTCGATCACGGTGCTGAAGGACGCCTCGTCGGCAGCTATCTACGGCGCCCGCGGCGCCTTCGGCGTGATCCTGATCACGACCAAGAGCGGCAAGTACAACGAGCAGGCCGAGGTGTCGTACAACGGTTATTTCTCCGTGTCCAGCCCCACGACCTCGACCGACTACGAAACCCGCGGTTACTATTCGGCCAAGATCGCCGACTTCTTCATGATGTCGACGCAGAACACACCCTACACCTCCTACACCGAAGCCGACTACAAGGCCCTCTGGGAGCGGCGGAACGATAAGACCGAGAATCCGGCGCGTCCGTGGGTGATCACCGACAAACGCAACGGCCGCCAGCAGTATACCTACCTGGCCAACTTCGACTGGTACAACTACCTCTACGACGACAGCCGCCCGACGTGGGATCACAACATCAACATCAAGGGTGGAACCAAGTCGCTGTCGTACATGGTCAGCGGACGCTACTACCAGCAGAAAGGCGTCAACCGCGTCACCCCCGACAAGTTCAAGTCCTATAATTTCCGCGTGAAGCTGCAGGCCGAGATCAAGCCGTGGCTGACCATCGCCAGCAACACCAAGTTCTTCCAGTCGAATTACAGGTATTACGGATACGAGGACGAGTACAACAATTTCCGCAAGCCCACGCTGCATGCGCTGGCGTCGTTCGTGCCGGTGAATCCCGACGGAACGGCCGTGTCGCACATGTCGGTGACCAACTCGTCGACCCACTACCTGATGGACGGTTACAGCGCCATGTTGCAGAAGGGCAAGAGCGTCGGCAACAAGAAGACGCAGGAGATCACCACGACGTTCGAAGCCACGTTCAAAGTTCACAAGAACTTCAACGTCAAGGCCGATTTCAGCTATACGCAGGGCTACCTGCACAACGATTACCGGAGCGTCAACGTCCAGTATTCGCAGTATCCGGGCGAGGTGATGACCGAACCCGAAGGCAGCTACCCGAACAAGTACAAGGAGGTCGTGTGGGACCAGAACTACTATGTGGCCGACGTGTACGGAACCTACAACAAGTCCTTCGACCAGAAGCACAACCTGACGCTGATCGCCGGTTACAACTACGAGGCGAAGTACTTCCGCGATCTCACGGCGGCCAACGACGGCCTGTTGTCCGAGGACCTTTCGGACTTCAACCTGGCCAAGGGCACGAACAACTTTACGCTCAACGGCGGCCGTAACGAATATGCCATCATGGGCGTGTTCTACCGTGCGGCCTACGACTACCAGGGCAAATACCTGGCCGAGGTCAACGGCCGTTACGACGGTACGTCGCGTTTCCCGCGCGGCAAGCGTTACGGCTTCTTCCCCTCGTTCTCGGCGGCATACCGTATCAGCGAGGAGGCTTTCTTCGAACCGTTGCGCACGACGGTCGATAACCTCAAAATCCGCCTTTCGTACGGTTCGCTCGGCAACCAGCAGATCGGTTACTACGATTTCATCCAGACCATCACGACCAAAGGTTCGATGGGCGACTATTCGTTCGACGGCACGATGCTCGGGCAGCACGCCACGGCGAGTGATCCCGTGTCGGGCGACCAGACCTGGGAGAAGGTCATCTCGAAGAACCTCGGACTGGACCTCAATATGCTGAACAACCGCCTGTCGCTCACGGCCGACTTCTACATCCGCGATACGAAGGGTATTCTCGGGACAGGGAAGAAACTGCCTTCGATTTACGGCGCCAAGGAGCCGCAGGTCAACTCCAACGACCTGCGCACGAAGGGCTATGAGTTGGTGCTCGGTTGGCGCGACTCGTTCAAACTGGCGGGAAGCACCTTCAGCTACGGCATTACGGGTTCGTTCTCGGACTACACGGCTAAGTATATCAAGTGCGACAACCCTTCGGGGCTGATCAACCAGCCTTATGTCGGCCAGAAATACGGCGAAATCTGGGGCTACAAGGTCGACGGACTGTTCCGGAGTGACGAAGAGGCTGCCGAATACGCTTCGCGGATCGATCTCTCGACCGTGGCGGCAGGTTACTACTCCGCGACGGGTGCTTACGGCAAAGGCGTACGCGCCGGCGACATCAAGTACCTCGACCTGGACGGCAACAATATCGTCAACGGCGGCAACGGCACGCTGGAAGACCCGGGCGACCGCCGCGTGATCGGCAACTCGTCGCCCCGCTACCAGTATGGCCTCACGCTCAACTTCTCGTGGTATGGATTCGACTTATCGGTGTTCATGCAGGGCATCGGCCGACTGGACTGGTATCCCGGTGCGGACAACCTGCGCTTCTGGGGCCCTTACAGCCGCCCCTATGCGACGTTCGTTCCCAAAAACTTCATGAGCCAGGTGTGGAGCGAGAGCAATCCCGACGCTTACTTCCCGCGTGCCCGCGCCTACACGTCGCTCAATGCGTCGCAGGGCACGGCCTACTACACCAACGACCGTTATTTGCAGAACCTGGCCTACTGCCGCCTGAAAAACCTCACGATCGGTTACACGATTCCCAAGCGGCTGACCTCGAAGGTCGGCATCAAGGAGTGCCGTGTCTACTTCAGCGGTGAGAACCTTGCTACGTGGACGGCTCTGAAGAGCGATTTCCTCGATCCCGAACAGGCTGCCGCCGATTCGGACAAGAAGTCGAACGTCTATCCGTGGTGTAAAACCTACTCCGTGGGCCTGAACTTAACCTTCTAAAGCGACTGCCGTTATGAAAAAATACATTCTATATCTGCTTGCCGGCGTGGCGGCTTGCTCGCTGAGCAGCTGCGAGGACGCACTCGACCGCTTCCCCAAAGACAGGCTCTCTCCCGACGAATTCTTCCACACGGAAGAGGAGTGCCAGCTCTTTACCAACGATTTTTACACCATTTTTCCCTCCGCCGGGACGATCTACGGCGAGACGGCGGACATCATCGCCAAAACCACGCTTACGAGCGAGGTGCTGGGCAACCGCACGGTTCCCGCCAAGGCCGACAGCTGGAAGTGGGAAAAACTGCGCGACATCAACTTCTTCCTGCAATACTCCTCCAACTGCAAGGATGAGCATATCCGGCTCCGCTACGAAGGCGTGGCGCGCTTCTTCAGGGCTTACTTCTATTTCGAAAAGGTGAAGTATTACGGCGACGTGCCCTGGGTCGACCGCCCGATCGCTTCGGACGACCAGGAACTTTACAAGGGCCGCGATTCGCGCGAGATGGTGATGCAGAAGGTGCTCGCCGACCTCGATTTCGCCATCGCCAACCTGCCTGTCGAAAAGTCGGTTTACAGCGTGACGCGCTGGACGGCGCTGGCGCTCAAGAGCCGCGCCTGCCTGTTCGAGGGAACTTTCCGCAAGTATCATGGGATCGAGGGTTACGAGAGTTACCTTTCGGCCTGTGAATCGGCGTCGAAGCGCTTCATCAACGAGAGCGGTTATTCGGTCTACATGTCGGGTACGACGCCTTACCTCAACCTGTTTTCGTCGCTCAAAGCCCTCGATACGGAGATCGTTCTCGCCAGGGCCTATAACACGGCCATCGGGCTGAAGCACGACGTGAACGGCTACCTCACGAGCATCACGATGGGACGCCCGGGCCTGCTGAAGAACATTGCCAACATGTACCTGATGAAGGACGGCACGCCCTTCACCTCGCAGCCCGGCTGGGAGACGATGCAGCTGCCCGACGAGAGCAAAAACCGCGACGGACGCTTTGCCCAGACGGTTCGCACACCCGGCTACAAGCGTATCGACGACACGGCGCTGTCGGCTCCGAACATGGGAGCTACAATGACCGGTTACCAGTTGGTGAAGTACCTGCAATCGGCCAAATACGATTCGTACAACGCCTCGACGAGCGACATGCCGCTGTTCCGCGCAGCCGAAGTGCTGCTCAATTACGCCGAGGCCAAGGCCGAGCTGGGAACGCTGACGCAGGACGATATCGACCTCTCGATCAAACCGCTGCGCGATCGCGCGGGCGTCGCGAACCTCTCGCTCGACGATGCCAACGCCGCTCCCGATCCCTACCTCGCATCGTCTGCGACGGGTTATGCCAATGTGACGGGTGCGAACAAGGGGGTGATCCTCGAAATCCGCCGCGAACGCACCGTCGAACTGCTGATGGAGAACCTCCGCTACTGGGACATCATGCGCTGGAAGGAGGGCAAGCGTTTCGAAAAACCCTTTATGGGAATTTACTTCCCCGGCACAGGTACCTACGATCTGAATGCCGACGGCGTGGACGACATCTGCATCTGGTCCGGCTCGAAGCCCTCGACCTCGGCGCCGGTGGTGTACGAACTGGGCAAGGAGATTTTCCTGAGCGAAGGCGGGAGCGGTTACGTCATCGTCCACACGGACTATACCCGTACGTGGAACGAAGCGCGCGACTACCTCTATCCCGTGCCTACCGACGACCGGGTGCTGACGCAGGGCGCCATCACGCAGAATCCCGGCTGGAACGACGGCCTGAATTTCTAACCTGAAAAACGAAAGACTATGAAAATCAAACGATTCATATTGCTCACCTTCTCGGGCTGCTGCCTGGCGCTGTCCGGGGCGGCCTGCTCCGAACTGGATGGGGACAACTCCGATTTCGACTTCGGGGACATGACCTCCAACGTGCCCGAAAATCCCTACGACGGGCAGGGTTACGACCGCCTGCCCAATTCGGTCCGGCTGGCGACCTACAACACCCACCGCTGCGAAGGGTGGACCCAGAACGCCGGGACCGACCGCGCGAATTACAACAACACGGCCAAGGTCATCTCGCTGATCAATCCCGACGTGATCGCCCTGCAGGAGTTGGATAAGAACACCACATGGCACCCTAACGACCAGTTGCAGGAGTTGGCGAACCGCACGGGCATGCTTCCTTATTACTGCAAGACGATCGACTACCGCGGCGGCGCTTACGGTATCGGCATCCTCTGCAAGGTGGCGCCCAAAAACACCTATGCCGGCGACCTGCCGGGTACGGAGGCGCGCAAGTTCTTCCTCGCGGAGTTCGACGATTACATCTTCATCGC
>JAEZTA010000192.1 GCA_023443765.1 Bacteroidota bacterium | reverse complement strand
TTACGCAACCCTCGCGCATCTGCGCCTGAACAAGGACTTGAACCTAGGACCCCATGATTAACAGTCATGTGCTCTAACCAACTGAGCTATTCAGGCTTTTTCGAAACAAATTGTTCCGTTGTTTCGGAGTGCAAATATATAGCAAATTTTCATTCCCGCAAAATTATTGCACGAATTTTTCGTAAAAAAAGTATCTTTGCATGTCGCACAAATCGTAAAGAAATGATCTCGAAACGCATTATTTTCCTTATCCTCCTGGCATTATGCGCCTTAACGGCCTCGGCACAGGAACACCTGACCTTCCGGCCCGACACATGGGACTTCGGCTCGATCCGCGAGTCCGACGGTCGGGTAAGCCACACCTTCACGGGTGTAAACGGCAGCGACAGCCCCCTGGTGATCCTCGACGTGGTGACCACGTGCGGTTGCACGGTCCCCGATTTTTCGAAAAAACCGATCCTTCCGGGCGAGAAAACCCAGGTCACCGTCACCTACGACCCCGCCAACCGCCCGGGCGCCTTCACCAAGGAGCTGTGGGTCTACTCCTCGGAGAAGCGGAAAATCGCAACGCTCACCATCCAGGGCAGCGTCATCCCTCGGCAGAAAACGGTCGAGGAACTCTACCCCGTCGATGCCGGCGGAGGGTTGCGGCTGGCCTCGACGCTCAACGCCTTCTCCTATATATATCAGGGCAAGCAGGTCCAGGGAACGATCGGTTATGCGAACACCTCCAAACGCCCGGTCCGCCTCGAACTGCGTCCCGAAACGGCGAGCGGCCTGCTCCGGGCCGACTATCCGAAGCAGATCGCGCCGGGCGAACGGGGCGAGATCAACTTCTCCTACCTCATTCCCGCCGACAAGCCCCGCTACGGGACCGTGCGCGATGCATTGGAGGTCACTGTCGACGGACGCAGCAACGGCACGACGGTCGTCACACACGGCATCGGCGTCGATCCGCAACCTGCGGATGCAACACAAAAGGCCCCGAAAGCCGATTTTTCGGAAAATATCCTTAAATTTGGCCCGGTTAAGCATGCGGGACCGGTTCGGAGAATGCACTTTACGCTCTCGAACACGGGCGACGCGGAACTGATCGTGCGGGCCGTCGAGGGCGAAGGACACATAGCCACGACGTTCGCTCCGGGCCGGAAAATCGCCCCCGGGGATTCGCTCCGCTGCGAAGTCCTGCTCGATCCCCGCACGCAGGACTACGGCGTGCTGACCGAACACCTCGTGGTGGTGACCAACGATCCCGTGCGGCCCATGCGGCGCATCCGGGTATCGGCGATCATCGAAGAGTGACACACAAACACATAACGGATATAATGTACCCCATTCTTGAAAAAAGGCTCCTTGCAGAGGGCATCTGGCTGATGAAGATCCTCGCGCCGCGCGTCGCACGCTCGGCCCGGCCCGGCCAATTCGTCATCGTGCGCGTCGACGAACACGGTGAGCGCATTCCGCTCACGATCTCCGATTTCGACGCCGCGGAGGGCAGCGTGACCATCGTCACGCAAGCCATCGGCGCCTCTACGCGCAAAATCTGCGCCCGGGAGCAGGGCGAATCCCTTGCCGACTTCGCAGGTCCGCTGGGCCACCCGTCGGAATTCGTCAACATCCCCCTCGAAGAGCTGCGCAAACGGCACTACCTCTTCGTCGCAGGCGGCGTGGGCACGGCCCCGGTCTATCCGCAGGTCAAGTGGCTTCACGAACACGGCGTGAAGGCCGATGTCATCATCGGCGCCAAGAACAAGCAGATGCTCATCTACACCGACGCCATGCGTGCCGTGGCCGAAAACCTCTACATCGCCACCGACGACGGTTCCGAGGGATTCAAAGGCCTCGTGACGGCGCTGATCGGCGAACTGATCGAGAAAGAAGGCAAGCACTACGACGAATGTATCGCCATCGGCCCGATGATCATGATGAAATTCGTGGCCCTCACCACGAAGAAATACGACCTGAAAACCACCGTGTCGCTCAACGCGCTGATGGTCGACGGGACGGGCATGTGCGGCGCCTGCCGCGTGACGGTCGGCGGCAAGACGCGTTTCACGTGCGTCGACGGCCCGGAGTTCGACGCCCACGAGGTTGATTTCGACGAGGCGATGCGCCGCCAGGGCATGTACCGCACCCAGGAGCAGCGCGCCGCGGCCATCGAGGCCGAACGCGAAGCCGGGCACGCATGTAAAATAGGCTTAGATAAGTAAATTATGGCAAACAAGATACCGCGCGTCCCCGTGCGCGAACAAGACCCCAAACTCCGTGCAACCAACTTCGAGGAGGTCTGCTACGGCTACGACCTCGAAGAGGCCACGCTCGAAGCCTCGCGCTGCCTGCGCTGCAGGAATCCCCGCTGCGTGGCGGCCTGCCCCGTAGGCATCCGCATCCCCGACTTCATCGCTGCGCTGCACGAAGGCCGGTTGCAGGAGGCCGCCGACATCATCTCCGAGGACAGTTCGCTGCCCTCGATCTGCGGCCGCGTCTGCCCGCAGGAGAGCCAGTGCGAGGGTTCGTGCATCCTGGGCATCAAGAGCGAACCGGTCGCCGTGGGCAAACTCGAACGCTTCGTCGGCGATTGGAAACTCGAACACGGCGCCCCCGTACAGCCCGCCGCAACCCGCAACGGTCACAAAGTCGCCGTTATCGGCAGCGGCCCGGCCGGACTGGCCTGCGCCAGCGACCTGGCCCGCATGGGCTACGAAGTGAAAATCTTCGAGGCGCTGCACAAGGTGGGCGGCGTACTGGTCTACGGCATCCCCGAATTCCGCCTCCCGAAGGAGCGGATCGTGGCGCGCGAAATCGCCCAGGTCGAACGACTGGGCGTCGAGATCGAAACCGACGTGATCGTGGGCCGCACCGTGACGATCGACTCGCTGCTCGACGAAGAGGGTTACGACGCCGTCTTCATCGGCTCGGGCGCCGGACTGCCCCGCTTCATGGGCATCCCGGGCGAGAACCTCAACGGCGTGGTTTCTGCCAACGAGTTCCTCACGCGTGCCAACCTGATGCACGCTTATGACAAAGAGTACGACACCCCGATCTACGTCGGGCAGCGCGTCGTAGTCGTGGGCGGCGGCAACGTGGCGATGGACGCCGTGCGTACAGCCAAGCGGCTGGGCGCCGAGGCGACGATCGTCTACCGCCGTTCGGAAAAGGAGCTTCCGGCGCGTGTCGAGGAGGTCCACCACGCCAAAGAGGAGGGCATCTGTTTCCGCATGCTCACCAATCCCACCGCGGTTCTCGGCGACGAAAAAGGCTGGGTCACGGGGCTGCGCTGCGTAGAGATGGAACTGGGCGAACCCGACGAAAGCGGCCGCCGGTCGCCGGTGGTTAAGGAGGGTTCAGACTTCGAAATTCCCTGCGACGTGGTGATCATGGCGCTGGGCACATCGCCCAACCCACTGCTGGCCGCCACGACCGCCGGACTGGAAACCACCCGCCGCGGCTGTATCACAGCCGACGAGCACGGCGCAACGACCCGCCCGGGCGTCTTCGCGGGCGGCGATGCCGTGACGGGCGCCGCAACGGTCATTCTGGCCATGGGGGCAGGACGCACCGCGGCCAAAGCCATCGACGAATACGTAAAAAAAGGCGCAAACTAAGCAAACACATGCAAACCCTTTAATAACACACCATGAAAAACATCAAATCCCTGTTTGCCGTCCTGGCCGTCTGCGGCCTGGCAGCCTGCGCCGACAACACCCCGAAAACCTTTTCGGGAATCATCACCGACGCTTCGATGAACACCGTCACCGTCCGTGCACTGACTGCTGACGACACCTACACCTTCTCGACCATCGACGCCGACAAGACCGACGCCAACGGCATGCTGCTCGGCGCCCCGGTCACCGTGGACTACACGGGTAAACTCGAAGAGGGAACCGCCGCCACAAAGGTAGCCACCGATCCCACCTACGCCGAAGCCGTCGGCACCTGGACGATGCCCGACCCGATCAACCCCGAAGGCGTCATGGGCGTCGAAATCATGGTCGAAGGCGAAGCGAAGTCGGTCAACATGGCTACGCTGGTCTATGCCTCGTGGGAACTCCAGGGCGAAGCCGGTAAAATCCTGCTCAAGGGCCAGAGCCTCGGCAACGGCCAGACCATCGATTTCACCGAAACGGGCGTGATCGCCCGCAACGCCGAGGGCGATTACACCCTCACGCTCGAAGGCACCGGCACGGTCTACACCAAAGCCAAGCAATAACCGGCCCCGGTCCGAAAAACAAGGGAGCCTCCGGATATCCGGAGGCTCTTTTTTGGGACCTGCTCCAACCGTCATTTTCGAGAAAAAAAAGCAGCCCGCAGGCTTGCTAAATCGGCGCTAAATCCGTAAATTTGTGGATACTAACTCGTTTACCAAAACCATGAACAAAACCCTGTTGGGAGCCTTGGCGCTCCTCTGTTCCCTGAGCGCCGCGGCGCAGACTCCCCGCGACTCGATTGCATTCGCAACTGCCGAATGGCGCACGACCGACCTGGGTGACGGCGCCGAATGCCGCTATGCGCAGATCGACATGTTCGGCTCGTGTCAGAGCATCTCTGTCGCCACCTACCCCGGCCGCAGTTTCACGACCGCCATCGTCCACCTCGACCATAAGGCCGAGGCCACGAGTGCACTGGGCAAAGCCGCCGGAGCCGAAATCGCCGTCAACGGCAGCTACTTCAACGTCAAGACCTTCGCCCCGGTCACCTTCGTGCTGCTGGACAAGAAGATCGTGGGCCACACCATTCCCGAAGAACTGATCCGCACCAACGGCGTCGTGGCTTTCAAGGACAAGAAGGGCCGCAAGATGGATATTTTCCCCTGCGACACGACGCAATATGCCGACGTAGCGCGCCGCTACCGCTCGGCGCTGGCCTCGGGTCCCGTGCTGATCAATGACGGGAAATTGGTCGAATACACCTCCGGCGACAGCTTCTACACCCGACGCCACCCCCGCACGCTGATCGGCAAGCGCGCCGACGGCACGGTCGTGATGGCCGTCATCGACGGACGTTTCAAGGGCCAGGGCGACGGCGCAACCATTGCCGAGACGGCCTACATCGCCCGCCAACTGGGGCTCGTCGAGGCGCTGAACCTCGACGGCGGCGGCTCCTCGACGCTCTGGACCGCCAGGGAAGGCGTGCTCAACCACCCCTACGACAACCGCCGCTTCGACCACGAAGGCGAACGCAGCGTCCCCAACTGCATCGTGGTCCGCAAGTAACCGGCAAGCGACCCCGGAATCAAAAAACGCGGTTTGATGAAGTTTCATCAAACCGCGTTCCCATTAACCTTAACACCTTTTTATTGCTTCGACTGCACGTACTGTTCGTACATCTTGTCGTAACAAGCTTTCAATTCGGGGAATTCCGCCTTCCTGACCTCGTACATAAAGATACCCTTATAGTGGGCATCCTCGTACAACGCCTTCAGCACAGCCACCCAGTCGTTGTCGCCCCGACCGTGCCACGGCAGTTCGTGACACTCGTTGCGACCGTCGCCGTCGCTGACGTGAATCGTCTTCACGCGCGTCCCGAGCGCCTTGATCAGCAGCTCCGGATTGTCGATATGGTTGGTATCGACAGCGGCATTCACCTCTTTGGGCATCAGCGACATGATGTGTACGACCTCTTCGACCGTCCGGTTCAGCGGGCGCTCGTAGTTCTCGTCCTTCACCAGCTCGTAGCCCAGCATGTTCTCGATAACCATTTCGGCGCCGATCTTCTTCGCATCGGGAAGCAACTCCCCGACCGACCGCACCAGCTGGGCGATCCGCGCGTCGCGTTCCCCGTGGCCCAGATACCAGCTCGGGTGGAACAGCACGATCCGGGGCGAAAGAATCCTGCAAAACCGCAACACGCGGCGGTTCAGTTCGACGCTCTTCTGCCGCACGGCCTCGTCCGTCTGTGAAATGTCGATCTCCTTGCCGTAAGGCATATGCACCGACCAGATTTCGATCCCGGCACGTTTGAGGTCGCGTTTCAACTGGCGGCAGCGCGCTTCGATCTGCTTGTCGTCGGTCATCTCCTTGTCCAGGAACAACTTCGACGAGCTGATCTCGATGGCGTCGATGCCGGCCTTCTTCGCCTCGGCAAAGGTTTCGTAGGTCCAGTTGGAAACCGGCCCGAAAATTCCGGACGAGGAGCCTACCTTCAGCCGCGGCGCAGGCTGTCCGGCAAACGCCGGAACCCCGATCACGAGGACGAGCAGTAACAGCGCAGTTTTCAATGATTTCATCGTTCAAAAAATTAAAAAGGGCCTACCGGACACGCCGATAGGCCCCCTGTGAATAACCTTATTTCACGACGGCTCCGATCACCGTCTTGCCCGTACGCGATCCGCCGATCTGGTCGACCGTGCTGATTGCGCTTCCGAATGCCGGATCGAGGGTTTCACCCAGGATCTGCAGGTCCGAAGCAGCCATACCGTACTGGCGGGCGGGATTTCCGTCGCTGAGCAGCACGCAGGTCTTCGTCACGCCGCCGTTCTCGCCCAGCGGGCTGAGCATCTTGGCCGGGTCGAATACCGCACCTGCAACCGTTCCGCCTTCGGCGTTGTAAACCGTGTTGCCGATAATCGTGTTGGCAATCTTGTAGTTGCTGCCGGCCCATACGACGTTGTCTTCTGCACCACCTTGTGAGTTGCCTGCAACCAGTGTATTGTAAACCTCCACGGTTCCGTTGGCGTTTGCCTGCTGGATACCCGGGCCGCTTGCAGCCGACACGTTGGTGTTGGCCGAGAACGTACAGCTTACGATGACAGCCTTGCTCGGCTTCGCGGCAGAACCGTAGACTGCGACACCCGCACCCTTACCGGCATTGTTGCCGTAGATCGTCGAGTTCACCATCACCAGGTTACCGCTCTCGCGGACATAGATACCGCCACCGTTTCGGGTCGCATGCTCCGGACTGACGCTGTTGCCCGAGATTGTGGTGTTGCTGATCAACACGTTGGTCTTGCCGCCCGTATCGCCGAAAATGTAGATACAGGGAGCTACGCCCGATGCCTTGTTATTATTGAACGTACAGTTGTTGATCCGCAGCAGTTTGCAACCGTCAGCCCACAGGCCGCCGCAGTTGTACGTCGTCGTCGACTTGGTCGCGTTGTCGGAAATCACGCAGTTGTCGAACAGCGCCTCGGCACCGGCATCCACGCGCACGGCAGCCATACGAATATCCGTATTGTCGATGATCTTGCAGTTCAGGATGTCCACCGTCGCGTTGCCGATGAACATGCCCGCACCGTAACTCTGGTAGAACTTCACGCCGTTGATCGTCGTGCTTCCCACCGTACTGAACTGCGACGAACCGTTCTTGATCGTAAAGCCGTTGAGCGTAGCCTTCATGTCGGCCATCTTGGTCGCCGTTACCGTAACGACGTGGCAGACGGCCTTGTTACCGTCGAGGATCGTCTCGTTCACAGCAGGATCGGCCACAGCCCCCTCGGTCGCATCGGCCGGATAGCCGCCGATCATCGAGAAGTTACTGTGGATTTCGAACGTATTGTCCAGCGCGGTCTTCATGCCCGTCAGCGGAACCGAAGGCACGTAGGAACCGGCTGCCACGTGGATCACGTCGCCGTTCATGGCCAGTTCGATGGCGTTGGCCAGCGAAGTGGCTGTCTCCCAGCTCAGACCGTCGTTCGTCTCCTTGCCGTCGACCTTGACATAATAGTTTGTCGCGAGGTCCGAAGCGCTCGCGGCTGCCTGCTTCACAGGCAGGGTGGTGTTCTCACCCTTGATGACATAGGCCGAGATGGTCGCCGTACGCTCGTTGAGCGTGCGGTTGGCAGCCACCGTCACCGTGATCGTGGCGTCGCCCTGTCCGTACGAAGGATCGAACGTCACCCAGTCCTTGTCGGCTTCGATACGCCACGGAAGGTTCGATTTGATCGAGAGTTCGTAATCCTTGGTTCCCTTCTCGGCCACGATGCTCTCCTCTACGAACGATAGTTCAGGCGTTTCGGGCGTGAAAGCCGAATCGTCGCTGAAGTCCTGACAGGCTCCGAACGCCGCACATGCGGCAGTCAGGAGCAGGTATTGAAATATCTTTTTCATCTGTTCCGTCGTTTATTGTTCAACAATCGCCAGGCCGGTGGCTACGGCGCGCATGACGCCTCCGTTGTCGGTCGGCCAGTTCAACAGCTTCAGTTCGCCCGATTCAACGTCCTTGGCAATGAAGGTCGAGGAACCGCCGCCGTCGAGGTTCAAAGCATCGCTGGCGCCGCAGGCCGACATCAGGTTCATCAGGTCCAGCAGGTCGGCGCCGTTCGAATAGTAGAAATTACGGCCGTCCACGACCATCAGGTAGACCTCTTTACCGTCCTCCGATACGCCGATTGCGGTACGCGGCTCCATCGTCGCAGCGGGCATCGTGTTGGAGCTCTGGCCCAGCTGCTCGCCGTTCTTCAGCAGCAGCGTGCTGCGGCCGCAGACCGCCTCGCGGATCTGGTCTTTGTTTGCGGTGTAGTCCTCGACGGTGTAGCAGTGCGCCTCGTTGTTCTTCAATACGGCAAAGACATTGCAGTCCTCGCGGCTGAACGAAGTCTTCACAGCCACACCGTCGCGGTAGCATACGCCGTAGGGAATGTAGGTCGTCGTATTGAAGAAGTCGGCGTTCGTGCCGCCCAACACCTTCTTTCCGTTCTTCTGCATCGCTTCAAGCTGCTTCATGATCGTCTGTCCGACGCCGACCGTGTTTTTGTCGTTGGCAAGCGTCGTGCGCAGGGTGATCTGGTCGCTCAGGGCGATTTTGAAGAGGAACATCTGCATGGCAAGTCCGTCGTCGGCCAGGAAAGCCATCTCCAGCACATCCACGCCGTTAGCCAGGTTGTAGGTTTTGTCGCTCTTCACGTGGGCCACATATCCGTTCGACCCGTCGACGATGCTCTGTCCCCAGGCCGTCTCGGCGGTCGTGTCGAATTTGGCATATTCGTCGAAACGGTTCGAGTTGTCGCATGCGGCAAGCAGCCACACGCACAACAGCATCCCGATCATATATCTGTATGTTTTCATCGTTTTCATCGTTTTATGCATTTTGGACAATTCTGCTAGTAACCCGGGTTATTCGGTTTGAGGTTCGGGTTGTAGAGCAGTTCCCGGCTCGGCAGCGGCATCAGGCACTGGTAGTCCTTCGTACCGAGTGTCTGCGTAGCCTTTCCGGTGCGCACCAGGTCATACCAGCGGAAACCTTCAGCCAGGAACTCCAGACGGCGCTCCTGAAGCACGGCGTCGAGGAAGTCGGCTTCGTTCGACGGACTTACCTTGTCCAGTCCGCGTTTCTCGCGCAATTCGTTGAGACGGTCCAAACCTCCGTTGAGCCCCTGTGCTTCAGCGCTGATCAGGTACATCTCGGCAAGGCGCGAAATGACCACGGGGTCCGATCCGGTCTGACCGCTGGGATACTTGTTGATGAAGTTCAGGTTATCGAGCGTGGTGATCGAAATCTCCTTACGCAGGTCGTTGTCGGCATACATCGTCATCACATCGCTCGCAGGACGGTAGTTGTAGCTACCCTTGTTGGGGTGGTTGTAGGAGTAGAACTGATTCGAAATCTTGATCGACGAGCCGTCCTCGGTCAGGCACGAGAAGGCGAAGATCACCTCCTTGTTGGCTTTCGAGCGGAAAATCTTGTCGAAGTCGTCGAGCGCGTAGTTCGGATTGGTGATCAGGCTTTCGGCCAGTTCCTTCGCTTCGCCCTTCTTGCCCAGGTAGAGTTTCACACGCGCCTTCAATGCGGTCACGGCAGCCGGCGACACGTAGTAGTAGCTGTCGGCTGAGAGTCCGTTCAGGAAGCCCGTAGCTGCATCGAGGTCCTCCTCGATCAGCGCCCATGCTTCCGACGCCGGGTCGCGGGAAACCTTGTCCTGGGTGTTCTGACGCAGGACGGGCACGTCGCCGAAACGGGTCACCAGGCTGAGGTAGATGTAGGCCCGGAAATAGTGGCATTCGCCCAACACCCGGTTGCGCGTGGCGCTACCGGAAAGTCCGTCGGCGATAGACATGACGTTGTTGACCTGCATCAGGGCGTTGTAGTAACCGTTCCACTGACTGCTGATGAACGAATGCAGCGCATTGGAAAGCGAATTGATCAGGTCGATCGGACGGCCCGTGCTGGTCATCAGCTCACCGCCGAAAAGGTCGAAAGCAATATAGGAATAGGTGGACGGCCCCTCCTGGACCTTACTGTACATTCCCACCCGCAGGGCCTCGATGTCTCCGGAACCGACCACTGTCGGGGAGACCGCCGAGTGCGGCTCGATGTCGAGCATACTGCCGCAGGCTCCCATCAGGGGCATTACGGCAAGCAATATAATTTTATGCAACGATTTCATGATTGTCGGATTTAAAAGGTGATGTTAAGGCCTACCTTGAAGAGACGCGGCTGGGGAACGCCGTCGTTATCCTCGCCGTAGAAGCGCGGATCGAGGTTCACGCTCGTTTCGGGATCCCAACCGGGATAGCGCGAGCAGAGGAAGAGGTTGTCGCCCTGGGCATAGACCCGCAGGCCCTTCAGGTGCATTTTGTTGATCAGACGCTGCGGGAAGGTGTAGCCCAGCGTCAGCGAACGCAGGCGGATAAACGAGCCGTCGGTCAGCAGGTTCGTACCGTTTTTGGCGTTCCAGCCGCTGTACGAATAGATCGCGCGGGGATACTCGTTCGTCGTGCCGGGACCCGTCCAGCGGTTGTCGGCATACTGCTTCAGCAGCGCACGCGTATAACCCGGCTTCGAAGCGTGGGTCATCCACGACGCGAAAACGTCGTTGCCGTAGCTGTACGTGAAGAAGAGGCTCAACTCCCAACCCTTGTACTTGAAGGTGTTGTTCCAGCCGCCCGAGAATTTGGGGTTGGGGTTACCCGTAACGATACGGTCGTCGTCGGTGATGTCCCCGTCGCCGTTCCGGTCCCAATACTTGACATCACCCGCGCGCACGCCTTTGTCGTAGAGCGCCTGGGGAACTTCGCCGTCGTACTGGTAAATGCCGTCCTTGCGGAAGATGTACCACGAACCGACCGTCTTACCGATCTTCAGCGCACGGTTCGAACCGATCGCCAGCATGTCGTCTTCGAGCAGCGAAGTCAGTTTGTTGACGTTGCGTGCAATGTTGAGCGACGAACTCCACATCACCTTACCCAGGTTGAAGTGGGTGTTGATCGTAAACTCGATACCCTTGTTGCGCATCGAACCGATGTTGCTCAGGATCGAAGTCTCGCCCGTCGTAGCGTGCACAGGCTTCGAATAGAGCAGGTTGTTCGTGTTTTTCAGGTAAACGTCGGCGATCATGTTGATCTTGCCGCCCAGGAAGCTCAGGTCGAATCCGGCGTTGTACTGGTCGGCGGTTTCCCATGTCAGTTTGTCGTTACCGCTCGACGAAACGGCGATACCGCTCTGTCCGCCGTAATTGACGCCGCCATTAATCAGGGCCTGCCAGCCGTAGTTGCTGATTCCGTCCTGGTTACCCGTACGGCCATAGCTGGCGCGGATTTTCAGGTCGGTTTTCTCAGCAGCCCAGAAAGGCTCGTTCGAAACGTTCCAGCCGACCGATACCGAGGGGAACCAACCCCAGCGGCTGTCGGGAGCGAAACGGGACGAACCGTCGGTACGGATCGTCGCATTGACCACGTAACGGTCCTTGTAGGCGAGGCTCAGACGGGCAAAATAGGACTCGATGGCGTATTCCGACAGTCCGGCGCTGGCGCCGACGATATTTGCAGCAACGCTCGCCACGTCGAACGCGGGCGAAGGATAGTTCTGCGCGTCGATATACGACGTGCGGCTCGTCGTCTTGAGGAACGAGTGGCCCACCATGGCCCCCAACTCGAAATCCTCGCCGATCTTACGGTCGTAGTTGGCGTAGAGGTCGATCGTGTTGGTCATCACGAACCGGTTACGGTCCAGAATACGGCCGTTGTCAGCCGCGTAAGGGTGGTTCTGGTTGTAGTAGACATAGTCGTAGGTATAGGCCGAGTCGTTGTTGTACGACGCCTTGACCTTCAGGCCCTTGATAATCTCCGCCTCGGCCCAGAACGCCCCGATGAAACGGTAGTTGTCCGTATAGGAGGTCTCCTCGGCGAGAATCTGCACGGCATTGTGCAGCAGCAGTTCGTCGGTTCCGCCCGTGTAATAGTCGCCGTTGGGCTTGTAGGGACGGTCGAAGGGACGCTGCTGCACGGCACGGCCGATGATCGTCGAACCCAGGTCGGCGCCCGGGATACGGTTGTTGTGCAGGTAGTTGCCGCTGATGTTAGCACCCACCTTCAGCCATTTGAACATCTCGTGGCTGATGTTCGACTTGAGGTTGACCTTCGAGATGTCGTTGGTCTTGATGACACCCTCCTGGTAGTTGTAGCTGCCCGAAAGGTAGTACTTGGTCTTGGCATTGCCGCCCGAGAACGACAGGTCGAGGTAGTGCGACTGTCCGAGGCGGGTAATCAGGTCGAGCCAGTCGGTGTCAGGCATGTTCCCGTAGGGGTTCTGGATGTGCTTGACATAGCCCGAGTTGTTGACCGTAAATCCGTTCTGGCGGTTGTAGTTATCGACACCCTCGTTGAAGACCTCGACGAACTGCTTCGAATCGACGTATTCGCGGCGGTTCCTGTTGGCGAACTGCGTGATGCTGAAACCGTAGTTGACCTTGATTTCCGATTTACCCTCACGACCCTGCTTGGTGGTGATCAGCACGACGCCGTTGGTGGCGCGCGAACCGTAGATGGCGGCCGATGCGGCATCCTTCAGCACCTCGATCGACTCAATATCCGTAAGGTTGAGCGTCGCCAGCGAGCTCATATTCTCACCGAACGAATAGAGCGATGCGGAGTTGTTCGACAGCGGAATACCGTCGATCACGTAGAGCGGCTCGTTACTGGCGCTGAGCGACGACGAACCGCGGATGCTCATCTTCTCGGCCGAACCGAGGTTACCCGAGCTGGTGGAGATCGACACACCGGCGATGCGGCCCTGGAGCAGCTCCGACGGCGACATCACGCTGCGCATGTTCTCCTCCGTAGGCTTGAACTGGCTGATGGCGTTGGTCACCAGACTGCGACGCTGCGTACCGTAACCGACCACGACCACCTCGTCGAGGGCCATGTTGTCGTTTTCGAGCCGGATTTCATAGAACTTCGCCGGGTCGCCCACCGCAACCTCTTTGGTCTTCAGGCCGAGGTAAGAGACGATCAGGCGAATGTCCTTGCGCGCCCCCACCTTGACCGAGAACGAACCGTCGAGGTCGGTGGTGGCACCGATCGTCGTGCCGTCGACGATCACCGTAGCTCCGGTGATCGGGCTGCCCGAGGTGTCCTTGACCACGCCCTTCACAAAAGCATTGGCCGAGGTACGGACTGCGGGGTCCTCTTTTGCGGGAGCGGACATGATGGCGATCATCTTGCCCTCGACGCTGCTCACGACGTTCTGTCCGGCAAACATCTTCCCGACAACGACGCCGATCTCCTCGTCCTTGACATCCAGGGTGATCGTCTTGTTTACGTCGGCATCCTTCGTCTTGATGACGAACGAATAGCCGTAATCCTTTTGCAGGCGTTCAATCGCCGCTTTGATGGTCGCGTTACGGACCGACAGGCTCACCTTCTGGGCCTGCGCCGCAGAAGCCTGGAACATAAAGCACAGGACTGCGACAAGCGTGATTAAACTTTTCACGGAAGGTAAAAGTTTATTCATTACATTAAGATTTGAAGTTTAGAAAAATAGGTCATTGAAGTTTCCATTTGTTTGTTGCGTGCTTACATGATATGGTTTATTTTAGGGGTGGCGATATGTAATAGATCTCGGCCTCCTTGCGGACCGAGAAGAGGAGGTCCTTGTTGAGCGCCGCAAGGATTTCGTCGAGCGACTCGTTGTTGATGAACGACGCGTAGTAGGTCTCCCCGCACAGCGACTTGTCCGTAACAACGATGTCGACGGCGAAGTGGCGGCGCAGGTCGGCGACGATGTCGCCCAGAGTCTGCTCCACGAAGAAGAAGTTGTCGTTGTCGATCCAGTTCGCGTAGGAATCGGGATCGAAATTGAGGAAATCGATGTGATTGTTGGTCTTGTTGAAGCGGAGAATATCTCCGGGCGCGAGGGTGAGCCTCCCGTTCATTTTCGACGCTTTGAGGCTGACCGACACCTTTCCGCGTACGAGGCTCACTTCGGACTTCACGTCCTCCTGATACGATTTGAAATTGAACTGCGTGCCGAGCACCTTCACCTCTAGCCGGTCGGCCGAAACGATGAACGGACGGTCCTCGTCGCGCCGGACATCGGCGAACATTTCGCCCGACAGGTAAACCTGCCGGATCGTCCGGTTAAATTCTTTGGGATAGATGAGTTTCGTGCCCGCGTTGAGCCACACGTGGGAACTGTCGGGCAACACGATTTCGCGCCGCTCGCCCATGCCGGCATAAACCTCCACCCACTCGCGCGGGGTGCTGGCCTGGTGCCTGTAATGGAAGGCCAGGGCGACGGAGACGACGACGGCTGCGTATTCGGCTATACGCAAGGGAATCCTCCACCACCGGGCACTACTTCTGCGGGGGGGGGAATTGGGCGCCGGGCAGGCGGAGAGGATCGTGTCCAGTTTGCGGCGCACGCGCTCCTTGCCTTCGGGGTCGTATTCGATCTCAATGGCGTCCAGCAGGTCGCTGAACATCTGGTCCATTCCGGGGTCTTTCAGCCGTTCCCGGAGCCACATGCGTACCTGCTGCGCCTGTTCTTCGGTGCATTTGTCCTGCATGTAATCGAGCAGCAACTCACGCGACATATTTTTCTTGGTATCCATAAAGATTCGTCTTTTTTCAGGAGAACATTACGAAGAACAGCATCACGACGGAGATCGTCTTGCGAATCTGCTTGATCGCCAGGTCGACATGTTTTTCGACCGTGCGGATCGACAGATTCAGCGCCCGGGCGATCTCGGCGTTGGTCATATTGCGGTCGTAGCGCATGGCGAATATTTCGCGGCGCTTGTCCGGCATCGAGCGCATCACCGAGTCGATGAACCCGACCCGTTCGCGGACATCGACATAGTCATAGACATCCGTATCGGTGTCGGCGACATTGAGCATCGCATCGTTGATGTCGCTGCGCAGCAGGTTGTACCGCAACCGCATGTAGTCGAACAACTCGTTGCGCGTGGCGACCAACAGGTAGTTGCGCACCGAGAGTTTCGAATTGACCTGCTCCTTACGCATCCACATCTTGACGAAGACATTCTGGATAATGTCCTCCGCCACGGCCGAGTCCTTGATAATATGTTTGGCGAATGTATGCAGCAGGTCGTAGTAGCGGTCGAAAAGTACTCCGAACGCTGCTTTGTCGCCGTCCTGCATCATCACGACAAGTTCCGAATCCCGTAAACAATTCTGCATAATCGTCCTTATTTACGCATGTCCGTAACCGTATAGGGCGCCCGGCAGGCTTCCAACCCGGCGCGGATCGCCACCGGGGCATTGGCATCCGTGACGGGCGTCGAATAGCCCGTCGTCGAGGTGCTGCTGGTCGAATAGCGGTATCCGTTACCCTCGACGCTGACGCCCGTGCAGGGCGTGATGAGCGTCCGGAACACCGTCGCGGCAGCCGCATAGCGGCTGATTCCGTAATCCATATGGTAGGAGTCGCGCGTGAGGTCCATCCCGTTGTCCTTGTTCAGCGACGAGGTCCGCAGGTTCTGCAACGACGTTCCCGAGGGGATCACGATGTCGATGCACGTTTTTTCGGTGATCGTCCGCACCTGGGCCGCAATCGTCTCGAACATCGCCTGCTGATTGGGGAAATACTTCGGATAATAAGCATGGGAGGCTCCGTACGCCTGGGCCATGATGTAGCCGATCGTGGGCCGGTCGAGGGGCTGCGCCTGCTGAATGTAGTCGCAAAGCCCGGAAATCGCGCCCTGCTCAGTTGCGTCCCATTCCCACGCATAGTACGACCCGGTGTGCTCCTGCAGCGTCACGATGTCCCACGTGTCCGACTCGACGATGCTCTTGAGCGAACGGTTCAGCGTCCCGTCGTTCGTCCACTTGGTCGCGCCCGGCTCGCAATAATAATAGGTGCAGATGTCCGGCGCGGTGTAGTTCTCGAAAAACTCGGGCAGTTTGTAACCCCCGTGGTAGGCCCGCACCATCCGGACATGGGTAATCCCGGCGCTTTTCAACATGCCCGGCAGGTGCTCCGTGGCATCGACCGTAAAACTGTTGCCGATAAAAAGTATCTTGAGGGATTTGCCGCCCACGGGCAGCGGCGGGTTGAAGGTTCCGTCGAGTTCGCTCCCGATCCGGATCACCTCCCCGTCGGCGAAGACGAAGCAGATATATTTTCCCGTGTTGACGACGCAGTGCAGCGCAACGGTCCCTCCCGTGGGAACGGCGATGCCCGTATCCGTTCCGTCCAGGGCGATCGTGCCGCCCGAAGTCACCGTCACCGCAGGCGACGCCCCGCCCCGCAGGGCCTCGGCATCGGCCTTTACCGATGTCGCAGCGCCGTCCGCCGCCCAGTAACCGTTATTAGTTGCCGTAAAGACGGGAATCGACTCTTTCCGTACGCCGCGCGTCGCAGCGCCCTTGAAACCGAATTTCAGCACGCCCCCGGCCGTCGTCGTCACCGACTCGGCATAATTGCAGGCATCGACGCGCGCTTTGAGGAAGGTTTTCATCTCCGCCGTCGAAGCGAACAGGTCGACCTGCTCTTCCCCGGTCACTTTCTGCGAAACGGGAATCACGGCCGGTTTCGCCACGCCGTATGCAATCGTCAGCGATGACGTGCGCGGCTGCGTCAGCGGATTGGCCTGCACGGTAATTTCGACCTTCGCCGAACCCGTGCCTTCCGACCGGGAGGCGCTCAGCCAGGTGTCGTCACACGTTATTTTCCAGGATGCTGTTGTCGAGATATTCAGCTGTAACGTCGCCTTTCCCGCTTCGAAATTCAGCGAAGCAGGAGTTGCATAAAATTGCACATCGGGAGTTCCGGTGTCTTCCTTATCGGACGAACAGCCGCCGGCCGCCGCAAATGCGACAAGAATCAGGAGATAGAGATAAAGTTTCTTCATAAGTTCATTAGGTCGGTTATAATAAGTACGAATGGGACGAACCCTCTACGTAACCAAAAAATGCGATTTCACAGAAATGAAATGCAATGCCTCGAATCCGGGCAGTCAAAATAAGGGAAACAGAATTCCCGACGAGAGTAAAAGGCTGATTTACAACCTCATTTCCCGTCCGATATTGCTCCGGGAGATTGTCCCGGAGTTGGTTACATTTTCAGTTTATTTATCTGTTCCCGGAATGTTCCGGTCAGTTGCCACAATTTTTTCCACCCGTTCGGCGATCATTTCCGGCGTCACGGCCTTCAGGCAGCGGTAGTCGCCGTAGCGGCAGGGCTTGTTGCCGAAAACCGAACAGGGACGGCACGCCATGTCGGCCTGCAGAACCCCCTCCGGCGCAACCCCGTAACCCAGAAATCCCAGTCCGGGATGCGTCGCGCCCCACACCGATACCACGGGCGTCGCGACGAGCGACGCCAGGTGCATCACCAGCGAATCCATCGCCACCACGCAGTCCAGGTTGGCGATGAGGTCCATCTCCCCGGCAAAGCGAACCTTGCCGAACAAAGCCGTGACGTTGGGGTACATTCGCTCCATCTCTTCGGCAAAGGCCTGTTCACTGCCTCCGCCCCCATGGATGAAGACCCGGTCGTAACGCTCCGAAAGTAGCCGCACCAGTTCGCGGCTCTGCCCGTCGGGATAAGTCTTGCCCTGGTGTGCGGAAAAAGGCGCGAACCCGACCCACACGCCGTTTTTCTCCCCGAAAGGATTGGGGCGGTCCCGGTGCACGGCAGGCGCCGGGTCGTCCAGCACGAAACCCAGTTTGCGGAAAACGTCGCAGTAGCGCAGCACCGTATGGCGCAGCGGTTCCATGCCCCGGCCTCCGCAGCGGATGAACTCCCGCTTTTCGGCGCGCCCCTTGTATATGCAGGCCTCGGGAATGCCGTGCAGCCGCATCAGGAAACGGAACGTCTTCGAACGCAGCACGTCGTGCACATCGGCCACGGCATCCACGCCCAGCCGGCGGGCCTCCCTGGCCAGCCGCCACATCCCCACGAGGGAACGATGGGCGCCCTGGGTGTCGACATCGAGAAAACCGACATCCAACCCCGCAAAGAAGGGTTTGAACATCGTCCGCGTCGCCACCGTAACCCGCAGGTCGGGATAAGCGGCCTTCAGCGCCCGGAGCGCGTGCGGCAGCATCGCCACATCGCCCATCGCCGAAGTCCGTATTACCAGCAAATGACGCGGAAGCACACCGACTCCGGCCATCACGCCGCTCGCTGCGCCGCCTGCCCGGTCGTTACCCATCATACCATCCGCCGTTTTGCCGCTATTTTTTCTGGCCATAGAGCACCGGATTCAGCGCCGGGTCGTTGTACATTTTCATTTGTTTATAAGTCTTCATGTACTTGCGGCCGGCCTCGATATCTTCGATCAGCTCTTCGATGGCCCCCGAAAGGTCGACCTGCTGCGCGAGCAGTACATCGAGCTTCTTCCGGCAGGCTGCACGGTGCGCGTCGTCCACGTCCGTACGCTCCGCCTCGCGGGCCATGTGGTAGATTTTCAGCGCGAGGATCGACAGGCGGTCGATGGCCCACGCCGGGGTTTCGGTATTGAGCCGTGCGCCCTCCACGGGCTTCACGTCCTTGTATTTGTCCAGCAGGTAGGAATCCACATATTCCACCATGTCCGTACGGTCCTGGTTCGATTTGTCGATGCGACGTTTGATCTTCAGCGCCTCCGCGGGGTCGATGGCCGGGTCGCGGATAATATCTTCCAAATGCCACTGTACCGTGTCTATCCAGTTCTTGTGGTAGAGCAGATGGTCAATCGAACCCGCTGCATACGGGTTGTTGATCGGATGGTCCACATCGTCCCAGCGGTGATACTCCTCGATAGACTGGTTGAAAATACGGTTGGCGTTTTCGGTAAACATAGCTTTATAGTATTATTGTAATTTTCGCCGGAAAGTTATACCTTTGTCGGTAACGATTAAACAAAGATAATGACTTTTTCCAAAAAAGCAATACTCCTTTCGGGAATCCTCCTTTGCTGTTTCGCGCAACTCGGAGCGCAGGTGCGCCAGACGCGCGAAGAGTACGTCAGCCGCTACATGCCCATCGCCATCGCCCATATGGAACGCTACGGAATCCCCGCCAGCATCACTATGGCGCAGGGAATCCTCGAATCCGACTGCGGCAACAGCCTGCTGTCGATGAAGTCCAACAACCACTTCGGCATCAAGTGCAAACGC
>JAEZTA010000139.1 GCA_023443765.1 Bacteroidota bacterium | reverse complement strand
CTCCGAGTTTGTCCTTGGTGTCGCGCAGGTGGTTGCGGGCCCACAGTGTCAGGTCCGAAGCGGTCTTGCGGCTTGCGTCGGCGACGAGGATGATGAATTTGCTGTCGGGCAGCAGTTCGGGGTTCAGCAGATTGGGCATGTAGGCGCTACGCGTGAAAAGCAGCAGGTCGGGATTGTTCTGACGCCACGTCTTGACGCACGCCATGAAAGTCGCCTGTCCGTCGGCGATCTCTTCCTGGGGCGTGGTCGTATAGGAGACCACGATGCCGTCGAAACCGTAGCGGTTGCAGTTCGAGAGCTGCGTTTCGGTCTGCGCTTTGCAGTAGGCCGGGAACTTCTCATCGGTGTAGTCGCCCTCGTGTTCCGTATCCGCGGCGGCCTCTTTCAGGGTGTTCCAGACGTTCTGGATCGTCGCATAGTCCACAATATTGAGCGAATGCGTACCTTTCGTCGAGCGGACTTCGGCGATCTCGGCCACAATCTCCGGATGCAGGTCGTCGACATCGGTCATCAGGAGGTAGTCGACGCTGTCGGGCATGGCCGTCGGGTGCTGGTTCTGCCGGTTCGGCGTTGCGGAGGTTCCCTGAACAGTCATCATCACCACCTTGTGTCCGCTTTCGTCGGCCTTGAAATCCCGGAGCGCGGCCAGGTAGGCCGGGTCGTCCTGCCGTATCTGGGGCAGATAGTTCTTGTTTTCGGCTTCGGTCCACTCGCTGCAGGAGGCCAGAAGGGCCGCTGCGGCAAGAGCCGGAATGAGTATGTTTTTCATGTCGAATTTCATTTTATACGTTTTAAACTGCGTGAGCGGTTATTTGACGTCGGGATTGCAGTCCCACCAGATGCGGGTCGCCATGTTGTCGCTGCCGCCCAGCAAGGCCACGGCCTTGGCGTAATTTTCCGCATTGCTGGTCCTCTCTTCCGTGGGATAGGGCATGCGGCGGGCGCCGAGTTTCGAATCGACGACGCTGCTCTTGTTCGCCATGGCGGGAAGCAGCCGCGGGAAGCCTGTACGGCGGTAGTCGGCCCATGCCTCGTTACCGAGCTGCCAGTTGGCGATCCATTTCTGGGTGATGATGCGTTCCTGCATCTGAGCTTTCGACGCGCTGGCGTCCCAGGCGACGCCGAGCTGGGAGAGGCTGTTGTTCTTGTCGCTGTTCGCGCCGCCGTTCGGATCGATGTAAGTTTGCGGGAGCGTCGTGCCGGCAAGGTATTCGGCGACACCCGTGACGCCCCATTGTTCGAACGAGAGGCGAACGCCCTCTTCGTAGAAGTCTTTGGCCGTTCCGGGGCCCATATTCATGTCGAAGACGGCTTTGGCCTCGGCCTTCAGGAATGCGACTTCGGCAGCGTTCATCCAGTAGAGCGGCGTCTCGGCGTCGTTCTCGAACTTCACGCCCGAATATTTGCGCCCGATCGTGTTCAGCGAAGGAATCTCGATGCCGCGGCGTATGCCCACATAGTCGATGTCCTCCCATTCGGACTTGATGAAGTACTTGTCGCGGCGCGGATCGTCGTAACCGTTCATGTAGCAGATGATGTCGGCTGCCGCGTGGGTGTCGCCGCCCGTATTCGACCCTTCCGGCTGGTTATACAGGCAGGCGGCCCGCAGCGGGTTGCCGTCCTTGCCGAAGGCGACGGAGGGCAGTTTGGCATTGTCGCTGTTCGACGTGAAAACGCCGACCTTGTTGCTGACGGCCTCCTCGGCCAGTTGCCGGGGCGTCCTGCCCTTCGAACTGGTGAAGTCGGTGTAAACGACACGCATCGCCAGACGCAGTTTCATCGAGTTGGCAAATTTGCACCACTTCTCGGCGCTGCCTTCGTAAACCGGGTCGGTCGAAGCCGTGATGGCCTCGCTGCTGTGTGCCGTCAGCATCTCGATCGCTTCGTCCAGCTCGTCGAACATCTGTCGGTAAACGTCGGCCTGCGTGTCGTAGGGAACCTGGATCTTGCCGCTGATTCCGATTTCCGAATAGGGAATCGGCCCGTAAGCGTCCGTTACGCGGTTCATGGCGCAGACTTTTGCGATTTTGGCGATGGAGAGCACGATCGGGTCCTCCGAAATGCCGTTCAGCTTCATCAGGTTGCTATAAAGCACCGGGATGATCCGGTCGCTGTACATGAACACGCGTGTCCAGTCGTTCGTCGGGTTGTAATTGGAAATGGTCGTCTTCCAGCCGTTCTGCGAGTCGGCAAAGTAACCGCCCTGCGTACCGCCCAGCAGGGCGTCGGTGAACTGCGTGGTGTTGACATCGGGCGAGACGATTGTTCCGAAAATGGCATTGAGATAGGAGCTGATGGCGTAACCTTTCCGTTGCATCTCATCCTCGGTGACCTCGTAGGGATTGCTGTTTATTTCGAGGTAATTGCCGGTGCACGATGCCCCGCTGCATGCGAGGGCCAGGACAAATACCGATTTGATAATTGTATTTTTCATAACGGTTGCAGCTTTAGAATTTGAGTCTGAGGTTGAATCCTACGTTCCGCAGCGACGGCATCATGAAGTAGTCGACTCCCTGATAGTAGTTGCCCGTCGTAGCGATCGACTCGGGGTCGAACGGCGCTTTGTTGTAGATCATCCAGAGGTTGCGGCCTACGACGGAAACGGTGATTTCGCAGACGTTGCGCAGCCATTTGCGGGGGATCGTGTAGCCGATCGAAGCCTCCTGCAGGCGCACGTTGGTCGCCGAGTAGGTGTAGAACTGAGGCAGTGAGTTGCCCCCGGCCACTGCCGAGTACCAGAGATTTGCATCTACCATGTCGCGGCCGTTGATCATGACTCCTCCGTTGTCGCGGGCTGCGGCTGTAGCTTCCGACACGCCGAAGTAGTCGAGCGTGGCTTGTGTGCGGGAGAAGACGATGCCGCCCAGACGCGCCGATACCATGAATCCGAAATTCAGGTTTTTCCAGCGGAAGTCGTTTCGCCACGACATGTTGGCGTCGGGCAGCACGGAACCCAGTTTGATGAACTTTTTCACATCCTCGATCGACTGGGTGGGAATGTTGCCCTCCTCGTCGACGTAGATGGCGTTGTTATTGTCGTATTTCAGGTCGACCAGCGAATAGAGGTCGCCCAGCGTACCGCCTTCCATCAGCAGGAACCGGGCGTCGCCCAGACCGCCCATGTCGAGCAGGTCGATGCTGAACTGTTCGCCGGTCGCCGGGTTGATGCAGTTGTTGGCCAGCGAGGTGATTTTGTTCTTGTTGGTCGAGAACGTGTAATTCGTATCCCACGTGAAGTCCCTCCAGGTGTTCTTGTAACCCAATGCCAGTTCGATACCGCGGTTGCGGACATTACCCGACTGGATGATGATCGAGGAGTAGCCCGAGCCGCCCGGAATCTGCGGGTCGAAGGTCTGGTTCTGCGTGCGGGAGTTGTAGTAGGTCAGATCGAGGTTGAAGTGTTTGAGAAAACGCATCGTAAGACCTACCTCGAACGATTTGGTACGCTCGGGCTGGAGGTGAAAAGCCGGGTACTGCGTTTGGAGGTTCCAGCCCAGGCCGCTCTCGTCCCATCCGTAAAGCGGGTTGGCGATGTAACGTGCGAACGATACGCCTACCGAAGCGAACGAGCCGCGGAGTTTGATGTAGGAGAGGTTCTCGGGCATGTTGCCGATGATCTGCGACAGTACGACCGAAGCGCCGACCGACGGATAGAAGAACGATTTGGAATTCGAGTGCGGGCCCGCCAGCTGCGAAGGCCAGTCGTTACGACCCGTCAGCGTCAGGTAATACGTGCCCTTGTAACCGATTTCGGCCGACGCGAAGATCGACTGGGTCTGTTCGCGCCAACCAGTCTGCGACCGGGTGGTCCGGGTCGAATTGCTCAGGTTCTGGATGTTGAATACGTTGGCCAGTCCGGCCTTTTCGCCCGATTTGCCGTCGGAAATGGGACCGCGGATCTTCATGGCTTCGTTCTTCATGTCCGAGAATGAAGCGCCGATGTTGGCCTGCAACGACCAGTCGTCGCCGAACGTTTTGTTGATGTTGAGCAGGGAGTCGCCGTAAACCTGGCGGTCCATGCTTTTCGTGATGCCGAAAAGACCGTTCTCCGACAATTCGGTCAACTGCGTATTCGTCGAGGCGTAGGCTTTCTCGGTGTAGGTATTGTGCGAATTGTCGACGCGGATACGCCCCGAGATATTCAGCCAGTCGAGGATGTCGTAGGAGAGCGCAGCGTTGAGCATGTAGCGGTCCTTGCGGTTTTCGCGCAGGTTGCGGTAGTTGACCCAGTAGGGGTTCTGCATGGTCATTCCGGCCGCGCCGATGGGCCAGTACTGCGTGGAGATTTTGTCTACGGGATTGTATCGCTCGTACATCTTGATCTCTTCCCAGTCGTTGCCGCGGGGGAAGAGGTAGGCGCCTACGATAGGATTGTTGTAGGTTCCCTGGTTGATCATGTTGCAGTCCTCCTGCAGAACGTAGCTGGCTCCTACGTCCAGCTTCATTTTTTCGTTCAGGAAAGAGGTCGTGTTGCGGAAGGTGAAGTTGTAGCGGTCGTAGCTGTTATTGGGCACGATGCCGCGGGAGTTGATCGCCGCGGCCGAAAAGTAGGTCTGATTGCGCTCCGTACCCGCGGAAAGCGAAACGCTCTCGTTATTGGCCGTGCTGGTGCGGAAGTAGTCCTGACGGGGATTGTAACCCATTTTGTTGGCGCTGTTGAGCGCTTTGCCCCAGCTCAGATGCTCGGCCCCGTCCGGCACGCGGAGGTTGCCCGTACCGTACCGGTTCTGAAACTCGGGAAGAACGAACGGAGTCATGATCTCGATGCCGCTCGTCACGGTGACGGAGAGTTGCCCCGCCTGTCCCTTTTTTGTCGTCACGACAATGGCGCCGTTGGCTGCGTCCGAACCGTACAGTGCGGCTGCCGCAGCGCCCGTCAGTACGGAGATCGACTCGATGTCCTCGGGGTTGATGTCGGCGATCGGGTCGGTCGTGCCCTGCGAACTGAACTCCGTGCCGCCCTCCTGGGCTTTGGTGAACATCGGCACGCCGTCGATCACGTAAAGTGCGTTCGAGGTCTGCGAGATGGATTTCATACCGCGCATGATGACCTTCGAGGCGCCGCCGACGCCGGCCGACGAAGCGTTGATGTTCACACCTGCCACCTTGCCGTTGAGCGAGTTGATGAAGTTAGCGTCCTTGTTGGCCGTGATGGCATCGGAATTCACCTGCTGTACGTTGTACGACAAAGCTTTTTCGGAGCGTTTGATGCCCAGGGCCGTAACGACGACCTGCTCGACCTCGATGGACGAATTGGACAGCGTGATGTCGAAAGTCGTGCGCGAACCGACGGGCACGACACGGGTTTCGTAGCCGATGAAGCTGATCGCCAGTTCGGGGTTGTCAACCGAGGCGGGAATCGTCAGGGCGAAGTCTCCGTCAATGCCGGTGGTCGTTCCGACGGTCGTGCCTTTGATCAGAACGGTGGCTCCGATAATGCCCAGACCGCCGGAATCCTTCACAACGCCCGAGATGGACGACGGCTTTGCAGCGACGATGTGCTTCGACAGCACGATGTTCGGAACCGTAATCTCATAGGTGATGTCCGTGTCCTTAAACAACAGCGGCAGCACCTCGTTGAGAGGCTTGGAATCGACCTTGATCGAGATGATGCGTTCCGTGTCGATTTCGTCCGTATAAAGGAAGAGGTACTTGGTCTGCTTTTCGATTTCGTTCATGACGGTCTTCATCGGAACATTCGTCATGTCGAGCTTTACCGTGACTTTCTGTGTTTGGGCCACGGCGGGCGCACTGCACAGGAGTACGGCAAGAATTAGAGTAATCAGGCATTTTATCTGCCTAATACTTAAATTTTTCATAAGTTTGCTGATTTAAGATCAATAGGTTAGCAATCGAATCACTGTTTATCTCCCGTCTGCGGATAAGGTCATGTCCGCGAGCGTACGACGGTGTGGCATAAAAGTGTCTTGAGGCAGAGGTCGGTTTAGTCCATAGAGTCGTTTTAGATTTTAATTATTTTTATGTGTATCGTATTTGTTTCGTCGTTGCGCGTATAGGTGAAATTATTGGTTATCTGCAACAGCTTCAGCGCATGATCCACACCGTCCGACACGCGGATTTTACCGTGGTACTTGAGTTCGGGGATTTCCTCGGGATTGTCGATCGTGATCCTGACTCCGTAATAGTTCTCGAATTTGCGGATTACCTCCCCGAACGACAGTGTGTTGAGGTTCATCAGCCCGTCAACCCAGCGGAAGTCATCCGGATCGGTTATCCGGTTGAGTTTGAGATGTCCGTCGATCAGGTCGATTTGCTCGTTGGGGGAGAGAATGAAGGATTCGCCGCCTATCCGGCGGTTCGAGATTTTCAGCCGTCCTTCGAGCAGCGCCGCCGAAAAACTGGAGGTCCGGGCATCGGCAAGGATGTTGAATTTCGTGCCCAGCACCTCGGCATCACAGGCGAATGTTTCCACGATGAACGGACGACTGGCGTCGTGTTCCACCTCGAACATGGCTTCGCCCGAGATTTTGACCCGGCGTGTCTTTCTGGAAAAAATCGAAGGATATTCCAGTTTGGCGCCCGAGTTGAGCCATACGGTTGTTCCGTCGCTCAGGGTGACGGACATGCTTTGTCCGTTGGGTGCGGTGATGGCCATCAACTCCCGGGCACGGTGTTCGATGGTCTTGTCGGCCAGGTAGTGGCTCAATCCGGCACACACGAGCAGCATGGCAGCGGCCCCGGCGCTCCATTGCACCGCTCGCTTCCAAAGTGAACCGGTGTGTCTGCGTACGCTGGGCTGCGCCTCTCCGGCCAGGATATTGAGGTTGGAGATATAGTCGAGCCGATCGAGATGCTGCTGATTTTCCACTGACGCATCCAACCAGTCGAGCACTTCGACGAGTTCCTCTTCCGAGGTCTCGTTTCTCAGGTATTTCTGCAATAAAAAATCGTCCATGTGTTCGTGTTATATAGTAATAACAAACACGCGGACGGGGTAAGTAGTAAAAAATGCAGTTTTTTGGGAAAAAGATTGAACTGAACTCCGGACGGCCCTGCAGGGTGCGTTTTTACCACCTGGACGAGAGCAGCAGGGTGATCAGTACGGCCGGGAGATAATCCTTCAGTTCGGAGCGCATCAGGTTGAGCGCCCGGCGGATTTCGAAATTGACATGACTGACGGAGATCCCCAGTTCGGCGGCGATCTCGCTGTATGTCATATTCCTGCTCCGGCTTAACAGGAATACGTTGCGGGTCATTTTGGGCATCTTGCGGACTGCCTGTTTCAGGATGACGCGAATCTCTTCGGAGAAAAGCAGGTCCGGATCGCAGGCTGACAGCGAACGCACGTCGGCATGCAGCCGGCGTGTCAGGGCCGAATGTATGTCCTGTTCAGCCCTGCGGTGGCGGATTTGAGCGTTGAGATGATTTAGGCAGCGGTTTTTGACCGAGGTGAGGATATAAGCCGGCACATTGATGTCCGCCGGCAGGTTTTTGTGCATTTCCCAGAAGGACATGAAACTGTCCGACACCAGGTCTTCGGCGGTTTCCCTATCGCGGACGTAGCGGTATGCCAGGGCGATAAAACGGGGTTTGAATTCGAAAAATAGTTTTCCGAATTCCGTGGAGGAGATGATGTCTGTTTTGACGCCTGCCATTTAAAGTCCCGTCTGCCCGATACGCGACAATACCGGCGAATCTGATTTGGGATTCGCCCATTACAAAAATCCCCCCCCCCGACAAATCGGGGCGGGAATTGTTGATAATGTCGTATTTACCGAATTATTCAATTTCTCGGATGCTTTTGTTGGATATGAAATCGTTGTTCCTATCTAGGACAAAGATAGTAATAAAAGTGAAAAAACGAAGAATTTGCCGCAAATAGTTCTCCGGTTGCGGATAAAACGGGTAGGTCTTTAAAATGCGGAAAACCGGCGTTCGGATAATACGGGCAGGCTGTATTACATATTGTATGATCGCTGTCCCTGCGGATAAAAGCCGGACTTTTCTCCCTGTAATTTTGTAAATCAGCCGGTTTTGGTTACATTTGCAGCCTCGGATCGATCTGGTTTTCCGTTGTGGCCAGGAACTTTGCCTTGTATGTTGAAAGGCGTTTTGCAGCATTCTGTTTACTTATCCTGTATATAATTTATGCAATCTTCCCATTATTCTCGACGCGCACCGCTTTTGTGGGTTCCGACGCTGTATTTTGCGATGGGCCTTCCGTTCGTCGTGCTGAACATGGTTTCGGCAGTCATGTTCAAGGACCTCGAAATTCCGGACGCGCAGATTGCGTTCTGGACCTCCTTGATCATGTGGCCCTGGACGATCAAATTCCTGTGGAGCCCGTTTCTGGAACTCTATCGGACGAAGAAATTTTTTGTCGTGGCGACACAGTTGCTGAGCGGCGTCCTGTTCGGGGTTGCCGTACTGGCGCTCCACCTTCCTCATTATTTTGCCATCGCTGTCGCCGTGTTCGCCGTCGTCGCTTTCAGCGGAGCCACGCACGACATTGCGGCCGACGGCGTCTACATGTCGGAACTCAGCGCTTCGGATCAGGCGAAGTATATCGGTTGGCAGGGGGCGTTCTACAACCTGGCGAAATTGGTCGCTACGGGCGGTCTGGTTTGGCTGGCCGGCTGGCTCTATAACCGGTTCGGCGCAACGGACGGAGGCGGATTCGGAGCCTACGTGCAGTCGTGGTCGGTCGTGCTGGCGATCCTTTGCGTCGTGCTGGTCCTGTTGGGGCTCTACCATCTCCGCGCATTGCCCTCGGGCGGCGCGGCGGCGGAAAAGCATACGCTCGGAGAGGGCTTGCGGGAGTTGAAGGAGGTGATAGCGGCTTTTTTCACCAAACGGCATATTTGGTATTACATCGCTTTTATTATTCTGTACCGTCTGGGCGAAGGTTTCGTCATGAAGATTGTCCCGCTGTTCCTGAAAGCCGACACGTCGGCGGGAGGATTGGGGCTTACCAACCAGCAGATCGGTCTCTACTACGGCTCTTTCGGCGCCGGCGCCTTTCTGTTGGGCTCCCTGCTCGCGGGTTACTATATTGCGCACCGGGGGCTGAAACGGACTCTTTTCACGTTATGCTGCGTTTTCAATCTCCCGTTTGCGGTTTACGTCCTGCTGGCGTCGTTCCAGCCGTCGAACATGTGGCTTGTGGGCGGGGGTATCGTCGTGGAGTATTTCGGTTACGGCTTCGGATTCGTGGGGCTGACGCTCTTCATGATGCAGCAGGTAGCGCCCGGCAGGCATCAGATGGCGCATTATGCGTTCGCTTCGGGCATCATGAACCTTTCGGTGATGCTTACGGGGGCTGTTTCCGGGTATCTGAGCGATGCGTTGACTTATAAATGGTTCTTCATCCTGGTGATGTTCGCCACAATTCCGGCCTTTTTGATGACGCGCTTCATTCCGTTTACCTATCCCGACGGCGGCGCGACGGCGGAGAAATAAGCGGCGTTCCGCGGCGATGATACCCCGGAAGGCGGCTGTTCCGGGATTCGGGGCCTTTCATGCCGTTTGAAACGGTCCTGCCGGCAGCCGTTTGGGATGATCCGGGCAGTTCGGATGCAGGAGCTTTCGGAATGTCGATAAATTGTCGATAGAATATGTCCCGGAATTTTGAAAGTATGCCGAAAAGCACTACTTTTGTAACGTTGTTTTCACAACTGTTAGGTTAATTTCAATGATTTCAGGCTGCAATATCGACCAACGCGAACGAAAGAAACAGCAGGGCCAGGCCGCTGCCTTCTATTCGTGGATGTGTCAGCAACAGATGCGAAGTGTACAGTCCCTGGAGCAGCAGGTACCTGCTCGTGGGTTGCTCGGATAGATACCAGACCGCCATGACATGCGATGTCGTGGCGGTTTGCTTTTCCCGTTCAGGAAGCGGATTTTGAAATAAGATAATAAAACAATGCATATGAAGGTAGGCGTGATTATGGGTTCTGTGAGCGATTACGAGGTGATGGCCGAGGCTGTCGCTATGCTCGAAACGTTCGGTGTGGATTTCGAAAAACGGGTGGTCAGCGCCCACCGTACGCCCGATCTGCTGTGTGAATATGCCAAAACGGCCAAAGAACGCGGCATCGGCGTGATCATCGCCGGGGCCGGCGGTGCGGCTCACCTGCCCGGCATGGTGGCCTCGATGACCCCGCTGCCCGTCGTGGGCGTTCCCGTGAAGTCGCGTGCCCTGAACGGGCTGGATTCGCTGCTGTCGATCGTGCAGATGCCCGCGGGTGTTCCCGTGGCTACGACGGCCATCAACGGCGCGAAGAACGCTGCGCTGATCGCCGTGTCGATCCTTGCCCTGCAGGATGCCGACCTGGCTGCGAAACTCGACGCCTTCCGTGCGAAACAGACTGCGGACGTATTAAAAGCCGAATTGTAATGAAGACCATCGGTATCATAGGCGGAGGCCAGCTGGGCCTGATGATCGCCGAACAGGCGCGGGAACTGGGCGTGCGCACCATAAGCCTCGACCCGGCGGCTGACGCTCCGGCGTTCAATGTCTGCGACGAACACATCGTTGCGGCCTACGACGATGCCGTGGCGCTCGAAGAGCTTTGCCGCCGCAGCGACGCTGTAACCTATGAATTCGAGAACGTGCCGGGGGACATCCTGATCCCGCTGTGCGAGAAATACAACATCCCGCAGGGGTATAAGCCCCTCTACGATTCGCAGGACCGCCTGCGCGAAAAGTCGAACGCCCGCAACCATGGGCTGCATACGCCCGGTTTCGAAGCCGTCGACGACGAAGCGTCGCTGCGCGAAGCGGTGAAGCGGCTGGGGCTTCCTGCCGTGCTGAAAACCCGCACGCTGGGTTACGACGGCCACGGACAGATGGTGTTGAAGACCGAGGCCGACATCGCCGGGGCGCTGCCCCTGCTTACGACCCCCTGCATCCTGGAGGAGTTCGTGCGATTCGACTCCGAGGCGAGCATCGTGATGGTCTCCGACGGGCAGAAAGTCGTGAGCTTCCCCGTGGGGCGCAATATCCACCGCGACGGGATTCTGGACCTCTGCATCGTCCCTTCCGAGGCCGACCCGCAGGTGCTGGCCCGGATGAAGGCTGAGAGCGAACGCTTTATGCGCGATTGCGGTTACGAAGGAATCCTGGCTATCGAGTATTTCATTAAAGGCAATGAAATTT
Organism: Bacteroidota bacterium; assembly: GCA_023443765.1. GTDB lineage: Bacteria > Bacteroidota > Bacteroidia > Bacteroidales > Rikenellaceae > Alistipes. The sequence continues at coordinate 13,453 of JAEZTA010000139.1, read as the reverse complement.
ACTTCAACGAGATGGCCCCGCGCCCGCATAACTCGGGCCACTACACCATCGAGGGTTCGACTACGAATCAGTTCCGCGAACTGGTCCGCTACCTGGTCGGGGAACCCTTGCAGGAGCCGCAGCTGGTGGCCCCCACGGTGATGAAGAATATCCTGGGACAGGACCTCGAAGCAGCCCGTGAGGTTGCCCGGGAGAATCGCCCCGGCGTTTACGTTCACCTCTACGGCAAGACCGAGAGCCGCCCCAAACGCAAGATGGGGCACATCACCTATGTAGGGATGGATGCCGCACAGTTCGGGGCCGAATGGGCCGGCCGGTTTGTGAAATAGCCGATTGGCCTGTCCCGCAGGTAAGTCCCCTCCGAGAGCCGTTTAAAAATGGTTTTTAAAAGGAGGATGCACTGAACGATGAATAAAATATAAACAGAAATAAATGAATAACACGACCAATTTCCGCATTTTTGTAGAAAAACTGCCCCGTTTCCGGGTCGAGGCCGAAAGCCTGCGCCGCGAGTTGAACACCAACCTGAACCTGTCGCTGGGCGAGGTGCGCCTGCTCTGCGTTTACGACCTTTTCGGCTTCAGCGAAGAACTGTTGGAAAAGAGCCGCTATACGGTCTTCGGCGAGGTGGTGACCGACTCCGTGACCGACTCCTGCGACCTTGCAGACCGCAAGTATCTCGCCGTGGAGTACCTCCCCGGCCAGTTCGACCAGCGTGCCGCTTCGGCTGCCGACTGCGTGCGGCTGATCGACCCGCAGGCCCAGGTCAACATCCGTTCGTCGAGGCTGCTTCTGTTCGACGACAAGGTGACCGATGCAGAGCTGGCAAAAATCAAACAGTACTACATCAATGCCGTCGAGTCGCGCGAGAAAAACCTCTCGGTGCTGACCGACCTGGAGCAGGCTGAGGTGAAACCCGTCGGGGTGCTCGAAGGCTTCCGGGAGATGGCCGATTCGGAATTCGAATCCTACTGCAGGACGCAGGGGCTGGCGATGAACGCCGACGACCTGCGCGAGGTGGTGAAGTATTTCCGCGCCGAGGGCCGCGATCCCTACGAAACGGAACTCCGCATCCTCGATACCTATTGGAGCGACCACTGCCGCCATACGACCTTTACGACCGAACTCGAAGGAATCACCGTCGAGGAGTCGTTCGCCAAGGACGAGATCGAGGATTCGCTGGCCCTGTACCTGCGCATCCGCCGGGAACTGGGCCGCGAGCACAAAAGCCTTTGCCTGATGGATATGGCGACGATCGGCGCCCGCTACCTCAAGCAGAAGGGCCTGCTGGACGACCTGGAGGTCTCGGAGGAGAACAACGCCTGCTCGGTTTACATCGACATCGATGTCGACGGACGGACCGAGAAATGGCTCCTGCAATTCAAAAACGAAACCCACAACCACCCGACCGAGATCGAACCCTTCGGCGGGGCTTCGACCTGTCTGGGCGGCGCCATCCGCGACCCGTTGTCAGGCCGCAGCTACGTCTACCAGGCGATGCGCGTCACGGGTGCGGGCAACATCTACCTGCCGGTTTCCGAGACCCTTTCCGGAAAGCTGCCGCAGAGCGTCATTTCGAAGAAGGCCGCAGCGGGTTATTCGAGCTACGGCAACCAGATCGGACTGGCTACGACCCATGTCCGCGAGATTTACCACGACGACTATGTGGCCAAACGCCTCGAAGTAGGCGCTGTGGTCGGCGCCGTGAAAGCTGAAAACGTCCGCCGCGAGCGTCCCGCCCCCGGCGACAAGATCATCATGTTCGGCGGCCGTACGGGCCGTGACGGCATCGGCGGAGCTACGGGTTCGTCGAAAGAGCACAATACCAAGTCGCTCGAAACCTGCGGCAGCGAGGTGCAGAAGGGCAACGCTCCCGAGGAGCGTAAGCTCGAAAGGTTGTTCCGCCGTCCGGAGGTGACGCGTCTGGTCAAGAAGTCCAACGACTTCGGCGCGGGCGGCGTCAGCGTCGCCATCGGCGAGCTGGCCGACGGACTGGACATCTACCTCGACCGTGTGAAGACCAAGTACAGCGGCCTGAACTCCACGGAACTCGCCATCAGAGTCGCAGGAGCGCATGTCGGTGGTGGTCGAGGCGAAAGATGTCGAGGAATTCATGAACTACTGCCGCGAGGAGAATATCGAGGCGGTGCACGTGGCCGATGTGACGGACACGGCGCGCATGCGGATGTTCAACGGCGACCGTAAGGTCGTGGACCTCAGCCGCGAATTTATCGACAGCGCCGGCGCCAAACACTATGCCGAGGCCAGGATCGGCGAGGTCGAGAACCGCAATCCCTTTACCCGCGAAGTGGCGGGAGAGACGCTTGCCGAACGCTTTGCGAATAACCTGAAAGACAACAACGTCGTTTCGCAGCGGGGCCTTGTGGAGATGTTCGACTCGACGATCGGCCGCTCCACGGTGCTGATGCCCTTCGGCGGTCGCACGCAGCGCAGCGAAACGCAGGTCTCGGTACAGAAGCTTCCGACCGACGGCTACACCGAGACGGCCAGCGTCATGGCTTTCGGTTACAACCCCTATGTGGCTTCGTGGAGCCCCTACCACGGTGCGGCTTATGCCGTCGTGGAAGCTGCGGCGAAGGTCGTAGCCGCGGGCGCCCGTTACGATAAGATGCGCTACTCCTACCAGGAGTATTTCGAGCGCATGACCAAGAACCCCGAGTCGTGGGGCAAGCCGCTCAGCGCACTGCTCGGCGCGCTGAAGATGCAGGTCGAACTGGGCCTGCCGTCGATCGGCGGCAAGGACTCGATGTCGGGAACGTTCCAGGACATCAACGTCCCACCGATGCTGATGGCTTTCGGCATCACGACGGTCGCCGCTCCGACGGTCATTTCGACCGACCTGAAAGGCGCCGGACACCGCATCTACCTCGTGCGGCATACTCCGCACGAGAACTACATGCCCGACACGGCACAGTTGAAGCGCAATTTCTCGTTCGTCAGCGAACAGATCGAGTCCGGAAAGATTCTTTCGGCCTGGTCCGTGGGCTTCGGCGGCATCGCCGAGGGCCTCGCGAAGATGGCCTTCGGCAACGGCATCGGCGCTGAGGTGACTTTCGACGAAACGAAACTCTACGAATACGCCTACGGCTCGATCCTCGTCGAGTGCGAGGGCACGCTCGAATATCCCCATGCCGAACAGGTGGGCTTCACGGTGGCCGAAGCGGCGCTGACGGTCAACGGAGTTAAAATGCCGCTCGACGAACTCTATAAGGCCAATACCGAAAAGTTCGCGACCGTTTACCCCGACAAAGACCCGCGGGTGACCGAGGTGATGACCTCGCAGCCTGCGCCGAAGAGCTTCACCTATCCCGGTGCGGCTGTCGAAACCCCGGTGGTCTATATCCCGGTGTTCCCCGGCACGAACTGCGACTACGACACCGCCAAGGCATTCCGCAAGGCCGGGGCAGAGGTCCGGATGAGCGTGCTGTGCAACATCGCCGGCGACGACATCCTGCGCTCGATTGCCCAGATGAAGGAGCATATCCGTCAGGCGCATATCTTTGTGCTGAGCGGCGGTTTCTCCGCGGGCGACGAACCCGACGGAAGTGCGAAATTCATCGTCAACGTGCTGAACAATAAAGATATTCGCGAGGAAATTCACGCGCTGATTGACCGTGGTGGCCTGATCCTGGGCATCTGTAACGGTTTCCAGGCGCTGGTCAAGTCGGGCCTGCTTCCTTATGGTCGCCTGGGCATGGTCACCAGGGAGTCGCCGACGTTGTTCCGCAACGACATCAACCGTCACATTTCGCAGATCGTCTCGACGCGTGTCGCGACGACCGCTTCCCCGTGGCTCAAGGGCTTCGAACTGGGCGAACTGCACTCGATTGCCGTCAGCCACGGCGAGGGTAAGTTCGTCGTGAGCGAGGCACTCGCCAAGGAGCTTTTCGCCAACGGACAGGTTGCCTTCCAGTATGCCGATCCCGAAGGACGGCCTACCGCCGAGGCTCCCTATAACCCCAACGGCTCGTTGTACGCCATCGAGGGTATCATCTCGCAGAACGGTCAGATTCTGGGCAAGATGGGCCACACGGAGCGTTACGAGGAGAACCTTTTCAAAAATATCGCCGGCAACAAACAGCAGTCGCTGTTCGCCAATGCCGTGGCCTATTTCCGCAAAAAGTAGTAACTTAAAACCTATAGCCGATGAAAACCTCCTTATTCACCTTGTGGGCCACGCTACTCTTTGCGGCGATCCTGCTTCCGGGGCACAGCAGCGCCCAGACCGACGGTAATTTCCGTCTTTTGTACTGGAACATCCAGAACGGTATGTGGTCGGGCCAGGGCGACAATTACGGCAAGTTTGTGGAGTGGGTGAAGGCCCAGGAACCGGATGTCTGCGTTTGGTGCGAAGCGCAGTCGAACTACAAGACGGGTGCTGCGGAGAAGATGGCTGCCGAAGACCGTTACCTGACGGATAACTGGGGTGAACTCGCGGCACGCTACGGCCATAAGTACTGGTATAAGGGCGGCCACCGGGACAACTTCCCGCAGGTCATCACGTCGAAATACCCGATCGAGAACGTGGAGCGCATCATCGGTTCGCAGCCCGACAGCGTGGTTTCGCACGGCTGCGGCTGGGCGCGTATCGAAAAGGACGGCAAGACAATCAACATCGTAACGCTCCACACGTGGCCGCAGGCCTATGCCTTCGAGGCCAGGGACCGCGACGCAAGCAAAGCGGAGCACGGCGGAGACAAATACCGCCGCATGGAGTTGGAATACATCTGCAACCATACGATCGCTACGGTCCCCGACGCGAAGGACCAGCTCTGGATGATGATGGGCGACTTCAACGCGCGTTCATCGCGCGACAACTGGTTCTACAAGTACCCCGCAGACGACACGCGCTTCCTGGTCCACGACTACATCCTGCAAAATACGCCCTATGTGGACGTGATTGCCGAGAAATACCCGGGCGAGTTCAAGACGACCACGGGCGGCAAGTCGCGCATCGACTTCGTCTACTGCACGCCGGCGCTCTATAAGCTGGTCACGCATGCGGATGTTGTGTCGGATGACTATACGACCCCGGTCCGCGATCCGGGTAATCTGTCGAACTTCTGGCATCCTTCGGACCACCGTCCGATTCTGGTCGACTTCAATCTGAAATAAGGCAATAAATCAAATAATAAAAAACACCCAAACAACATGAAACAGCTCGAAATGCTCTACGAGGGCAAGGCAAAACAGGTTTTCCGCACAGACGATCCCGATAAGATCATCATTCACTATAAGGATGCGGCTACGGCTTTCAACAACATCAAGAAGGCTACGATCGAGAACAAGGGAGTGCTGAACAACGCCATTTCGACCCTGATCTTCAAGGAGCTGCAAAAGGCCGGCGTGAAGACGCATTACATCGAGACCATCAACGAGCGCGACCAGATCTGCCGCCGTGTCGAGATCATCCCGCTGGAGGTTATCGTGCGCAACGTCATCGCCGGTTCGATGGCACAGCGCCTCGGCATCGAGGAGGGTACGCAGCCTTCGAACGTCATCTTCGACATCTGCTACAAGAAGGACGAACTGGGCGACCCGCTGATCAACGACCACCACGCCGTAGCGCTTGGGGCTGCAACCTACGAGGAGCTCAACGAGATGTACGCCATGACGGCCAAGATCAACGAGGTGCTCAAGGATATGTTCCTGAAGATGAACATCAAGCTCGTGGACTTCAAGATCGAGTTCGGCAAAACGTCGGACGGCGAGATCGTGCTGGCCGACGAGGTGTCGCCCGACACCTGCCGCCTGTGGGACGCTACGACCAACGAGAAACTCGATAAGGACCGTTTCCGCCGCGACCTGGGCAAGGTCCGCGAGGCTTACGAGGAAATTCTGGCACGCCTGAAGAAAATCGTCGAGTAATATGATGGAAGTGATTAGCGACCGCGAGTTGCACGAGGAGTGCGGGGTGTTCGGCATCTATGGGGTGCCGGACGCCGCGTCGCTGACCTACTACGGCCTGCATGCCCTGCAGCACCGCGGACAGGAGGGCGCCGGTATCGTCTCTGCGGACGAGAACGGCACGTTCCGCCGTATCAAGGGCGGCGGGCTGGTGACCGAAGTTTTCGACGAGGCGAAACTCGCCACGTTGAAAGGCTCCATGGCCATCGGCCATGTGCGTTATACCACGGCCGGGGGCGGCGGCATCGAGAATGTACAGCCGTTCCTCTTCCGCCATAACACGGGGGATTTCGCACTGGCGCATAACGGCAACATCGTCAATTCGGCCCTGTTGCGCCGCCACCTCGAAAACAAGGGCAGCCTGTTCCAGTCGACCTCCGACAGCGAAATTCTGGCCCACCTGATCAAAAAGGAGACGCGTTACCACGACCGGCCGCGTATTTTCGCGATCATCGATGCGCTGAACATGCTCGAAGGCGCTTTCGCCTTCCTGATCATGACGGCCAACCGTATCTACGCCTGCCGCGACAAATACGGACTGCGTCCGCTGTCGATCGGCAAGCTGGGCGACGGCTATGTCGTGTCGAGCGAGACCTGTGCATTCGACGTGCTGGGCGCGGAGTTCGTGCGCGATGTCGAGCCGGGCGAGATCGTCACGATCGACAAGCAGGGCATCCGCAGCCGCGACTACTCGATGTACAAACGCTGCCAGATGTGTTCGATGGAGTACATCTACTTCGCACGTCCGGACAGCGACATCGACGGCTGTAACGTCCATGCCTACCGCAAGGAGTCGGGACGCCTGCTCTACAAGGAGGCGCCCGCCGAGGCAGACATCGTGGTCGGCGTTCCCGATTCGAGCCTCAGCGCCGCAATGGGTTATGCCGAGGCGAGCGGACTGCCTTATGAAATGGGACTGATCAAGAACAAATACATCGGCCGCACCTTCATCCAGCCCTCGCAGGAACTGCGCGAGAAGGGCGTGCGGATGAAACTCTCGGCCGTGCGTTCGATCGTCAAGGGTAAACGTGTGGTGCTGGTCGACGACTCGATCGTGCGCGGAACGACTTCGCGTCGTATCGTCACGATGCTCAAGGAGTCGGGCGCTACCGAGGTGCATGTGCGCATCGCCAGTCCCCCGATGACTAATCCCTGTTTCTACGGCGTGGATACTTCGACGCGTGAGGAGCTGATCTCGGCGCGCAAGGACCTGAAGGGCGTGTGCGAGGAGATCGGTGCCGATTCGCTGGTGTTCCTCTCGCCGGATGCGCTTCTGAAGGCGGGCAACCGCAAGGAACTTTGCATGGCCTGCTTCACGGGAGTCTATCCCACGATGCTCTATCAGTCGCCCGACGAGGCCAACAAAGACGTTAAATGTTAGAAAATCTTAAACCATAAATTACTATGGCTCAATCTTATGAAAAGGCCGGCGTGAACCTCGAAGCCGGATACGAAGTGGTGCGGCGCATCAAAAAACACGTGGCGTCGACCTCGCGTCCGGGCGTAATGGGCAACATCGGCGCTTTCGGCGGGATGTTCGACCTCTCGGCCCTCAAGGTGAAGGAACCGATCCTCGTGAGCGGAACCGATGGCGTGGGAACCAAACTCAAGCTGGCCTTCGAGATGGATAAGCACGATACGATCGGTATCGACGCCGTGGCTATGTGCGTCAACGACGTGCTGGCGCAGGGCGCGGAACCGCTGGTGTTCCTCGACTACCTGGCCCAGGGGCGCAGCGAACCCCAGAAGATCGAAGCCATCGTTGCAGGTGTCGCCGACGGCTGCCGTCAGGCCGGCTGTGCGCTGGTGGGCGGTGAGACCGCCGAGATGCCGGGTATGTATGACGATGGCGAATACGACATCGCCGGATTTACGGTCGGCGTCGTCGAGAAGTCGCAGCTGATCGACGGATCGAAGGTCAAGGCGGGCGATGTGCTGGTGGGCGTTGCGTCGAGCGGCGTGCACTCCAACGGTTTCAGCCTCGTGCGCAAGATCGTGGCCGACAACTGCCTGAACCTGCGCGAATCCTATCCCGAACTGTCGAACAAACTGCTGGGCGAGGTGCTGCTCACGCCGACGAAAATCTACGTGAAGCAGGTCCTTGAAGTGGTTCGCAACTGCGACGTGCACGGCATCAGCCACATCACGGGCGGTGGTTTCGACGAGAATATCCCCCGCATCCTGCGCGAGGGCCAGGGTCTCGAAATCGAAGAAGGTTCGTGGGAGATCCTGCCTGTGTTCCACTTCCTGGAGAAGTATGGCAAAGTGGCCCACCGCGAGATGTTCAACATCTTCAATATGGGTATCGGCATGGTCATCGCCCTCGACGCCGGCGAGGCGCAGAAGGCGATCGACATCCTCACGGCGCAGGGCGAAAAGGCTACTGTCATCGGACGTGTAACCGACACCGAGGGTGTCGTAATCCGTTAGCCGATGCATCGGTTAGCAGTCTTCGCCAGCGGCAGCGGTACGAACTTCGAAGCTATCGTCACAGCCTGCGAACAGGGCGTGCTCGATGCGGAGGTCGTCCTGATGGTCTGCGACAAACCCGGTGCTAAGGTGGTCGAAAGGGCTGCCGAACACGGGGTCGGGGCGTTCGTTTTCGCTCCGAAGCAATACGCTTCGAAAGCCGATTACGAACGGGAGATCGTCGCGCGGCTCGATGCCGCAGGCGTGGAACTGGTCTGCCTGGCGGGGTATATGCGTATCGCAGGCGACGTACTGCTGGGGGCCTACGGCGGGCGGATCATCAACATCCATCCCTCGCTGCTGCCGGCCTTCCGCGGCGCTCACGCCATCGAACAGGCGCTGGAATACGGCGTCAAGGTCTTCGGCGTGACGATCCACTATGTCGATGCCGAACTCGACGGCGGACGCATCATCGCCCAACGGGCTTTTCCCTACGAGGGCAGCGACATCGAAGAACTGGAACCGATGATTCATGCGGTGGAATATCCGCTTTATGTTGAAACGATTGATAAATTATTAAAACAGAAATAGGTATTAGATATGCGCGCTTTAATTAGTGTAAGTGACAAAACCGGGATCGTGGAGTTCGCCAAAGGGCTGCGCGCCCTGGGTTGGGAGGTGATCGCCACGGGCGGTACGATGAAACTGCTGGCCGACAGCGGTGTGGAGGTAATCAACATCAGCGACGTGACGGGATTCCCCGAAATCTGCGACGGCCGTGTGAAGACCCTGCACCCCAATGTGCACGGGGGACTGCTGGCCCGCCGGGACGATCCGGAACATCTGAAAGCCCTGAAAGATAACCACATCGAGTTTATCGACATGGTCTGCGTGAACCTCTATCCGTTCCGTCAGACGATCTCGAAACCCGACGTGAAGATGGAGGATGCCATCGAGAATATCGACATCGGCGGCCCTTCGATGCTGCGCTCGGCGGCTAAGAACTGGGCCGACGTGACGGTTGTGTGCGACCCTGCGGACTATGCGCAGATTCTCAGCGAGATCAAGGCCGGCGGCAATACCGAAAAGGCTACGCGCCTCCGGCTTTCGGCCAAGGCTTACACGCATACCGCCGAATACGATTCGATGATCGCCACTTACATGCGCGCTCAGGCCGGACTGAACGAGAAACTGTTCCTCGAATTCGACCTCGTGCAGTCGCTGCGCTACGGCGAGAATCCCCACCAGGGAGCCAAATTTTACCGTGAGGAGAAAGAGGTGCCTTATTCGCTGGCTTTTGCTAAACAGCTTAACGGCAAGGAGTTGTCGTATAACAATATCCAGGATGCCAATGCCGCGCTGTGCATCGTGCGCGAGTTCGACAAACCGTTCTGCGTGGGTCTCAAGCACATGAACCCCTGCGGCGCAGCCGTGGGCAAAGACGTTGTCGAGGCGTGGACCAAGGCTTACGAGGCCGACAAGGTTTCGATCTTCGGCGGTATCGTGGCTACGAACTGCACGGTGACGCGCGAGGCCGCTGAGCTGATGAAGCCGATCTTCCTCGAAATCATCATGGCCCCGAAATTCGACGAGGGTGCGCTCGAAGTGCTCTCGACGAAGAAGAACCTGCGCCTGCTCGAAGTCTGCATGGACAAGGGCGCTGTCGATCCCAAACAGTATGTGAGCGTCAACGGTGGTCTGCTGGTGCAGGACCTCGACGTGGCTACGAAGCCCGTTACGGCCGACCTGTGCGTGACCAAGGCTAAACCTGCTCCCGAGCAGATGGAGGACCTCAATTTCGGCTGGCATATCGTTAAGCACGTTAAGTCGAACGCCATCGTGGCAGTGAAGGACGGCCGGACGCTGGGCGTCGGCGCGGGACAGATGAACCGCATCGGCTCGGCCGAGATCGCCCTGAAACAGGCGCATGCCGCAGGCGTTACCGAGGGCCTCGTGCTGGCTTCGGACGGCTTCTTCCCCTTCGACGACTGCGTGACGCTGGCCGCTCAATATGGCGTGACGGCAATCGTGCAGCCCGGCGGATCGGTCCGCGACGAGGATTCGATCAAAATGGCCGACGAGAAGGGTATTGCGATGGTATTTACCGGCGAACGTCATTTCAAACACTGACGTGTTTGGCCATTCGGCGAAATTATTCAGACAATCCCCCTAAATCCCCCTTTGAGAAGGGGGACTTCGGGAAAATAGGATAACTTAACTATGAACGTTTTTGTAATCGGCGGCGGAGGCCGTGAACACGCTATTGTCGATGCGCTGTCGCGCTCGCCGCAGGTCGAAAAAATCTACTGTGCACCCGGAAATGCGGGCATCGCCCGACAGGCCGAATGCGTAGCCATCCGGGAAACCGAGGTGGAACGCCTGCGTGACTTTGCCGCGTCGAACGGCATCGGTCTCACGGTCGTAGGTCCCGAAGTGGCATTGGCCGCAGGAGTCGTCGACAGCTTCAAGGCTGCGGGACTGCGGATTTTCGGTCCCACGAAAGCTGCGGCGCGCATCGAGTCGTCGAAGGAGTTCGCCAAGTGCCTGATGGCTAAATACGACATCCCGACCGCGGGATTCCGCGCGTTCACCGACTACGCCGAGGCGCTGGCCTACGTGCAGGGCCGTCCCCTGCCTGCGGTGCTCAAATACGACGGACTGGCCGCCGGCAAAGGCGTGGTGATTGCCGAGACGATGGAGGAGGCCGAGAAGGCCCTGAAAGATATGCTGCTCGACGACAAGTTCGGCGAAGGCAAGGTCGTCGTCGAGGATTACCTCGAAGGCCCTGAGTTCTCGTTCATGTGCTTCGTTTCGGGCAGCCGCGTCTGGCCGATGGTGCTGGCGCAGGACCACAAACGTGCCTACGACGGCGACGAAGGTCCCAATACGGGCGGTATGGGCGCTTATTCGCCCCTGCCGTTCATCACGGCGGAGGACAAGCGCTATGCAATGGAGAAGGTCATGCAGCCCGTTGCCGAAGCGATGATCGCCGAAGGATGTCCTTTCGAGGGCGTGCTGTATGGCGGTCTGATGAAGACGGCGCGGGGTATCGAGGTCATCGAGTTCAACGCCCGTTTCGGCGACCCCGAGACCGAGGTGGTGCTGCCGCGCCTGAAGAGCGACATCGTCGACATCTTCTGCGCCGTTGCCGAGGGCCGTGATACGCAGTTGGAATGGCACGATTTTGCCACGCTGGGCGTTGTGCTGGCCTCGAAGGGCTATCCCGGCGACTATGAAAAAGGACATGAGATCAAGGGTCTCGACCGTGCCGAAGGGGCTGTTTACCACATGGGAACCAAGGCCGACGGTGACCGCGTACTGACTGCCGGAGGCCGCGTTCTGTTCGTCGTGGGCAAAGGCCGTGATCTGGCCGAAGCGCGTGCGAATGCGCTGGCGGACGTTGCGCGCATCGACTGCGATAACCTGTTCCACCGCACCGATATCGGGCATTGGGCATTGAAAAAGTAAAACGAAATCTATGATAATCAGCGGAAAAGAACTTTCAGCGAAACTGAAACTCGAAATGGCGGCCGAAGTGGCCACGTTTGAAGGTAAATACGGCCGTGTGCCGCATCTGGTGGTAATCCTCGTGGGCGAAGACCCCGGCAGCGTGAGCTACGTGACCGGCAAGGCCAAGGCTTCGGCCGAGGTGGGCATCCGCAATACGACGATCCGTAAGCCCGAGTCAATTGCCGAGGCAGAGTTGCTGGACATCATCGCGGCCCTGAACCTCGACGACGATGTGGATGGCATTCTGGTTCAGCTGCCTCTGCCGAAACACATCGATGAAGACAAGGTGATCGCTGCCATCGACAAGTCGAAGGATGTCGACGGCTTTCACCCCCTGAACGTCGCCGCGTTGTGGCAGAAACAGCCCTGTACGCTTCCCTGTACGCCGAAGGGCATTATCAAGATGCTGCATGCTGCAGGTGTGGAAATCGCCGGCAAGCGCGCCGTGGTGATCGGCCGCAGTAACATCGTGGGACTTCCCGTGTCGAAACTGCTGCTGGATGCGAACGCCACGGTGACGATGGCCCACAGCCGTACGCGCAACCTCGGCGAGGTAACGCGCGGGGCGGAGATTCTGGTGGTGGCTATCGGCCGGCCGAAATTCGTTACGGCGGAGATGGTGTCGGAAGGCGCCGTGGTGATCGACGTGGGTGTCAACCGCGATCCGGAGACGGGCAAGTTGTGCGGCGATGTCGATTTTGCGGCCATCGAGCCCAAAGCCTCGGTCATCACCCCGGTTCCGGGAGGCGTCGGGCCGATGACGATCTGCTGCCTGATGGAAAATACGATCGAATGTTTCCTCCGGCGGATGCGCTGATAAAGGGATAAGCCGGAGCGACAGTTCCGGCTTTTTTATTGAGAACAGGATGGATGATAAAGCATATACGATTGTAAACGGCCGCGTACTGACCCCTGCGGGCTGGCTTGCAGGCGCCTCGCTGGTAATCCGTGCGGGGCGCATTGCCGCGATATGTCCCGATGGTGGCGTTGCGGAAGGAACAGAACGGGTCGATGCCGAGGGACTTTGCGTCGCGCCGGGCTGTATCGATCTGCATGTGCATGGGGGCGGCGGGGCCGATTTCCTGGAGGCTACGCCCGAAGCGTTCCGGACGGTGGCCGAGGCGCATGCGCGGTATGGAACGACGGCGCTTTATGCCACCCTGGCGGTCTTTTCACCCGATACTTTCCGTCGAGCTGTCCAGGCCTGCGAGCAGGTTCAACAGCATCCCGGTAACGGGGCTGCCGTGCTGGGGCTCCATCTCGAAGGCAATTACCTGAATCCTGCGATGAAAGGCGGCCAGCCTCCGGCGTATATTTCGAATCCTGATCCGGCGGAGTACGAAGCCATGCTGGCCTCCGCGCCGTGTATCAGACGTTGGAGCGCCGCTCCCGAACTTCCCGGAGCGCATGATTTTGCCCGTTGTGTCCGCTCGCACGGCGTGCTGGTCGCACTGGCCCACACGACGGCGGGGTATGCCGGGGTAAAAGCCGCCTATGAGGCCGGATTTACGCATGCTACGCATTTTTACAATGCCATGACCGGAGTTCACCGTGAGGGCGAATACAAGTGCGAAGGCACGGTCGAAGGCGTCTACCTGACCGACGG
>JAEZTA010000155.1 GCA_023443765.1 Bacteroidota bacterium | reverse complement strand
AGGCGCAGCAGGAGGCTGACGCCGCAATGACAAAGAACTGGACCGAAAACAACGGCATACTCACAGGTGCCGCAAACGCCGGTACAATAGCTTCACACAAAGAATATGAAAACTTCGAACTGATCCTCGACTGGAAGACCGAAGGTGAGGCCGGGATGGGCGTCCGTTCAATCCCCGGAATCGCGCTCGGCGGCAGAAATCCCGGCGCCCTGACGGGCAACATGCTCCACGACAACACGACGAAGAAAAATGCCATGAACCGGTCGGGACAGTGGAACACGATGCAGGTGAAAGTCGTGAACGACCGTGTGACGGTCATCCTCAACGGCGTTACGACCTGCGAGAACATCATCCTCGAAAACACGTGCAACCGCGAAATCCCGGCTTATGTCAAGGGACAAATCCTGCTCATTGCAGGCGACGCACCCGTCAGCTTCCGCGAAATGTACCTCCGCGAATTGCCCGCCACCCCGCGTTTCGAACTTTCGAAGGAAGAGGCCGCCGAGGGATTCGAAGTGCTCTTCGACGGCACGTCGATGCACAAATGGACCGGCAACACCACCAACTACGTCCCCGTCGACGGCACGATCTATGTGACGGCGCAGTACGGCGGCTCGGGCAACCTCTACACCAAGAAGGAGTACGACGACTTCGTGCTGCGCTTCGAATTCGCCTTCGACCGCGAAGGCGTCAACAACGGCATCGGCATCCGTACGCCAATGGGCGTCGACGCCGCTTACCACGGTATGGAAATCCAGATTCTGGATCACGACGCACCGATCTACAAGAACCTGCGCGTGTATCAGCAGCACGGCTCGGTCTACGGCATCATCCCGGCCAAGCGCGTGAAGTTCCCGCCGCTGGGAACCTGGAATGTCGAAGAAATCCGCGCCGTGGGCGACCGTATCACCGTCACGGTGAACGGCGAAGTGATCCTCGACGGTAACATCCGCGAGGCCTGCCAGGGCCACAATGTGGCGCCCGACGGAGCCAAGGAGAACCCCTACACCGTGGATCACAAGAACCACCCCGGACTGTTCAACACCTCGGGCCACATCGGCCTGCTGGGCCACGGCGCCGGCATCAAGTTCCGCAATATCCGCATCAAGGAACTGCCTGCACCAAAGCGAATAAAGTAAACAGCACACGGTCCTGTGAAAACCCGTCCGAAATTCGGGCGGGTTTTCCGGGCCCGCAAGTGCAACGAATCGCAAAAATAGTGTTATATTTGCGGAGAATAGGCCGGGCGCAGCCCCGGCACTACTGAATTCCGAGTAAAAAACCTAAACGACAAAAACTATGTTTATCCCTTGCGCAATCGGTTACGGACAGGTCATCGTAATCGTGCTGGTAGTCATCCTGCTCTTCGGAGGTAAAAAAATTCCCGAACTGATGCGCGGACTGGGCCGTGGTGTCAAAGAATTCAAGGATGCCGTCAACAAAGACTATACGGCTGAGGACAGCAAACCCGGAGACAAATCCGTTTCCGACAAGACCGAATAATCACCACAACTCCGCTGCGGCAAAAAACTGAGCATGAAAACAAAGGATCCAGAGCCGTCGGAGATGACTTTTTTCGAGCACATCGATGCCCTGCGCCCTCATCTGGTGCGGGGTGTGATGGCGATCGGAGTCATCGGACTGGTGGCCTTCTTCTGTAAGAGCTTCATTATCGACACGGTGCTGTTCGGCCCCCAAAGCCCGGATTTCCCCACCAACCGGATGCTGACGTGGGTCGGCGCCCAGTGGGCGGAAATAGCCGGATGGCTCAACGGGCTGTTAGGTACGTCGTTCGATGCCAATCCGGAAACATTCCGGATTGCGAACGACCGTTTCTCGATCATCAACACCTCGCTGTCGGGGCAGTTCAACCTCCACATGAAAATTTCGCTGGTGACGGGTATCGCCCTCGCCATGCCCTATGCGCTGTGGGAGTTCTGGCGTTTCGTACGCCCGGCCCTTACACCCAGGGAGATCGCCGGAACCCACTGGTTCGTCTTCTGCGTGTCGTTGTGCTTCTTCTCGGGGTTGCTGTTCGGCTACTTCGTGATGGCGCCGCTGTCGATCAACTTCTTCTCCAACTACCAGGCCAGCGCCGCCATTACCAACATGTTCGACATCAGCGACTACCTCTCGACGGTCATCGTCGTCTCGCTGGCCTGCGCATTCATGTTCGAACTGCCGCTGCTGATCTATTTCCTCACCCGCATGGGCATCGTTTCGGCGACGTTCCTGCGCAAATACAGGCGTCATGCCTTCGTCGTGCTGCTCGTCATTGCGGCGATCATCACCCCGCCCGACATTTTCAGCCTGGTGCTGGTGATCCTGCCCCTGTACGGACTTTACGAACTGAGTATCAAACTTGCATCGCGGACCGAGCGCAATCGCAGCCTCGAAGAGCAGCCGGAAACCACGGAATAGGAGGAATGATGGAGAGCAGGAGCGAGGCGAAACCGATCACGATCGTAGCCATCGGGGCAGGCAACCGCACCAATAAATATTTGGAATATGCGATCCGCAACCCCGACCGGCTCAAGTTGGTGGGCGTCGCGGAACTCAACGACATCCGCCGCCACGCCGTCGCGGCGAAATTCGGGCTGACACCCGAACAATGCTTCGCCGATTACGACCTCTTTTTCGAAAATCCCGTTCCGGCCGATGCCATACTGATCGGCACGCCCGAGAACATGCACTTCGAGCCCTGCATGAAGGCCATCGAGGCGGGCTATAATGTCCTGCTCGAAAAGCCGATCGCGCAATCGCTGCCCGAATGCTGCCGGATCGCCGAAGCGGCCCGGCGCAAAGGAGTCATCGTCGGCGTCTGCCACGTCCTGCGTTACCACCCGTATTTCATCCGGATCAAGGAGATCGTCGACTCGGGCGAACTGGGCGAGATCATCTCGATCAGCCACCTGGCCGCCGTGGGACTCGACCGCACGACGCACGGATTCGTCCGCGGCATGTGGCGCAGGGAGGAGATCACCAACCCGATGCTGATTTCGAAGTGCTGCCACGACATCGACTTCCTGCTGTGGCTCACCGAAGCCCGCTGCCGGAAACTCTCGTCGTTCGGGTCGCTGCGCTGGTTCCGCGCGGAAAACGCCCCGGCGGGAAGCACCGCGCGGTGCATCGACTGCCCAATCGAAAAAGAGTGCCCCTACTCGGCGGTGGACCTCTACTACAACCGCCGCGACTGGATTTCGAATTTCGACGTTCCCGAAGGTTCGACCCTTGACGAGGTGATTCTCCGCGAGCTGCGCTCGGGCGACTACGGACGGTGCGTGTTCCGCTGCGACAACGACGTGGTGGACCATCAGATCGTCTCGATGGAACTGGACAACGACATCACGATCTCGTTCTCGATGGACGCCTTTACGCTGGGTGACCAGCGCGAAACCCACATCCGGCTGACGCATGGCGAGATCGACGGCGACGAACGCACGCTGCGCGTCCGCAAATTCCGCGGCGGGGAAGAGCAAATCTACGACTTTTCGGGCCTTGTCGGCAAGCCGTTCCACGCCGGGGCCGACCTCAACCTGGTCGAAGATTTCGTCGATACGCTCAGCCGCCGGGAACACCGGTTCCGCACGACGATCGGCAATTCGGTCGAAAGCCACCGCATCTGCTTCGAGGCCGAGCGAAGCCGCCTCACCGGACAGACCGTCATTCTCGAAGAGCGCTGATCCACCGACTATACAAACAGCGGGCTGTAACAAAAGTTACAGCCCGCTGTTTGTATCGGGTTATTCGATCGCCAGCGCCCGGTCGATCTGGTCGGCCATGTAGCGGCAGAAACTGCGCGTATCGGCCACGGGTGCCGAGGCGGCTCCCCGCTGGTACATCGCCTTCAGGTCGAGCAGCAGGCCATAGAAGAGGTGCTCCCGGAAAGCCGGAATCACACGCGGCGCACGGTAACCGTAAGCGGCACCCTGTTCCTCAGCAAGACCCAACGGCACCAGGTTATCGGCCTCGCACCGGGGCAATGCACCCCAAATCGGATCGGTTTCGGCTGTCAATGCAAAAGCACTCGCCGATCCCGAAGCCTCCTTCACCTTAGCGACGGCGACGGTCGATTTGAGCAGCGACTGTTGCAGGTTGCGGGCATGCGCTGTGAGGGGTTCGCGCGAACGAAGCTGCTGTTCGAACCAACCCATGAGGTCCTTTGCCATGCGGTCGGCCGTATAGGGCTCATCGCTCTTCGAGGCCGCGAGATCCAGCATACCGAGTTTTTCGAGCAAAGCCCGCACGGTCCGGCGCTGGAGGTATTCGCACGCCTGCACGCGGTTATAGACATTCTTCGACACGCCCTGCCGGTCGACCCAATCCAGGTCGGCACTCAGGCTGAGCACCTCGCGCAGGGCACGCTGCTGCACCTCGCGCGGCACAGCTGTACAGGCCGGCTGTACGCTCCCTTCGTAAACCGGATTCATGTAGACACCCCCGATGTAACGCATCAGTTGCGAGGAGAGTGTGTTTACCCGCACGACCATCTCCATCAGCAGGTCCTCACGGAACTTGTAGTCGCCGTCACGACCCGAAAGCCACTCGTCGCCATGTTCGGCAACGTATTTCAGGTTAGCGAGCTGGAGTGAAACGCTCCTGAACAGGTCATCACCTAGGTCTTCTATGCCTACACGGGGATCGTAAGCCCCGGAAGCGTAGTGGGCGAAGAAATAGCGGGGATCACCCTCCTTCGCGGCGAGCAGGCGGCTCAGTTCCGCAACCTCGTCCTGCGGCTTCACAGCCCCGGGAACCGGTTTGTAGAGCCACTCCACTGCCAGGTAGTCGTAAGGTCCCAACGCATCGGCCACCAGCTTCACGCCACGCTCCTTATCGCCCGGCTGCGCAAGGATGTTGTAGAAAACATCGTCGGTGATCGACGAGGCCAAACCATTTTTCTGCGTGAACGACGGCGAGCGCAGCGAGTCGGTCGGATAAGCCGACGAAGCTGCGTAGTTGGGCATCACACCCAAAGCCGAGGCTGCACGGCGGGCCACCGAAGCCGTCAGGGCATCGGCAACCTGGCGTGCCGAAGGCTGCGTGGTGCGCGCCTCAGGATCGGCGGCCGAGAGCGTAAGCAGCAGTTGCTTCTGGACAGCGGCCGTGAAGTTGAAGGGTACGAAGATGTCCGTTCCGAGAATCTCGCCGCTGCGCGGATCGACCCATGAA
>JAEZTA010000151.1 GCA_023443765.1 Bacteroidota bacterium | reverse complement strand
AGGCGCAGCAGGAGGCTGACGCCGCAATGACAAAGAACTGGACCGAAAACAACGGCATACTCACAGGTGCCGCAAACGCCGGTACAATAGCTTCACACAAAGAATATGAAAACTTCGAACTGATCCTTGACTGGAAAACGGATGCACAAGCCGCACTTGGAGTACGCTCCACGCCGCAGATTCGGTTGGGTGGTGAGGCTGGTACCGGTGTGTTATCGGGCGATAAGGGCGTTCTGTCTGCCGACAACCGACCGGGTGATTGGAATACGCTTTATGTGAAGGTCGTAGACGATCGTATGTCCGTTTTTGAGAACGATGTGAAAATAGTAGAGAACGCTGTTATGACCAATATGGGGGCACCGGGCGAGGCTATTAACATCCGCGGCTGTATTGAGTTGATTGCCGGGACGGCTCCCGTTGAATTCCGCAGTATCTATATTAACGAGTTGCCCTCGACGCCGGTCTTCGCACTCTCGCCCGAGGAAGCAGCACAAGGCTTCGAGGTGCTTTTCGACGGTCGCTCGCTCCACAAATGGACCGGTAATACCACTAACTATGTGCCGCTGGACGGTACCATCGACGTAACGGCACAGTATGGTGGTTCGGGCAACCTTTATACCAAGAAGGAGTACAGCGATTTTGTGCTGCGCTTCGAGTTCCGTTACATCCGGGAGGGAGTTAACAACGGTATCGGCATTCGTACGCCGATGGGTGTCGACGCCGCGTTCGAGGGCATGGAAATCCAGATCCTTGACCACGATGCCCCGATCTATAAGGACATCAACGACTACCAGCAGCACGGTTCGGTTTACGGCGTAATTGCCGCCAAGCGTGTGAAATTCCCGCCGCTGGGAACCTGGAATGTCGAGGAAATCCGCGCCGTGGGCGACCATATTACCGTCACGGTAAATGGCGAGGTGATCCTCGACGGCAATATCCGAGAAGCCTGCCAGGGGCATTGTGTCGGCGATCCCGGGGAGCAGGGTAACCATTATATGGTCGACCACCGGAATCATCCGGGACTGTTCAACAAGAGCGGCCACCTCGGTCTGCTCGGTCATGGTGCAGGGCTTCAGTTCCGTAACCTGCGGGTGCTGGACCTGAGTAAATAGGCTGAAAATCGTTGCCCGCCCGGAACTTTCCGGCCGGGCAACGGCTTTCTTTGATTGTCGCTGTCCGGAAGCGCCGATGCATGGTGATTGTATCCGGAATCGGTAAGGTTGTTCCAATATTTGTGAAATTCGGATGAAGATTAAACCGGTGGTGTCCCGGCCCGTGAAGATCGTCGTGATCGGAGCGGGAAACCGGGCCTGCAAATACCTCGAATATGCCTGTCGTTATCCCGACCGGTTGCAACTCGTGGCTGTCGTCGAGCTGAACGAGCTGCGCCGCCGTGCGATGGCCGATGCATTCGGACTGCCGGAGGAGCGCTGTTATGTGAATTACGACGATTTCTTTGCGGATCGTGTCGAGGCTGACCTGGTGCTGGTTTCGACGCCGGAGAATGCCCATTTCGACCCGGCGATCAAGGCGATAGACGCCGGATACCACCTCCTGCTCGAAAAACCGATCGCTCAACGTCTGGACGAATGCCGCGAGATTGCGCGGCGTGCCCGGGAACGCGGGGTCCGGGTCGGGGTGTGCCATGTGCTGCGCTACCATCCTTATTTTGCCAAAATCCGGGAACTGGTCGCTTCCGGGGAGTTCGGGCGCATCGTTTCGGTTAATCACATCGCATCGGTCGGATTGGACCGGGCGACGCATAGCTATGTGCGCGGTATTTTCCGCCGGGTGCGCGAGGCGAATCCCATTCTGCTGGCCAAATGCTGTCACGACATCGACTTCCTGCTGTGGCTGACCCGTTCGCGTTGCCTGAAACTCTCGTCGTTCGGGTCGCTGCAATGGTTCCGGGCAGAGAATGCCCCCGAAGGAGCCGGAGAGCGGTGCCTCGACTGTCGGATCGAACCGCAGTGTCCCTTCTCGGCGCGAGATCTCTATTACGTCCGCCGGGACTGGGTCGCCAACTTCGATGTTCCTGAAGGGATGACCCTCGACGAAGCCATTCTGGAAGAGCTGCGTACGGGGCTTTACGGCCGCTGCGTCTATCGCTGCGACAACGATGTGGTGGACCGGCAGCTGTTGTCGATGGAGATGGATGATGCCGTGATCGTGAGCCTGTCGATGGAGATGTTCTCCAACGACGATTTCCGGCGGACGCATATCTGGCTGACGAACGGCGAGATCGAGGGCGACGAGCGAACGCTTCGGGTCCGGAAATTTAGGGGTGGTTATGAACGGATATACGACTTTTCGGATATTGCCGGGCAACCTTTCCATGCCGGGGCCGACCTGTACCTGATCGACGATTTTATCCAGGCCCTCTACGATCCCGACCATGCTTTCCTGACTTCGATCGGGGATTCGATCGAGAGCCATCGTATCTGTTACGAGGCCGAGCGCAGCCGCCGGACCGGCGAGACGATTCGCATGGACGAATAGCCGTCAGCGGTAGATTGCACAGTCATAGCTGAAAATAAATAATCCTTGTAACGAGTCCGTTACAAGGATTATTTATTTGTTAAATGCACCCGCCTATTGGGGTTGTGCGCCGTTTCTGAGCTGACACCGGGACTTGAACCCGGGACCTCTTCCTTACCAAGGAAGTGCTCTACCACTGAGCTATGTCAGCAACATTTCTCTTTCGAGTGGTGCAAAAGTACGTAAGAAAAATGAAAAGACCAAAAATTTGTTCACATTTCACAATTATTTTCTACCTTTACTACCAAATCATAATAAAAACCAGATGAAACGCATCTTAATAGTAGGCGCAGGCGGTCAGATTGGTTCCGAGCTGACAGTTTATTTGCGCGGTATTTACGGCGGAGAGAACGTTGTGGCGACCGATATGCGTGAGTGCAGGACGTTGGCCGAGGACGGTCCGTTCGAGGTTCTGAACGCCCTCGACGCGACAGCTATGGCTTCGGTCGTGGCCCGTCACCGCATCGACACGATCTTCAACCTCGTGGCCCTGCTGTCCGCTGTCGGCGAACGCAATCCCCAGATGGCGTGGAACGTCAACATGGGAGCGCTCAACAACTCGCTCGAAGTAGCCCGTCAGCACCATTGTGCGCTGTTCACTCCTTCGTCGATCGGCGCCTTCGGGCCTTCGTCGCCCAAGGACATGACCCCGCAGGACACGATCATGCAGCCGACGACAATCTACGGCATCTGCAAGGTTACGGGCGAACTGCTTGGCAACTATTACCACCACAAATACGGGGTAGATACCCGTTCGGTGCGTTTTCCGGGCATTATTTCGAGTGTCACGCTGCCCGGCGGCGGTACGACGGACTATGCGGTCGAGATTTACTACGAGGCGATCCGGAGCGGACAGTTTACCTGCCCCATTCCGTCGGACGTTTATATGGATATGATCTACATGCCCGACGCCCTGCGCGCCTGCGTCGAACTGATGGAGGCCGACCCGACGAAACTCATCCACCGCAACAGCTTCAACCTCGCGTCGATGAGCTTCACGCCCGAGATCATTTACGCCGAGATCAAAAAGCGCCTGCCGGCCTTCACGATGGACTACAATGTCGATCCCGTGAAAAAGGAGATCGCCGAAAGCTGGCCCAACTCGCTGGACGACACCTGCGCCCGCGAGGAGTGGGGCTGGAAACCCGAGTGGGATCTCTCGCGCATGACCGACGACATGCTGGAGCACATCCGCGTGAAACTGGGCGCCGAGTGAGCGACATTGAGATCATTCCGCTTGTCGACACCTCCGAAAGCTGGGACGGGGAGCGCCTGCCGGCCTATCCTGCGGGAACGCCGCGGGTGACGATCCTGAGGGGCGTGGTCCAGCCCGGTGCGAAGGTGGCGATGCACCGCCACGGGGTGATCAACGCCGGGGTAATCCTGCGCGGCGAGTTGACCGTGGTCCGCGAAACGGGCGTCGAACGGACGTTCCGGGCCGGTGAAGGGGTTGTCGAACTGGTAGGAACACTCCATTACGGGGAGAACCGGGGCAGTGAGGCGACCGAAGTCATTATGTTTTACGCCGGGGCAGGAAATTTGCCGTTGTCCGAACCGTCTGAATAACCGAATACCGCAGCTATGAAAAGAATCGTCCGGAACGTCGTCGTCCTTTTGCTGCTGCTGGCGGCAGTCGTTGCCGGCGGCGGTCTTTACATGCTTTCCTATTCGTTGCGGCCTGACGCGACGATGCAGGCCAAGGATGCGTCGTCGTACGAATATATGTACGGCGAATATCCCTTCCTGCGGCCGTGGGTCGACAGCCTCGAACGCACCGGAGCCCTGCGGGATACGGTGATCACCGGACCCCGGGGCGGACGGCTGCATGCGATGTATGCGGCAGCGCCCCGCCCGACGGACCGCACGGCTGTGATCGTCCATGGCTATACGGACAACGCCGTGCGGATGCTGATGATCGGCTACCTCTACAACCACGACCTGGGTTACAACATCCTCCTGCCGGATCTCAGTTACCACGGCCAGAGCGAAGGCCGTGCCATCCAAATGGGGTGGAAGGACCGCCTCGACGTGCTGCGGTGGATGGACGTTGCCAACGAAATCTTCGGCGGCCATACCCGAATGGTCGTGCATGGCATTTCGATGGGCGCCGCGACGACGATGATGGTTGCGGGTGAGGAGCAGAAACCCTATGTAAAATGCTTTGTCGAGGATTGCGGTTATACGAGCGTCCGCGACCAGTTCGCCAAGGAACTGAAAGAGCAGTTCGGCCTTCCGGCTTTTCCGCTGCTCGACGTGGCCGGGTGGCTGTGCGGCCTGAAATACGGTTGGACTTTCCGCGAGGCTTCGTCGCTGGAGCAGGTGAAAAAGAGCCGGTTGCCGATGCTTTTCATCCACGGCGATGCCGACGCTTATGTGCCCACGACAATGGTCTATCCGCTCTACGAGGCCAAACCCGGCGACAAAGAGTTGTGGGTAGTTCCGGGAGCGACGCATGCCAATTCGTACCGCGATAACCGGGAGGAATATACCCGCCGCGTCGGGGAGTTCGTGGGGAAATATACCGGCGACAGGCCGGAGTAAATCAATTGAAAATCGTTATTTTATGGATGACTTTAATTTGCAGCATGCGAAGGCGTACTACCGGATACTGGAGGAGGCCATCGCGGAACTGCCAGCCGACGTGCGCGAAAAACTTTACAGGCCGTGCGCGATTAATTGTGTGCGGGATTTGGCCCTGAAGGAACTGCGCCGGCAATTCGAGGAGTGCGGCTGCGACCTCGACCGGCAGTATACGAAATACAACCGCTCGGAATACTTTTTTGCGGACATCGTCGAGCCGGGCCGGGTTTATGAAATCGGGTATCCCCGGTGCGTCTGCCCGGAGGTCAATGCCGGATTCGTGGAGGCCCCGAACCATTGCGAATGTTCCCGCCAGAGCATCCTCTTTGTCTACCGGGAACTGATCCCGGACAAAACCGTCCGGGTCGAAACGCTCGGAACCGTTCTGTCGGGAGCTTCCGAATGCCGTTTCCGGATCACTGTCGAATAGGAACGTGCAGGCAACAAAAAAACGGAGGTTTTCACCTCCGTTTTTTTGATTGAAATCCTTCGGATTAAGCCTTGCCGGCCGAACCGAGGACGTTCTCGCACTTGTGCTTGTAGAGCTTCTTCAACTCGTCGCGAGCCGGACCCAGGTACTTGCGGGGGTCGAACTCTGCGGGCTGGTCCACGAAGATCTGACGGATCGCAGCGGTCATAGCCAGACGGCCGTCCGAGTCGATGTTGATCTTGCAAACGGCGCTCTTGGCAGCCTCACGCAGCTGCTCCTCGGGAATACCTACGGCATCCTTCAGCGCACCGCCATGGGTGTTGATGATGTGGACGTACTCCTGGGGAACCGACGACGATCCGTGCAGCACGATGGGGAAGCCCGGGATCTGCTTCTCGATCTCCTTCAGGATGTCGAAACGCAAGGGGGGCGGAACCAGAATGCCTTCGGCGTTGCGGGTGCACTGCTCGGGCTTGAACTTGTTGGCGCCGTGCGACGTGCCGATCGAGATAGCCAGCGAATCCACGCCGGTCTTCGATACGAAGTCTACGACCTCCTCGGGACGCGTGTAGGTGTGGTGCTCGGCCGAAACCTCGTCCTCCACGCCGGCCAGTACGCCCAGCTCGCCCTCGACCGTTACGTCGAACTTGTGGGCGTATTCAACGACCTGCTTGGTGAGGGCTACGTTCTCCTCGTAGGGCAGGTGCGAACCGTCGATCATCACCGACGAGAAGCCCATGTCGATGCAGCTCTTGCACAGCTCGAACGAGTTGCCGTGGTCGAGGTGCAGCACGATGGGAATGTTCTTGCCGAGTTCCTTGGCATACTCAACGGCGCCCTGAGCCATGTAGCGGAGCAGCGTCTGGTTGGCATACTTGCGTGCGCCGGACGAAACCTGCAGGATTACGGGCGACGAAGCCTCGACGCAAGCTGAAACGATAGCCTGCATCTGCTCCATGTTGTTGAAGTTGAATGCCGGGATGGCATAACCGCCTTTGATGGCCTTGGCGAACATCTCGCGCGTGTTCACAAGACCCAGATCTTTGTACGATACCATAATATTTGAATTATTAGTGAATTTGTTGCACTCAAAAAACCGCACAAATTTACTAAAAATTCTAAATAATAGCCGTTTTTTGTGAAAAAAATAACAGACGAAGCGGGAAATAGTTATGCAATCCGGATTGTTTTTTGTAAATTTGCGGGGACTTTCGGGCAGGCATGCGGCTGTATTTTGCGGCGCAGTCCCCGGCAGCGTGCGATTAAGCCCCTTCCGGGGAGTGCAGGTAAGAGCAAACACATAACAAACAATAAAATACTATGGCAGACTTTATTTATCAGGAGCCGTTCCCCGTGGGGGAAGACAAAACCAAGTACCGTCTTTTGACGAAGGAGTATGTGAAGGTCGTCGAGTGCGACGGACGCAAAATCCTCAAGGTCGATCCCAAGGGCCTCGAACTGCTTTCGAAAGAGGCTTATGCCGACGTATCGTTCTACCTGCGCGCCGCCCACCTCGAAAAGCTGCGCAATATCCTCGAAGACCCCGAAGCCACCGACAACGATAAGTTCGTGGCCTACACGATGCTGCTGAACCAGGCCGTTTCGGCCGAAGGCGAACTGCCGACCTGTCAGGATACCGGCACGGCCATCTGCATCGGCCATAAGGGCGAGGACGTTTATACGGGCGCCGACGATGCCGAGTACATCTCCCGGGGCGTTTACGAAACTTATAAGGACCGCAACCTGCGCTATTCGCAGGTCGTTCCGCAGACGATGACCGAGGAGAAGAACTCCGGTACGAACCTTCCCGCCCAGATCGACATCTACGGCGGCAAGCCCGGCATGGAGTACGAATTCCTGTTCATCACCAAGGGCGGCGGCTCGGCCAACAAAACGTTCCTCTACCAGCAGACCAAGGCGCTGCTCAACGAGGAGTCGCTCACGAAATTCATTAAACAGCATATCTTCGACCTCGGCACGTCGGCCTGCCCGCCTTACCACCTGGCCCTCTGCATCGGCGGTACGTCGGCAGAAATGTGCCTCTCGACGGTGAAGAAGGCTTCGGCCGGTTACCTCGACGAGCTGCCCACCTCGGGCAACGAGGGCGGCCGCTGCTTCCGCGATCTGGAGTGGGAGGAGAAGGTGCTGAAAATCTGCCAGGAGAGCGGTGTCGGCGCCCAGTTCGGCGGCAAATACCTCGTGCACGACGTGCGCGTGATCCGCGCTCCGCGCCATGCGGCTTCGTGCCCCGTGGCCATCGGCGTCAGCTGCTCGGCCGACCGTAACATCAAGGCCAAGATCACCCCGTCGGGCATCTTCCTCGAAGAGCTCGAAAAGAATCCCGCACGCTTCCTGCCGGCACAGGCTCCCGCCATGTCGCCCGCTGTGGATATCGACCTCGACGAGGGCATGGACAAGGTGCGTGAGATCCTCACGAAATACCCGATCAAGACGCGCCTGAACCTGCGCGGTACGCTGATCGTGGCCCGTGACATCGCCCATGCGAAGATCAAGCAGATGCTCGACGAAGGCAAGCCGATGCCCGAGTATTTCAAGAAGCACCCGGTTTACTACGCCGGCCCGGCCAAGACGCCGCAGGGCATGGCTTCGGGTTCGTTCGGCCCCACGACGGCCGGACGTATGGACCCCTATGTCGATCTGTTCCAGTCGCAGGGCGGTTCGCTGGTGATGGTGGCCAAGGGCAACCGTACGCAGCAGGTGACCGACGCCTGCAAGAAACACGGCGGTTTCTACCTCGGTTCGATCGGCGGCCCGGCTGCGATCCTTGCCAAGAACTCGATCAAGTCGGTCGAGGTCGTGGACTTCCCCGAACTGGGCATGGAGGCCGTGCGTAAGATTTACGTCGAAAACTTCCCTGCGTTCATCATCGTCGATGACAAGGGCAACGATTTTTTCGCCGATTTCAAACACTAAAATCCGTTCGCGGATATACTAAAGGGCACGACTTTACGTTGTAAAATCGTACAAGAGATTTTACCCGATTATCGTGAGGCCTGGACTCCGGCGGATAATCCGGACGAAATTCCGGTTGCGTCGCGACAAGCCCCTCCTAAGGGCGGGGTTTAGGGTGGAGTCAGATTTGTAAACGACGCTATAAGCGGCGACAACGACCGGCAGGTACGGGGTTGCGCTGCAAAATAGATTGGACATATCGCTTTGTTTTGTGATGAAAGATTTTGTTGCAAAAATATCCCTGACGGCACTCTTCGTGCTGGCGATCTTCTCGGCATCCGCTGCCGAGAAGGTCACGTTTGAGGCCAGTTCGCCGCTGATGGTTGCCGTCGGCGAGGCTTTCCGCGTGGAGTTCACGCTGAATGCCGAGCCCGACGCCAATACTTTCAAGGCGCCTTCGTTCGAAGGCTTCGACGTGATCGCCGGGCCGAGCGTATCGACCGGTTCGTCGGTGCAGTATGTCAACGGCTCGATCACCAAAAGTTTCAGCTACGGCATCACCTACGTACTGCTGCCCCAGGCGGCGGGCAACGTGACGGTCGGCGCTGCGGAGGCCAAGGTGGGCGGTACGACCTACCGGACCAAGCCGCTGCCGATCGAGATCGTGAACGAGGGTGAAGGCGAGGGCTCCCGGCCCCGGCAGCAACAGCAGCAGGGCGGTTCAGGCCGTTCCGACAATGCCCAGGCCGATGCTCAGGGCCAGGTCGCCAAAGACGATATTCTGCTCCGGGCGGTGGTTTCGCGGTCGTCCGTGTATAAGAACGAGCCGCTGCATGTGGCTTTCAAGCTCTATACGCGGGTTCCCTATGTCAACATCGTTCCCGAGTCGGCCCCGTCGTTCAACGGATTCTGGTCGCAGGACCTCACCGACCCCAATGGAGCCCGTGTGGGCCGCGAAACTTATAATGGTAAAGTTTACGAGACGCGCGTGCTGTACGACTATCTGCTCTATCCGCAGCAGGTCGGCTCGCTCACGATTGACCCCGTGGACATGACCGTCGTGGCGCAGGTCGTGGTGCAGAGCCGCAACGCCGATCCCTTCTTCGGGGGTGGCCGCGAGGTGTTCAACGTGCCGCGCAAGGTGCAGAGCCAGCGGGCGACGGTGACGGTCAAGCCGCTTCCGTCGGGCGCTCCCTCCAGCTTCAGCGGCGCCGTGGGCAGTTTCACGATGGATACGCAGCCGCCTGCAGACCGCATTGCTGCCAACTCGGGCGCGACCTTTACGGTCAAAATTTCCGGTACGGGCAACCTGACCTTCGTGCAGGCTCCCAAACTGCTGCTGCCCACCTCGTTCGAGCAGTATAACGTCAAGACCACCGAGTCGATCAATACGGCCTCGACCGGTATTTCCGGTTACCGCCAGTTCGAATACCCCTTCATCGCGCGTGCCGAGGGCACTTACGACATCGAACCCATCGAGTTCACCTACTTCGACCCCCAGCGGGTGCAGTACGTGACGCTCCGTTCGAAGCCGCTGACGCTCGACATCACGCCCGACGTACATGGCGGCGGCGATGCCGTGGTGATGCAGGGCCGCGGTATGTCGAAGGAGGAGGTGAAGATGCTGGGACAGGACATCCGCTTCATCAAGCTGGGCGGGGCGCAACTGCGTTCCGAGCGTGTCCCGTTCATTTTCAGCGCCGCTTACTGGATTCTGCTGCTGGGTGTGCTGGTGATCTTTACGATGATCTACATAGCCCTGCGCAAACAGATACGCGAGTCGCAGAACGTCGCCCTCGTGCGCGGTAAAAGGGCCAATAAAGTCGCTGTGCAGCGTTTCCGTGCCGCCAAAGGCTACATGGAGGAGCAGAACCGCCACGCCTTTTATGAAGAGATGCTCCGCGCGCTGTGGGGCTACATGAGCGACAAGTTCAACATCCCGGTGGCCAACCTCACGAAGGAGAACGTCCGCGAGGAGTTGCACAAGCGGGGTGTTTCGTCCGAGGATTCGCAGCGTTTCACGGCCATCATCACCCAGTGCGACGAGGCGCAGTACTCGCCCGTCGAGTCGGCCCGCATGCACGATGTCTATTCAGAGGGCGTAAACCTGATCTCGCGTATCGAATCGGTGATAAAACGATAAGTGTTATGAAGCGATTGACCCTATTCCTTATATTGCTGTCCGGCATTCTCTGCGCCCATGCGCAGGAGGGAGCCGACACGCTGGCGCAGCCCGCCGTCGCAACGGCTCCGGAAACTGCGGCCGAGATGTCGCCCGACCAGTTGTGGGACCGTGCCAACACGGCCTACATCAACGGCGACTTCCATGCCGCCGCGGAGTTCTACGATCAGATTCTGGCCCGCGGGCTGAGTTCCATGAAACTCTACTACAACCTGGCCAACGCCTATTTCAAGGAGGGGCAGTTGGGCCGGTCGATACTTTTCTACCACCGGGCCCTGCGGCTGGCTCCTGGCAACGACGACATTCGCTATAACCTGAGTGTCGCCGAGGCCCGTACGAAGGACAACATCGAGCAGATACCCGAATTTTTCTTCACCGAATGGATGCGCGACGTGCGTCACCTGATGAGTTGCACGGCGTGGAGCCTCTTCTCGCTCGGGGCGCTGGTTTTTGCTCTCGCGTTGTTCCTGGCCTACCTCTTGGCACAGCGTTTGTCGTTGCGCAAGACGGGATTCTACGGGACCCTCGTTGCGGTGGCGGTCTTCATGCTGACGAGCTGGTTCGCCATGGGCGAGCGGCGCGAGATGCTCGACCGCACACAGGCCGTCGTCATGGCAGCCTCGACCGCCGTGAAGAGCTCTCCCGACAAGTCGGCGACGGACCTCTTCGTGCTGCACGAAGGGACGCTCGTCGGAATCACCAACAGCCTCGACAACTGGTGCGAAATCACCATTGCCGATGGTAAGAAAGGGTGGCTCGAATCCAGAACGATCGAAACGATTTAAATGTCGAAACTTTTACAGGATGTCGTCGGCGAGCTCTCGAAGCTCCCGGGCGTGGGACGCCGCACGGCGTTGCGCCTGGCTATCCACATTCTGCGTATGGAGCGGGATTCGGTGGCCGATATGACTTCGAGCATCGACCGTTTCCGCAACGAAGTCCGCTACTGCTCGCAGTGCAACAACCTCTCGGACGAGGAGGTCTGCCCGATCTGCGCCGACCGCGAACGGGACCACGCTACGATCTGCGTCGTGGAGCAGGTTGCCGACGTGCTGTCGGTCGAGAATACGCGCCAGTACCGGGGAATGTACCACGTGCTGGGAGGCGTCATCTCTCCGATGCAGGGCATTTCGCCCTCGGACCTGAAGATCGACCTGCTGTGCGAGCGCATCGCCCGCGGCGGCGTAAAGGAGGTGATCATCGCCATCTCGACCTCGGTCGAGGGGGAAACGACGCTCTTCTACCTGATGAACCGCCTGCGGCAGTTCCCGGAACTGAAGGTTACGTCGATCGCCCGCGGTATCGGCTTCGGCGACGAGTTGGAGTATGTCGACGAACTGACGATCACCCACGCGTTGATGAACCGGCGCGAAATTGAATAACCCGCTTACCGGCAAATAGGGAAAACGACCTGCATTTTTGCAGGTATTTCAATAAAAACAGATGCGTATGGATTTTGTAACGAACGAGAAACTCACCAACGTGGGTGCAGCCGGCATGATCGGCTCGAACATGGCACAGACGGCGCTGATGATGCGCCTGACACCGAACATTTGCCTTTACGATCCCTACGGACCGGCGCTGGAGGGCGTGGCTGAGGAACTTTTCCACTGCGCCTTCGAGGGGGTGAACATCACGTGGACGACCGATATCAGGGAGGCGCTCTCCGATGCGGCTTACGTCGTATCGTCGGGCGGTGCTGCCCGCAAGGCCGGCATGACGCGCGAAGACCTGCTGAAGGGCAACGCCGAGATCGCCGCGCAGTTCGGCAAGGACATCAAGGCCTGTTGCCCGAACGTGAAACACGTCGTGGTGGTCTTCAACCCCGCCGACATCACGGGCCTCATTACGCTGATCTATGCAGGCCTGAAACCCTCGCAGGTTTCGACTCTCGCGGCACTGGACTCCACGCGCCTGCGTTCGGAACTGGCCAAATACTTCAAAATCTCGCCCGACGAAATCCGCAACTGCCGTACCTACGGCGGCCACGGCGAGCAGATGGCGGTCTTCGCTTCGACGACGCTCATCGCCGGAAAACCCCTTTCGTCGCTGATCGGCAAGGAGATGCCTGAAGGCGACTGGGCCGACCTGCAGCAGCGGGTGATCCAGGGTGGCAAGCACATCATCGACCTGCGCGGCCGTTCGTCGTTCCAAAGCCCGGCCTACCTCTCGATCTGCATGATCGCAGCGGCCATGGGCGGCAAGCCGTTCGACTACCCGGCCGGCGTGTTCGTCCATAACGACGAGTTCAAACACATCCTGATGGCGATGGAAACTGCTATCACGAAGGAGGGCGTTTCGTATAAGAACGTGCAGGGCACGGCCGACGAGCACAAGAAACTCACGGAGAGCTACGAGCACCTTTGCAAGCTGCGCGACGAGGTGATCTCGATGGGCATCCTCCCGCCCGTCGACGAGTGGGGCCGCCTGAATCCGCACCTGCGTTAAGCGGCGCGGAATCGTTGAAGCAAAAAGGACCGGCGTTTAACGCAGGTCCTTTTTTTAATTGGATGTGCCGAAGTCCACGGGAAGCACTATTTTTACGGGAACTTTTCGCCCGTTTAGCTCTCCCGGCTTCCAGCAAGGGGAGCTTTTCAGTGCCCGGACCGCCTCGGCGGACAGACTGCTGTCGGGCGTTTGCAGAATGCGGATGTCGGTCAGACGCCCCGTCGTGTCGATCACGAACGAAACCACCACGCGGGGTGGAAAGGGCGGGCATCCGATGACGACCCGGACATTTCGGACCTGTTCGTTCACCCATTTGCGGAATGTTCGGATGTCGTCTTTCCGGAACAGGGGCGGCGTGTCGCAGTGTATCAGGCGAAGCGAATCGCGGAAAATGGAGACCTGGGCCTGCGGTCGCTCTGCCGTAGCATTCTCCTGCCCGAAGGCCGCCCAAGCAGAGCCGGCAAGCAGAACGAGCGTGCAGCCGATCGTTCTGATCGTCATTACGGTTTGGCCTGGAACACGGCGCGCAGTTCGCCGTCGCTCAGCAGCAACAGCATCGGGCCGTCCATGTCGTAATGGGTCACGGATTCGAGCGCCTTGGTGAAGGCATCCTCCTGCTCCATGCCCGGGCAGGCCATCATCGTCGAGGCCAGGGGGCCGAACTTCAGCGAGCGTTTTTCATCGGTTTTATAGGTGCCCATCAGGCGGTTGCAGGCTCCGACGCCCGCCAGACGGTTGTTCTCGGCGAGCAGCGTGATCGTGAACTTTCCCTCTTCGGGCTTGACTGCCTTGCCGCCGAGCTGGATCAGCTGCCACTCGGTCCCCACCAGCGGACGGCGGGTCTTTTTCTGGTAGGAGCGGCAGTTGCAGCATCCGGCCATAAGGGCCGCAGCGACAGCGACTATCGCAATTTTGATTAAAATCTTCATCGTTTTTCCATTTATATCATACCGCAAATATAGGGAATTAATCGTACCTTTGGTGTCATAATAATACTTTTATAAGTCGGAAGGCGCCGTGCGCCAACGCAGTCCGGTTTTGTGCCCGCCCGGCTTTTTAAACCTTATATCTATGAAAACGATCATCGCATCACCCTATGCGCCCAAAGCCGTGGGCCCCTATTCGCAGGCTGTCGAGGCCGGCGGTGCACTCTATGTCTCGGGACAGCTTCCGATCGACGCTGCGACGGGTAAGATGGCCGAAGGCGTCGAAGCCCAGACGCGCCAGTCGCTCACGAACCTCGGTCACATTCTCCGCGAAGCCGGATACGATTATTCCGACGTGGTGAAAACCACGGTCCTGTTGCAGTCGATCGGCGATTTTGCCGCCATGAATGCCGTCTACGCCGAATTCTTCACCGACCGCATGCCGGCCCGCATGTGCTACGAAGTCGCCGCGCTGCCGATGGGCGCGCTGGTCGAAATCGACGCCGTCGCGGCGAAATAAGGATCGCTGTCCGGATAAAAACGCGCTCCGGATGTCTGGGGCGTGCTTTTGCTTTTTTTGTAGATAATTTGTGAATAAGTTTGACCCCTGAGACTGGTTTTTTAGCCGGAAAAGAGTCAATTTTGTAGAACCGGGTTTTGCCCGCAGTGACGCCAAAATCGAAAAATCGAAAAACAACACAGAGAATAGTTATGTCAAAAGTCACCAAAGCCGACACGCCGCAGAAAGTCAATTATAACGATGCGGTTGCCGAGTCGAAGAAGTATTTCGACGGGGACGACCTCGCCGCCACGGTGTGGGTCAGCAAGTATGCCCTAAAGGATTCTTTCGGGAACATTTACGAAAAGTCGCCGCGCGAGATGCACGAGCGCATCGCTTCCGAAATCGAACGCATCGAGAAGAAATACCCGAATCCCCTCTCCAAAGAGGAGGCCTTCGCCCTGCTCGATCATTTTCGCTACGTTATTCCGCAGGGCGGCCCGATGACCGGCATCGGCAATAATTTCCAGGTGGCTTCGCTGTCGAACTGCTTCGTGATCGGCCACAAGCATCCTGCAGACTCCTACGGCGGCATCTTCCGCATGGACGAGGAGCAGGTGCAGCTGATGAAACGCCGCGGCGGTGTGGGCCACGACCTTTCGCACATCCGCCCCACGGGCAGCCCGGTGCTGAACTCGGCGCTCACGTCGACGGGCATCGTGCCCTTCATGGAACGCTATTCCAACTCGACGCGCGAGGTGGCGCAAGACGGACGGCGCGGCGCGCTGATGCTGTCGCTGTCGATCAAGCACCCTGATGCCGAACGGTTTATCGATGCTAAGGTCGATACGGGCAAGGTGACGGGCGCCAACGTCTCGATCAAGATCGACGACGAATTCATGCGCGCGGCCCTTGCCGGCAAGAAATACCACCAGCAGTTCCCGATCAAGTCGGACAAACCCAAATACGAACAGGATATTGACGCCAAAAAACTCTGGGAGAAGATCATCCACAATGCGTGGAAATCGGCCGAGCCGGGCGTGCTGTTCTGGGATACGATCATCCGCGAAAGCATCCCCGACTGCTATGCCGACGACGGTTTCGTGACGGTTTCGACCAACCCCTGCGGCGAGATTCCGCTCTGTCCCTACGACTCGTGCCGCCTGCTGGCGATGAACCTGCTGAGCTATGTGGACAACCCGTTCAAGAGCGATGCGAAATTCAATTTCGACAAGTTCCGCGACCATGTGAACAAGGCGATGCACATGATGGACGACATCATCGACCTCGAACTGGAGAAGGTCGAGCAGATTATCCTGAAGATCGAGGAAGACCCCGAAGATATGGACGTGCGTCGCGTGGAGCTGGAACTGTGGAAGAAAATCCGCGAAATGGCGCAGAAGGGCCGTCGTACCGGCCTGGGTATCACGGCCGAGGGCGATATGCTCGCCGCTCTGGGCCTGCGCTACGGAACGCAGGAGGCGACCGACTTCGCCGTCGAGGTGCAGAAAGCGCTCGCCCTTGCCGCTTACGGGGCTTCGGTGAAGATGGCTGCCGAGCGCGGCGCCTTCCCGGTCTACGATGCTGCCAGGGAGGCGAACAACCCCATGATTGCCCGCATCCGCGAGGCCGATCCGGCGCTCTACGAGGAGATGGCCAGGGTGGGCCGCCGCAATATCGCCATGCTGACCATTGCCCCCACAGGCACTACGTCGCTCATGTCGCAGACCACGTCGGGCATCGAACCGGTGTTCCGCACGGTCTACAAACGCCGCCGCAAGATCAATCCTTCGGACGTGGATACCCACGTCGATTACGAGGACGAAACGGGTGAGAAGTTCCAGGAGTACAACGTCTACCACCACAATTTCGTCAAGTGGCTGGAGGCGAACGGATACGACACGTCGAAACTCGCTACAATTTCCGATGCCGAACTGGATAAGTGGGTCGCCGCGTCGCCCTACCACGGCGCTACGGCCAACGACATCGACTGGGTGGCCAAGGTCAAGATGCAGGGCGCCATCCAGAAATGGGTGGACCACTCGATCTCTGTGACGGTAAACCTGCCGAACAACGTTTCGGAGGCGCTGGTGGCCGATGTTTACCGCACGGCCTGGGAGTGCGGCTGTAAGGGCGTCACGGTTTACCGCGACGGCTGCCGTGACGGCGTGCTGCTGGAGAAGAACTCCAAGAACAGGAAGAAGTGCGAGGAGCATCCCGGCGAGGTGCAGAAGCGTCCCAGGTCGATCCCGGCCGACATCGTGCGTTTTAAGAACGGCACGGAGGATTGGATTGCTTTCGTGGGCCTGCAGGACGGGCGCCCCTACGAGGTCTTCACGGGTAAGATCGAGGAGGATGCGATGTTCATTCCCCCGAAGATCAAGAAAGGCTTCATCATCAAGGTCCGCGAGGAGGATGGCACGAAACGTTATGACTTCCAGTATACCGACCGTTACGGCTATACGAACACCATCGGCGGCATCTCGCGCCTGTTCAACGAGGAGTTCTGGAATTACGCCAAACTCATCTCGGGCGTGCTGCGCCATGGAATGCCGATCGAGAAGACCGTGTCGCTGATCGAATCCCTGCACCTGGACAGCGAGTCGATCAACACGTGGAAGACGGGCGTGTGCCGTGCGCTGAAACAGTATATTGTCGACGGTACGAAGTCCAAGGGCAAGTGTCCGAGCTGCGGACAGGAGAATATGGCCTACCAAAACGGCTGTCTGACCTGCATGGCCTGTGGCTATTCCAAGTGCGGATAATGGCTGAAACAACCTGATTTGTGTTCTGAAAAGCCCCGATGTTTAGGCGTCCGGGGCTTTTTTAGCCCCAAAAGTTTATTTTTTCTGCTTTTTCGACCGGAATTGAATGGTTTTTGTGAAAAAATGCTTACTTTTACAACAAGTATGTGAGACGTATTAAAGTATTAAAGATGTTATGTTTATGAGAAAATTATTCTTGACTTTCTTGCTTGTGGCTTTTGCCTCTGCCGCATTTGCTGATGGAACGCCTAAAAAGCCGAGCGTAGCCGGATTCGTGTCGAACGGATTCTGGGATAATTGGGAGATTTCGGCCGGTTTCGGAACAGGCACTGCCTTTTCCAATGGCGATAACCTCGGACCCCGCGGCGACCGTTTCGGTTTCGAGGGCAACCTGTCGCTGACCAAATGGGTACACCCGATTGCCGGTATCCGCGCTCAGCTGCAGGGCGGATGGTTCAACAACTTCGATCCCAAAATCGGTAAGATGACGTGGCCGTACATGTTCGGACACGTGGATTTCATGCTTAACGCTTCGAACTGGATCGGCGGTTACCGTGCCGACCGTGCGTGGTATGCCGTGCCGTTCGCCGGTTTCGGTTACATGGCTTCGAACTTCACGGACCGCAGCCAGCGTGAGAACGTATCGGGTGCGCGCCAGAACTTCGCCTTCACGGCAGGTCTGCTCAACAAGTTCCGTCTGTCGCCGGCCTTCGATTTCAACATCGAGCTCAAGGGCCTGCTCACCAAGTCGAGCATCTGCCCCGCGAAGATGAACGGTTCCTACCTGGCCGGCCTTACCGCTACGGCAGGTATCACTTACCGCTTCAACCAGCGCGGCTGGGAGCGTGGTGTTCCGGGCTATACGGCCGATGACATCCGTGCTTTCCAGGATGCAGTGTCGGCTGGCAATTCTGCACTCGCAGCTGCCCAGGCGGAGAATGCAGCCCTGAATAACAAGCTGAAGGCTGCACAGGCCGAGGCCGCTGCTGCCAAGGCTGCCGCCGATGCCGCTGCCAAGGCTGCTGCCGATGCTGCCGCTAAGAAGGTGAACACCCTGAACCCGACTTCGATCATCTTCTACGATTACAGCATGTCGAAGCTGACGCCGAAGGAGAAGACCCGCCTCGAACTGATGGCCGATCTGATCAAGGACGGTCCGAAAGACCGGGTATACAGCATCGAAGGCCACGCTGACCAGCAGACGGGTACCGCTGCCGGTAACAAGAAGGTCGCTGAGAACCGCGCCAAGAGCGTTTACGACTTCCTCGTAAAATGCGGAGTGAATCCCAAGCAGCTGACCTACGAGGGCAAGGGCAACGCAGCCAACGTTTACGAGAACAACCAGAAGGCCAACCGCGCGGTGATTATCAAATAAGCCGGCCGGGTCGTACAGGGAAGGGCTGTGAATGGACCTTCCCGCATAAGAAAAAAGATGCTCCTTTCGGGGAGCATCTTTTTTTGCCTATATATATTATAAGGTATGGTTTCCCGGAACGCTACCGTACGATGACGGCGTTGACGAGTTTCACGCCCGAGCGGCGATTGATCTCCTCCTTGAGCGCCTCGCGCTGGTAGAAGAGTTCCGAGCGCAGGACGCTCGACTGGATGCGTACGTAAAGAATGTGCTTTTCGAGCCTGAGTTCGGTGGTGACATCCGCGGCACGGTCGCCCACGACCTCGCGCCACGTATCCGGCAACTTGCCTTCGGCGACTTTCGCGGCAATGTAGGGGCGTTTGAAGAACTCCTCCAACAGGTCGCCCATCAGCATGGTTTTGGTGCGTCTCATGGCTGTTCGTCGGTTGATTCAGTTTGTGCGGGCTGCTCCGGGAGAACCGTTTCAGCAGTTTCCGCTGCGGTTTTCTCCTGCGTTACACCCCCTTCGGCGACCGAAAAGAGAGAGTAGTCCCCGCCAGCCTTGTCGAGAATCCGCTTCAGTCGTGTCGGGTTGCAGTCCGTAATCAGTATCTGTCCGAACGTATCGTCCGAAACCAGCCGGATCAGTTGTTCGACCCGTCCGGCATCGAGCTTGTCGAATAAGTCGTCCAGCAGCAGGATGGGGCGCTCGCCCTTCGCTTTGGCGACGACGGCATACTGCGCCAGTTTGAGGGCGATCAGGAACGACTTCTGCTGCCCCTGCGAGCCGTATTTGCGTAAGGGGTAACCCCCGATTTTTAGTACAAGGTCGTCGCGGTGAATGCCTGCGGTCGTGAATTCGTTGACAATATCCTTCTGCCGCGCTTCGAGCAGAATCTCCTCGAACGGGCGTTCGTTCAGTTCCGATTTGTAGTGCAGTTCGACCTGCTCCCGGTCGCCCGAGAGCGTGCTGTAATATGCCGCCACTTCGGGTTGCAGCCGCTCGGCGAACTCCTGCCGCCGGGCGTGAATGGCCTTGCCGTGCTCGCACAACTGCATGTCGTAAATCTGGAGCATCGTTTCGTCGGGCCGGGTTTTCAGCAGGCGGTTGCGCTCGGCCAGTACGGTGTTGTAGCGCATCACCGAGCCCAGGTAGGCGCGGTCCAACTGCGAAATGAAGGCGTTGAGATAGCGGCGGCGTTCGTCCGCGGCATCGCTGATCAGCGCGCTGTCGGCCGGCGACACGATCACCGCGGGGATCAGCCCCACGTGGTCCGACAGCCGTTCGTACTCCTTGCCGTTGCGCTTGAGCACCTTTCCGCCTTTGCGCGAAAAACTGCACACCACCGTTTCGCTCTTCCCCGCATCGGTCGCGTAGCTTCCCTCGACAAGGAAGAAATCGGCGCCGTGGCGTATGCTCTGCCCGTCGGTCATCTGCAACGACGATTTACACATCGACAGGTAGTAGACCGCGTCCACCACATTGGTCTTGCCCGCACCGTTGTCGCCCACCAGGCAGTTTACGCCGGGGCACAGCACGAGTTCCTCCTGGGGGATGTTTTTGAAATTCAGCAGTGCAATTTTCTTCAGATACATAGGACAAAAATACAAAAAATCCGGACACGACATTGCACATTGTGAATAGTTTTGTATCTTTGCCGGAAATACACTCCGGCTTAGATAGGCTGCGCCTCGGCAGAGCCCGATAACTCGCCTCTGCCCGCGGCTTGCGCTATCTTTGCAAACTATCGTACGAATTATAAACTAAAACTCAATAAGTAATATGGCAAAGCAGAACGTCGCCGAACAGGAAACCCTCGGCGAAGCAATGAACAAAACGGAGCTCTTTTTCGAGAAGAACGGCCGGCTGATGTCTTACATCTTTCTCGGCCTGCTGGTTGCCGCAGCTCTCGTTTTCGGCTACCGCTCGCTGATCCTCCAGCCCCGTGCTACGAAGGCTGCCGAGATGATCGCCGAGGCACAGGCCCGTTTTGAGGCAGAGAACCCCGATTTCGAACTGGCTCTGCTGGGCAACGACAACGCTGCCGGCTTCCTCGACGTGATCGCGAAGTACGGTTCGACGCCTTCGGGTAACCTTGCCAAGCACTATGCAGGTATCTGCTACCTGCGTACGGGCGACCTGGAGAACGCCGCCAAATACCTGGCCAAGTTCTCGCAGCTGAAGGGCATTCCCGGAGAGCTGGTCAACGCTCAGAACTATGGCCTGCAGGGCGACATTGCCGTTGAGCAGCAGGACTATGCCAAGGCAGTGAAGTTCTACGAGAAGGCCGTGAAGGCCGCCGACAACAACCTGACGACCCCGATGTACCTGCGCAAGGCAGGTCTTGCGGAGCAGGCTATGGGCAACCAGCAGAAAGCTGCTGCCTTCTATGAGGAGATTATGACTTCGTATCCTGCTTCGATGGAGGCGCGCGATGCGGAAAAACTGCTCGGCAGCGTAAAATAACGAAGGACGATGGCGACCAAGAATCACAACCTTTCCAAATTCGACTCACCCCTGCCTTCAGCCGCTGACATGCGGTTCGGTATCGTCGTGGCCGAGTGGAACCGCGAGGTCACCGAGGCCCTGTTGGAGGGTGCCGTGCGTACGTTGCGTGCTGCCGGATGCCCCGATATGAACATTCAGGTCAAGTATGTCCCGGGCACGTTCGAGCTTTCGCTCGGCGCGCAGTTCTTCGCGGAGTATACCGACGTGGACGCCGTTATCGCCCTCGGATGTGTTATCCAGGGGGACACGCGCCACTTCGACTTCATCTGCCAGGGCGTGACGCAGGGCATTACGCAGCTGCAAATCCAGTGGAATATGCCCATCGCCTTCGGCGTGCTGACGGTCAACGACATGCAGCAGGCCCTCGACCGCTGCGGCGGCCGCCACGGCAACAAGGGCGACGAGGCTGCTGCTACGGCTGTCAACATGGTTAAACTGCAGATCGACATGGAGGCTGCTTCGCCCGACCACGAACCCGACCGCCGCAACATCAACTGATTTCGGCTTTAAGCGGCGACTCCCGCACATCCTTTAAACGGGGCGAATGGAATTGTACTTCCATCCGCCCCGTTCCTTTGTGATGCACGAAACTCGTTCGCTTAAGATCAGAAATTCCTGCGCAGCCGTCCGGATTTACCTGCTGGCTGTCGTTCCGACTGTCATTCGGCCTTTTTGAGGTCGATACGCTGCATATAACGGCGTCCGAAGCGATCGGTGGCAACCACATCGACCACCTGTGCCGAGGCCGAAGGACGAGCCTTGAAGAAGAAATCGGAGGTGCGGAGGTATTGCGACTTCGCAATCTTCTGCCCGGCGGTTTTCAGCGAGTCGAGATAGGCCGCATAGTCCGGATCGCCCATCTGGACGCGCTGCATCGAGCCGCGGTAACGGCCGTCCTCATACCAGACGACGGTCCAGTAAGGGTCCCAGTTCCAGATTTTGGCCACTACGCTTTCCGGATGTTCCTTTGCCTTTCCGGGCTGCCATGTCCGTAGCTGCCAGGCCGAGGGAGCGTCGAGGCTCTGGTATTCCCACGAGAAATCCCCGCCGCATTCGCGGAAAAGCTGGAAACCCTTCGGTGTGCCGTCCTTGTTGATCGGGTCGTACCACAGGTTGCCGCAAATTTGGGCGACGTTGTGCTCCATGACCCCTTCGCGGATGTCGTAGTTCGAGTTGATGTGCGTGTGTCCCGAGATGAAATGCAACTCCCGGCCGGCAAAGGCGTCCATCAGCTTCGCTGCCGACTCCATGACCAGGTTCCCTTTCCAGGCCTTCATGGCCGGGGCGTGCATGGCTATGCAGACGCGCGATCCGGCCGGCAGGCGTTCGGCATAGGCCGCTGCCCAGCGCAGTTGCAGGGAGTCGATCTGCTCTTCGTATTTTTTGCCACCGTGGTAGATGATGTCGTCGAGCACGATGTAGTGGGTCCGGCCCATGTCGAAAGCGTAATAAGTCGGGCCGAAGAACGACCGGTAGTTCTCCGTAGCTTCGCGGTCGGTGTATTTTTTCAGGTCGTGGTCGTGGTTGCCGATAACCCCGTAAACCGGGATTCCGAGCGATGCGAACTGCTCCCGGACGCGCTCAAACAATTCGGGCGAATCCCAGACGATGTCGCCCAGCAGGATGGCGGCCTGCTGTACGCCCTCCGCTTTTTTGGTTGCGGTTTCAGCCTGCAGGAAGGGGATGATCTCCGCGCAAAGACGCTCGAAATGCTTTTCGGTCTTGGGCTGCGGGTCGGCGATGGCCAGCAGTTCGTAGGCTTCCCCGGTTGCGGACCACGGCAGCAGTTCGAAGTCGTAACGTTTCGTCGCGGGGGCATAGGGCAGGTAGAACTGCGGTACGCCCTGCTTCGTCGGTGCGATGTAGCCCGACGGGGTCACGAGGCTGATGAACAGGGCTTCGTCGTCGGCGTCGAACGCGAATGCGCCCTCAGCATTGCTTTCGGCAAAGGTGTAACCGTCCGTGACGGCGACGCCTGCCAGGGGCTTCCCGTCGCATTTCACCGTACCCCGGATCGGGCGTGCGGCGACTGCGGCGACGAGTCCGCAGAACAGCAATAAAAGTGTAAGTCGTTTCATGATAGTAGTTTGGGTTATACGTTAGGCGTGTCAGAAGAGTCCCAGGTTATCCAGGAAGATGAGCAGCAGTACCGCCGGACAGACGTAGCGCAGCAGGAAGATGAAGACCCCGTAGATGCGGAACTTCAGCGTGCCGTCGTTGCTGATCTGTGCTTTGAGGATCTTTTGGTCAAGCCGCCAGCCGACGAAGATGCAGGTGAAGAACCCGCCGGCGGGCAGCAGGATATTGGCGGTGAGGAAGTCGAGCGAGTCGAAGACGCTGAGCCCGA
This sequence comes from Bacteroidota bacterium, assembly GCA_023443765.1. Lineage (GTDB taxonomy): Bacteria > Bacteroidota > Bacteroidia > Bacteroidales > Rikenellaceae > Alistipes. The sequence continues at coordinate 13,048 of JAEZTA010000151.1, read as the reverse complement.
AGATGCGCCAGTTGCCCAGCACACCCAGCGACAGCGATGCCACGGCTGCCAGCACCATGCAGGCTCCCGTCGTGGCCCATGCAGCCCCTTTGCGGCTCAGGTGCCACTCTTCGTGCAGGTAGGCGGTGATGACTTCGTGTAAAGAGATGGTCGAGGTAAGTGCAGCAACGACCAGCAGCAGAAAGAATACCGACGACCAGACCATGCTCAGCGGCATTGAGTTGAAGATGCCCGGCAGGGTGATGAACACGAGCGACGGGCCGGACGAGGGTTCGATGCCCACGCTGAAAACCGCCGGGAAGATCACCACGCCGGCCAGTATGGCGACCAGCGTGTCGAGGATTGTGACATTCAGCGCCGTATGGCGCAGGTTGGTGTCGGGTTTGAAATAGGAGGCATAGGTGACCATCGTGCCGATGCCGATCGAAAGCGAGAAGAAAGCCTGTCCCAGCGCCACGAGGACCGTCGAGGGGCCTACCTTCGAGAAGTCGGGCTTGAAAAGGAACCGGAGGCCCTCTTCGCCGCCGGGCATCAGCAGCGAGTGAATCGACAACGCGATCAGGATGATGAACAGCAGCGGCATCAGCACCTTGGCCGAACGTTCGATGCCTTTCTGTACGCCCATTGCGATCACGAAATGCGTGGCCAGCACGAAGAGCGAGGTGTAAACCACGGGGCGCCACGGGTTTTGGATAAAGGTCTCGAAGACATTTTTGTACTCGTCGGCGGTGGTGTATTTGGCCAGGCTGCCCGTTACGGAGTGGACCATGTATTCGGCGGTCCATCCCGAAACCACGAAGTAGAAGCCCAGGATCAGGAACGCCGCCACGACGCCGTTGTAACCCAGGAAACTCCATTTGGGGTCGAGCGCCCGGTAGGCGCCTACGGCATTGCGGTGCGAGGCGCGTCCGACCGAAAATTCGGCCACCATGATCGGGAGTCCCAGCAGCAGGACGCAGAGGATGTAAATTACCAGGAAGGCTCCGCCGCCGTTGTCACCGGCGACATAGGGGAACCGCCAGATGTTTCCCAGTCCCACGGAACTTCCCGCCGCAACGAGTACGGCGCTCAATTTGCCGCCCAGGGTGGCGCGGCCGTGTGAATGATGCATATCGGTCCTATTTGAAAAACACACGCGCACGCAATGCGTGCGCGTGTGTTTTTATTTCTCAAGTACGACGCTTACCTTTTCGAGTTTGCCGCCGAGCGGGGGCGCCAGTTTCGAGACGGTGCATTTTACGTGCCGGACTTGCCGGAAAGAGGCGTAAACCGCTTCGATGATGTTCATTGCCACGCGTTCGATCGTGCGTTGCGTAATGCGCATCTGGAGCGAAACGACTTCGTAGACCGTGAGGTAGTTGACCGCCTGTTCGACGCTGTCCTCGGCGGCCACGTTGCCCAGTTCGGCCGTGATTTCCAGGTCGACCGTAAAGCGGTTGCCGACCTTTCGTTCGAGTTCGTAGCAGCCATGCAGCGCCCGGAACTCCATGCGTTGGAGAACGATGCGGTATTCCATCCTACTCGGCGATCACGAGGTAGTAGTTCTTCTTGCCTTTCTGCACGAGCAGGTATTTGCCCGCGATCAGGTCCTCTTCGGTCACCGGACGCATTGCGTCGGCGACTTTCTCCTTGTTGAGCGACACGCCGCCGCCCTGTACCATCTTACGGCATTCGCCTTTCGAGGGGAAGATGTCGCTCCTCTCGGCGCACAGGTCGATGAACGGCAGCCCCAGTTCGGCGCGGGCGATGCGGTATTGCGGCACGCCTTCGAACACCTGCAGCAGCGTCTGCTCGTCGAGACGGTGCAAAGCCTCCGACGTGGCTCCGCCGAAGAGGATCGCCGAGGCCTCGACGGCCTTTTCGTACTCCTCTTTGGAGTGGATCATCGTCGTGATCTCCTGTGCCAGACGCTTCTGCAATACGCGCAGGTGGGGAGCCGCGTCGTGCTCGGCAATGAGCGCGTCGATGGTCTCACGGTCCAGCAGCGTGAAAATCTTGATGTAACGCTTGGCGTCGTCGTCGCTGACGTTGAGCCAGAACTGGTAGAACTTGTAGGGCGAGGTGTAACGCGGGTCGAGCCATACGTTGCCGCCCTCGGTCTTGCCGAACTTCGTGCCGTCGGCCTTGGTGATCAGCGTGCAGGTGATGCCGAAGGCCTCTGCCTCGGAACCCAGCTTGCGGCGGATCAGCTCCGTGCCGGTCGTGATGTTGCCCCACTGGTCGGCGCCTCCCAGCTGGATTTTGCAGTTCATCGTCTCGTAGAGGTGCAGGAAGTCGTAGCCCTGTACCAACTGATAGGTGAACTCGGTGAACGACATGCCGTCGCCCTCGCCGTTGAAACGCTTCTTGACCGAATCCTTGGCCATCATGTAGTTGACGGTGATACACTTGCCGATGTCGCGGATGAAATCGAGGAACGTGAATTCCTTCATCCAGTCGTAGTTGTTGACCATCTGTGCCGCGTTCGGAGCGTCCGATTCGAAGTCGAGCAGTTTTGCCAGCTGGCGTTTGATCGCCTCCTGGTTGTGGCGCAGCGTCGTTTCGTCGAGCAGGTTGCGCTCCTGCGACTTGCCCGAGGGGTCGCCGATCATACCCGTCGCACCGCCGATGAGGGCCAGCGGACGGTGGCCGCACATCTGGAAATGCTTGAGGATCATCACGCCCACCAGGTGGCCGATATGCAGCGAGTCGGCCGTGGGGTCGATGCCCAGGTAAGCCGTCGTCAGCTCTTTTTCGAGTTGTTCCTTCGCGCCGGGCATGATCGTGTGGACCATGCCGCGCCATTCGAGTTCTTCGATGAAATTCTTTGTTGACATGTTATTTTTCCTATTCTTTCAATTACTTTCCTTTCGGGCGCAGATGGTGATTTTACCTCACACAACATTCTGCCGCCCATAAATCCCGCTTCCTGAGCGGGCGGACTACTATTCTACTTCCAAATCCAACGCCTGGCGGAGTTCCGCGATCAGCGGGTTTTTCTCCGTCATGTGTTTCACCCGGTCTTCGAGTTTGATCGGGCGGGCGGCCCGTATCTGCTCGTTGACGACGACTTCCAGTTCGATCGCTCCCGTGATGTCCGCCAGTTCGGCGATACGCATCAGCATGCCCGTCTTACTGCGGAGAATCTCCTCGCGCAGTTCGCTCGTCGGCACGCTCAGCGAAATCGTGTTGTCCCGCACGGTCATCAGCTCGAAGGCCGGGACGAACCGCGGCCGTCGCTCCTTGATGAGGTTCAGGATCTTCTCCCGGGAGCGCACCAGTTTCCGTTCGCACTCGGGGTCGATCGCCACGGCTTCCGGCTCGGACAATTCGTCCTCTGCGGACTCTTCGTCCGGATCGCCGCTGGCCGAGGCGAGCAGTTCCGAAAGGGACGTTCCCGAGATCAGCGGCCGCCGGACGGGCTGGGGAGCTGGTTTCGGCGCCTCGGCTTGCGCAGCCGGAGCGGCAGCGGGCTGTGCCGGTGCTGCTTCGCGCGGCTCTGCCGCAGGGGGCGGGGTAGCGGGCGCGGCGACCGGCTCAGGCTGAACCGCAGCGGGTTGCTGCGGGACGGACGGAGCAGGCGTTGCTGCCGGAACGGGGGCGACTGCCGGGGCTGCCTGCGGTTGTGCCGTGGGCGCGGGGGCCGCAGGTGCTGCCGGAGCGGTCGTTGCCGCTGTACGGGGTGTCAGTTCGGGAAGCGGATACTCCCCGGAAGATGTCAGGGTGTCATTTTTTTTTTGGCCGAGCCCCGCGATTTTCATCAGACCCAGCTCGACAAGCAATCGCTGGTTCGACGATTGCCGGATCTTCCCGTCGAGCTCCGTCAGAACGGAGATGGCTCCGAACAGGAACTCGACACTGCAGGCGCCCGCCTGCGTCCGGTATCGTTCGAGCAGTGTTCCGGTCATTTCGATCAGCCGCAGCGTCTCGGGACGCTTGGCCATCAACAGGTCACGCATGTGGCGGTTCATGCCCGCCATGAAGGTCTGGCCCGAGAAACCTTTCGACAATACCGAGTCGAAGGTGACCAGCACATCGACGTAGTTGCCTGCGAGCAGCATCTCCGTGACGCCGAAATAGGTGTCGTAGTCCAGGACGTTCAGCGTCTGGGCCACGTTGCGGTAGTCGAGCGCCATGCCGCAGAACGATACGGCCTTGTCGAACATCGACAATGCGTCGCGCATACCGCCGTCGGCTTTCTGGGCGATCAGGTTCAGCGACTCTTCGTCGGCAGTGATGCCCTCCTGCGAGGCGATGTATTTGAGGTATTCGACGGAATCCTCGACGCGGATGCGGTTGAAATCGTAGATCTGGCAGCGCGAGAGGATGGTCGGAATGATCTTGTGCTTCTCGGTTGTCGCCAGGATGAAGATGGCGTGGGCGGGCGGCTCTTCAAGCGTTTTGAGGAAGGCGTTGAAGGCCGCGGCCGAGAGCATGTGGACCTCGTCGATGATGAACACCGAGTAACGCCCCACCTGCGGGATGATGCGCACCTGCTCGATCAACGTGCGGATGTCCTCCACCGAGTTGTTCGACGCGGCGTCCAGCTCGTGAATGTTGAGCGACCGTCCCTCGTTGAACGAACGGCACGATTCACATTCGTTGCAGGCCTCGGCACCGCTGGGCGCAAGGCAGTTGATGGCCTTGGCGAAGATGCGGGCACAGGTGGTCTTGCCTACGCCGCGGGGACCGCAGAAGAGGTAGGCGTGGGCCAACTGGCCGCGCTCGATGGCGTTCTGGAGCGTCGAGGTGATATGTTTCTGCCCGACGACCGAACGGAAGGTCGCGGGGCGGTATTTGCGTGCGCTGACGATGAAATCACTCATAGTGATGCAAAGATAGCGAATAATTCATAATTCATGATTCATAATTCAAAATTATTCCGTTTCGCAACCCGTCATTTTGGCGGCTTTTGTCAGATCATTTGTGTCAGAAAATGACACTCTGGCGTAAATCCCGGGTTGGCAGGTGTTTTGCTGAATACGTATTCGTATAGCGATAATTCTAAAAAACACATACTATGAACATCAACACGTTAACTATTAAAGCGCAGGAGGCGTTGCAGGCAGCGCTCAACCTGGCGCGGGAGCGGGGACAGCAGGCTGTCGAGCCGCTTCATCTGCTCGCGGTGCTGGTCCGCGAGGACGATTCGCTTTCGACGTTCCTTCTGGGACGTGTGGGCGTGAATGCGCGTACCCTGCGCGACGAGGTCGAGCGGGCCGTGGGTTCGCTGCCGCGCGTCGAGGGAGGCGGCGAGCAGTTCTTTGCGCAGGACACCTCGAAGGTGATCCAGCGGGCCGTCGATTTCACGAAAAACTTCGGCGACAAATACGCTTCGGTCGAACACCTGTTGCTGGGCCTTGTGTCCGAGCGCGGGCAGTCCGCCGACATTCTCAAGCGTAACGGCGCAACGGAGAAGGAGTTGGTCGAAGCGATCCGCACCTTCCGCAAGGGAGCTACGGTCGATTCGCAGACCTCCGAGCAGCAGTTCGATGCGCTGGGCAAGTATGCCATCAACCTGAACGAGCAGGCCCGGAGCGGCAAACTCGATCCGGTCATCGGCCGTGACGAGGAGATTCGCCGTGTACTGCAAATCCTCTCGCGGCGCACGAAGAACAACCCGATCCTCGTGGGTGAGGCGGGTGTAGGTAAGACCGCTATCGCCGAGGGGATTGCGCGGCGTATCATCGACGGCGACGTGCCCGAGAACCTAAAATCGAAGGTCATCTACTCGCTGGACATGGGCGCCCTGATCGCCGGGGCCAAATACCAGGGCGAATTCGAGGAACGCCTGAAAGCCGTCGTGCAGGAGGTGACTTCGAGCGAGGGCGAAATCCTGCTCTTCATCGACGAAATCCATACGCTGGTCGGCGCCGGCAAGTCGTCGGGTGCAATGGATGCCGCGAACATCCTCAAACCGGCCCTTGCGCGCGGTGAACTGCGGACCATCGGCGCTACGACGCTCGACGAGTTCCAGAAATACTTCGAGCAGGACAAGGCCCTCGAACGCCGTTTCCAGAAGGTGATGGTCGACGAGCCTACGCATGAGGACGCCATTTCGATCCTCCGCGGTCTGAAAGAGCGTTACGAGAACCACCACCAGGTGCGGATCAAGGACGAGGCCATCGTGGCGGCCGTCGAACTCTCGACGCGTTACATCACCTCGCGGTTCCTGCCCGACAAGGCCATCGACCTCGTGGACGAGGCTGCCTCGCGGCTGCGCCTGGAGATGAACTCCGTGCCCGAGGAGATCGATACGCTCGACCGCCGGGTGCGCCAACTCGAAATCGAGCGCGAGGCCATCCGCCGCGAGAAGGATAAGGAACGCGTGGCGCTGCTGACGAAGGAGATCGAGGAGTTGAAGGCCCGTGACGCCGAGATGCGCGCCAAGTGGCAGGGCCAGCGCGATTTGCTCAGGAAAATTCAGGAAAATAAGGATAAAATCGAGCACCTGAAGATCGAGGCCCAGCAGGCCGAACGCCAGGGCGATTACGGCAAGGTGGCCGAAATCCGTTACGGCAAGATTCAGGAGGCCGAGAAGGAGATCGCCGCTTTCCAGGAGGAGTACAAACTCGCTTCGGCCAGCGGTTCGATGATCAAGGAGGAGGTCGATGCGCAGGATGTCGCTGAAGTGGTGTCGCGCTGGACGGGCATTCCCGTGACGCGCATGCTGGCTTCGGAGCGCGAAAAACTGCTGCACATGGAGGACGAACTGCACAAGCGCGTCATCGGGCAGGAGCAGGCTATCGCGGCCATTTCCGATGCCGTACGGCGTTCGCGCGCCGGGCTGAACGACCCTCGCAAGCCGATCGGCTCGTTCATCTTCCTCGGAACAACGGGTGTCGGCAAGACCGAGCTGGCCAAGGCGCTCGCGGAGTTCCTGTTCAACGACGACCAGATGATGACGCGTATCGACATGAGCGAATACCAGGAGCGGCACGCCGTGTCGCGGCTCGTCGGAGCGCCTCCGGGATACGTCGGTTACGACGAGGGCGGCCAGCTCACCGAAGCTGTGCGCCGCAAGCCCTATTCGGTCGTGCTGCTCGACGAGATCGAGAAGGCGCATCCCGATGTCTTCAACATCCTGCTGCAGGTGCTCGACGACGGTCGCCTGACCGACAACAAGGGCCGCACGGTGGACTTCCGCAATACGATCATCATCATGACCTCGAACATGGGATCGCAGGTGATCCAGGAGAATTTCGCCGAGGCGTTCAACGGCAAGAAACTGTCCGAAGAGGTGGTCGAGCGGACCCGCCTGGCGGTGATCGACCTGCTGAAACAGCAGCTCAAACCGGAGTTCCTGAACCGTATCGACGAGATCGTGATGTTCGAACCGCTGACGCACAAGGACATCGAACGCATTGTCGACATCCAGCTGGGTATCGTGCGCAAGATGCTTTCGGAGAACGGCATCAGCCTGGAGTACAGCGACAAGGCGCGCGAATGGATTGCCGCCGCGGGTTACGATCCGCTCTACGGAGCACGCCCTGTGAAGCGTGTCATCCAGCGCTACGTGGTCAACGACCTTTCGAAGCGGATTCTTGCGGGCGAGGTCGACCGCAGCAAGCCGATCTCGATCGACGCCGGGAAGGATGGGCTGACGTTTGCGAACTAAAGCCGTCCTGTAAAACGAAAAGGGTTCCCATTACGAGGGAACCCTTTTTTTGTTTAGCGGATGTATTTGCTGAAGAACTTCCACAACTCCTCGCCGGTGTCGAGGTCGCCGTCGAAGAACCACGAATGCTTGCCGCCGATCACCTCGTAGAGCCAGACTTCGCAGCCGTCGGTGCCGCCCGTGAAACGGTGCGCGACGACGCGGTGCCCGGTTTCGGGATTCCCGACCGGAAGCGTGTCGCACTCGATGCGGTTGCAGCGGTCTTTCGAGGCCCAGTGGTGTACGGCCAGCGGCACGGGGAGGTAGGAGCCCCAGCCACCCTTGTTATCCGGGTCGCCCTCCCAGGCGGAGGTCCTGTCGGCAGTGCCGTGTATCTCGAACAACGGCACGGGGACCGTCGAGTCGTCGGCCCGGTAGAGCCATTCGAGCATCAGCCCCGAGACGGGCGCTACGGCGGCGAACAGTCGGGGTCGCTGTACGGCCAGCTGGTAGCACATCTCGCCGCCGTTCGACATGCCGGTGCAGAAGACGTTGTGCGGGCTCAGGCGGTGTTTCTGCTGCAAATGGGCGACCAGCTCGGTGATGAACTGCACGTCGTCGATGGTCATTCCGGCCTGGAACGGGTAACCGGCATTCCAGCAGGTCTTGTCCCGCCCGTCCTTCTCGCCCTGCGGGTAGCAGACGGCGAAGCCGTGGCGGTCGGCAACCTCGTTCAGCCCGTAACTCTCGGGCCGGGCATGACCTCCGTAGCCGTGGAGGACGATGACCAGCGGAGCGCCGTCGGGCAGCCCTTCCGGAAGGTGGAGTTTGTACGAGCGTTCGATGTCGCCCGAACGCAGCGTGTAGTCGGGAGTCTGCTGGGCGTAGCCCGTGACGACAGCCAGCAACAGCAGGGTTTGTAAGAGGTATTTCATGGGTTTCGTTTTAGAGTCCTTTGCGGGCGAGGCGCCAGGCCAGCGCATTGTAAAACCGGATCACGGGGCCGCGCCAGCTGGCGGGCAGGGCATTCAGGAACCGGACTTTACGCAGCGTGCGGCGGTAGGTTTTCGTGTAGGCGAAGAACCGGGCGGCGCGGGCGGCCTCCTTCGTGCCGCCTTTGGCGCTTATGACGAGGGCTTTTCCCAGTGCGGCGCGGGCTACGAACTCCCGGTCCTCTTCGGAGGCATCGGGGTTGTACAACTCCTCGAACGAATAGACTGTCTGTTCGGGAGTATAGCTCGTGGCCGAGCGGTTCGACGCGACCCGCGAGTAACGGACCAGCCGTTCGGGCGAGAAACAGACCGGGTAACGGCGGGCGATGCGGATCCACATGTGGAGGTCCTCGGCGATCTTCATCCCGTCGGGAAACAGCCCCACGTTGTCGAAAACGCGCCGCGGAATGCAGCTTGCCGACGGAATGGCGATGTACCGGTGGGCCGAGTCGCGGAAAAAGTTGGCGACGATGCCGCGCTCTGTCGGTGTCGGCGCCGGGCAGAGCCCCTCTTCGCTGACGATGTTGAAAACCGTGCAGTAGATGCCGCAGCCGGGGAACTCTTCGATCATGGCTGTGATTTCGGCGAGGAATCCCGGTTCCCAGGCGTCGTCGGCGTCCAGCAGGGCGATGTATTCGCCCGTCGCCTCTTCGATGCCGTGGTTGCGTGCAGCGCATACCCCGGCATTGGGCTGCGAGACGAGCCGCACCAGCGGCGACCCGATCGCGCGTACGACCTCGGCACTGCCGTCGGTCGATCCGTCGTCCACGACGATGATTTCCCGGGGAGGGAGGGTTTGCGCCAGTGCCGAGCGCACGGCTTCGCCGATCTCGCGTTGTTTGTTGTAGAGGGGTATGACGACCGAAATAGGGTGTTCTGACATCTGTTCTGCCGGGTTTTGTTGCGAAGATATTGATCTTTTGCTACTTTTGCAAATAAAACCAGTCCGATGACCGCATCCGAGAAAATCATCGCATTCGTCCGCAACAGCTTCGACACGGCGCTGTACTTCGCCATAATGGCTGTGAAGGAGAATTTCCGCAACTACATCCGCCGTGCCGGGACGGTCGGGGAACCGAAGCCTTCGGTCGTGATCCTCGGCAACGGGCCTTCGCTCGCCGAAGACCTGCCGCGGCTGATCGCGCAGGGCGAACACGAGGCGAAGGATGTCATGGCTGTCAATTATTTTGCGCTGGACGACCGCTTTACGACGCTGCAGCCGGCCTATTACGTGCTTTCCGACCCGATGTTCTTCCGCGACAGCGCCTATCGCGACCGCGTCGCGGAGCTTTACCGGGTGCTCAACGAGCGGGTGACGTGGCCGATGAACCTCTACGTACAGTATTACAACCCCGAGCGGTTCGACTACCGAGCGGCGCTGCCCAATCCGAATATCCGCATTGTAAAGTTCCATACGCAGGTTTATTCGGGATTTCGGAGCGTGGAGTTCTGGCTCTTCCGTCACGGCCTCGGAAGCGCCAATTTCGGGACCGTGGTGCAGGTTTGCGAATACGTGGCCCTGTTGCTGGGGTATAAGACGCTGGAACTCTATGGCGTGGACCATACGCTGCTCGACGGCCTGTGCGTCGACGACGAGAACCGCCTTTGCCGGGCCGATGGGCACTATTACGACGATGCCCCGGCCGCCCCGAAACCCATTTTCCAGAAAGTTCCCCACCGGCCCTATACGATGGCCGTTTATCTGGCGGAGGTCGCCGAATTGTTCCGCGGCCACGAGGTGCTGCGCGACTATGCCCGTTCGCTTGGGGCGCGGATCATCAACCGGACCAGGGGATCATTGATTGACGCTTATGAGCGCGATACAGAATAAACAAAGGGTGGTTTTGCAACCACCCTTTTTCTATCCCGGCAACGTCCGGCTCGCCGCGATGATCTCCGCCATGGCGAAATCCTCGGGGTAGTCGATGTCCAGTCCTTCGATGCGGTCCACGACGGCCATGTAAGGCCGTTCGCCGATGCGGCGGCCCCGCTCCCGCCACAGCTCGCGCGAGAAGAGGAAGAAGGCGCTGGTCTCGATGTAAACCGGTTCGATGGTCTGCGTGCGGGGAATGTTGTCGAGGGCGTAGTTGAGCGGTTTGCCGCCGAACCACGCGAAGGTTCGTATCTCCTCGGCGCTGAATGCCGAGTCGAACTCGCCCGAGCGGACTTTACCGAGCGCTTCGGCAATGGTCGCCGCGCGGATGAAAGGCGAAGTGGCGTGTGCCAGCAGGTAAAGGTCCGCCTCGACCTTTTCCGTGAAACTGTCGTAAATCTCTTTTCCGAGCGTCGTATCGCTGTCCAGCGACGGGTCGCGGCGCAGCAGCCGAACCCCTTCGGGCAGCAATTCGCGGATGCTCTCGTCGCTGCAAAAGACATACACTTCGTCGATGCCCTCCACGGCAGTCAGGGTTTTCAGGATGTGGCACATCAGTGGCAACCCGCCCAGCGGGCGGAGGTTCTTGCCCACGACGCGCTGGCTGTTGAGCCGGATGGGAACGAATGCGACGGTCTTCATCGGTTTCTGTAATTAAACGTATGTATCTTTTCACCGTCTGGAAACACCGACGGTCCCAAATTCTACTGCACCAGCAGGTTACACCCCCGGATGTCCGAATGGTCGATGCGGCCTTCGACGACGAACGCCCCGTCCGCCCCGACGCGGCCCACGTCCTGCGTCTGGATAAAGGCGCATGACCACCAGTTGGCCAGGTCTGCGATGTTCAGCCCGCCGCGGGTTCCGGCCGGGAGCAGGTCGAACGGGTCGTTGACATCGCGTGCTGTGACGCGCATCCAGCCCGGGCAGCGGAACACATTGCCGCCCGACGAATAGGCTTGCGAGGTCAGCTCGGCCATGCCGTATTCCGAATGAATCTCCCCGACCCCGAAGGCGTCGCAGAGGATTTTGTGGAACTCCTCCTTCGGAATCTCCTCGCGGTAGCCCTTCATGCCGCCTGTTTCCATCACGATCGTGTCCGGGAGCTTCGGAGCGTAGCGTTCCGCCAGGTCCCACAACGCGTAGCTTACGCCCAGCAGGATTTTCGGTTTCGGGTCCCGTTCCATAGCGGCCAGCAGGGCGTCGTAGTCGTCGAGGTAAAATCCGCCCGAACCGCAGTCGGCGATCAGCCGGTCGGCCATGTAGACCAGCGACGAGCCTTTGCGCCGCAGGTAGTTGGGCAGCAGGGCGTAGAGGCTCAGCCCGGCGGGATCGCCGTAAAAGCCCCGGAACGCCGTGCGGAACGCCTGTTCGTACAGCGCCAACGAACGCATCGGGTGGCGCGAGGGCGTCATGCCCGTCGTGGCCGAGGAGGTGAAAACCACCTCGGGCGGCACCTCTCCGCAATAGATCGTGTGCGTCTTGAACAGTTCGATGGGCAGGTACGGAATCTTTTCCGGCGCGTCGATGCACTCCGCCCGGACGCCGATCCGGTCGAGGTATTCGCGGTAGGGGGCGCAATCGCGGGCCTGGCGCCGGAATATTTCCAGCGCCGCAGCGTCGAAAACAGCCTTGTCCGCAATGCGGAATATGTCGTCCGGCGTAATCATTGTCACAAAGGTATACAAAATCAAAATACTATGCAATCCCGGGGTAACCGGTTTTCGGCGGGTCGTTGTCCGCAGACGCGTTCTTCTCAAGACGCAAAAACAACAACCTGCGGTCCGGAGAAATCCGCCCGCGGTCGTTGTTTTAAGTGTATGCCCGAGGCTTGTTCCGGTGCGATTTGCGTCGCATACCTTGCCTCCGCCCGGTATTCCGTGCTCCGTGAATAGCTTTCGCGGCCCGGTAGCATACCGCTTTGCGGTAAACACAAAACAACAATACACAATCCGAATACATTCGTCTTGTGCTTGTTGTTTTTATGTCCTGCCTGCGGCAGTATGCCGCTCTCGCCTTGTCGCTATTTCTTGACTTTGGGCGCGAGCATCATGTTCATCTTCTTGCCGTCGAGCTTCGGCATCGTCTCCACTTTGGCGAACTCTTCGAGGTCCGTGGCAAAGCGCAGCAGCAGGATTTCGCCCTGCTCCTTGAAGACGATCGAGCGGCCGCGGAAGAAAACGTAGGCCTTAACCTTGGCCCCTTCCTTGAGGAAGTTCTGCGCGTGCTTGAGCTTGAAGTTGTAGTCGTGGTCGTCGGTTTGGGGGCCAAATCGGATCTCCTTCACGACGACTTTCGTCTGGTTGGCCTTCAGCTCCTTGGCCTTCTTCTTCTGCTGGTAGAGGAACTTCTGGTAATCGGCGATGCGGCATACGGGCGGCTCGGCCTTGGGCGAGATTTCGATCAGGTCGAGTTCCATCTCTTCCGCCAGACGCAGCGCGTCGCGGATCGGAAGCACCAATGGCTGCTCGACGTTGTCGCCCACCAGACGCACCTCGGGAACCGTGATCTGTTCGTTGATGCGGTGGGGATTCTCCTTTTCGGGCGGCCTGCGTCCGAAGCGGGGATTGTTGCCTGTTGCCGGTCTTGGTCTGTTATTCCCGGGGG
>JAEZTA010000142.1 GCA_023443765.1 Bacteroidota bacterium | reverse complement strand
TCCTTGTCATAGCGGGAAACAGAACATTGGGAGTATAGCATTTGCCGTTGATTATACAGGCAACCTGAAATCGTGCCGCCTCTGCTTGGAATATTTACTTTTAAGGAAGTTATCCGGGTTTCAGGGTCAAATAAGTAGATTCCGACGAAACTATATCCTTTTCCTTCGATTTCGCATGAATATTCAAAAGGGAAACTACATGTACTGTATTGACCGTCAAAATATTTCCATTCTCGACTGTCGGATTGATAAAACATACAATAATATCCACTATTACCGATACGGAACAATGTATTTCCTATATTTAAGATTTTTCCGAAGTTATTGTCTGTTATTGCTGCAATATCCGTTGTCGGTTCCCATGCTTCTGTTGTGGCAGAATAGACATAGAAATCTAAATTACTGTTGGGACAATACAGTTTATCCTGCCATACGAACAGGTTGGTGGAGGGAGCGGGTGTGAGGCTTTGCCACTCGTTTCTTGCCGGAGTATAGCGCAGAAAAGAGGTGCGATTCACATAATAAATTGCATCCTTCCAGACGATTGCCTGGTCTACCTCCGCATCGGGGCAGTTCGCCATTTTCGTAAAGGAAATTGTGGCGTCGTCCAGCGGTTTCGTCGGGTCGTCGCCGTTGTCGTCGCCTCCGCAGGCGGTCAGCGCAAGGGTGAATATGCCTATGAGTAAAAAGAATTTTGTTTTCATGGAGTGTCGTTGATTTAATGATAGACTTTTGGGACAGGCATATAAAAAACGCAGGCTAAACCTTTATTTGCTATTGAGGTCTTCGACTACCTTGCTGACAAATAAATGAGTAAAGCCCACGTAGAAACGTGAGCGTTTACACTTTACTCTTGTCAGCTGTGAAATTGTCGAAGTTTCAATAGCAAGAAATAAAGCTAACGCTTTTTATATGTATGCGCCGGGAATGCCGCGGCGCAGTTCGATCGGGTTGAATTCGGCTGGTTATCTGATCATAGGCACCAGGTTTAGGGGTTTCTTTTACAAATATACAAATCTTTCCGGAGGAATGAAATCGGATGTCTTTTTATTTTATTCGGAAGTCCGGAAATGCTGCCCGCCTATCCGAAACCGTCGTTTGTGTATACGCTTCCGTGTGGGGTGGAAAAACGGTGGACAACGAGCCGACAAATTTCGTATCTTGGAAAATGGAATATTCGGGGCATCAACTTTGCGTGTCCGGGTATTAAACTTTTAAAACTCTGATTTATGGAAAAGAACGAACAGCAGATGCCGCGGCTGGGCGAGCCGGTTCCGGCATTCGAAGCGATGACGACACGGGGGAAGATCAGCTTCCCGGCCGATTACAAAGGCAAATGGGTGATTCTTTTCAGCCACCCTGCCGATTTTACGCCGATCTGTACGACCGAAATACTTACGTTCGGAGCCCGCACCGAAGAATTCCGGGCCTTGAACTGCGAGTTGGTCGGCCTTTCGGTAGACAGCCGTAACAGCCATATTGCGTGGTTGAAGACCATCCGCGAAAAGATCGAATACAAAGGCATGAAAGACATAAAGGTCGCTTTCCCGATCATCGACGACGTTTCGATGAAGGTTGCGACGCTCTACGGCATGATCCAGCCGGGCGAGAGCCAGACCGCTGCCGTGCGCGCCGTCTTCTTCGTCGACCCGAAGGGGACCCTGCGTGCGATGATCTACTATCCGCTGGCGCTGGGCCGCAATTTCGACGAGATCAAGCGCGTACTGGTCGGTCTGCAGACCATCGACGCCTTCGGCATCGCACTCCCCGCCGACTGGCATCCGGGCGACGAGGTGATCGTGCCGATGAAGGGCGACGACGAGGAGCAGGTTCCCGCAGGGGCCAAATGCTACGACTGGTTCTTCTGCACCAAACCGCTGCCGAAGGAGACGATCGAGCAAAAACTCGGTGAGAAGGTATAGCGCCTTCGATTTTAATGCAACAGAGGCTTCCTTTTTGGGAAGCCTCTGTTTTTATTGCGCGATGTATACCCGTATCGGATTGCCGTCATCTCCGGATGCGGTCGTCAGGAATTGCCATCCGCATTTTTCGTAAAATCCGGTGAGGTCCGTTACCAGGTAAAGCGTCGGAAATCCCAACTCCCGCATCTCCTTTTGGATCGAATCCAGCAGTTCCCGGGCAACTCCCCTGCCCCGGTATGCCTCTTCGACAAAGAGTGCGCATAGATTGGGCTTCAGGTCTTTCCGGTCGTGAAAGTCGTTTTCGATAACTCCGGCTCCGGCGACGATCTCCTGCCGTTCGTTCAGCATCACATACCATTGTGGAATCCCGGTTTTCCGGGCGACGCACTCCCCGATGCTTTCGCGATAGGCTTCGACAGGAATATCCCATCTGGCGCTGAACCACCGGGATGCTTCTTCCTGTAATTCGGGATGCTCCCGCAGCGGTTTCAACGCGCAGTTCATACTATTTCCGGAAGCGGTACTGGTGAACGTCGCGCCATCCCAGGAGCAATTCGCGTACTGCGAGCCGTTTTTTGCCCGCTATCTGCAATTCACCCAGGGCGATCCATCCGTCGGCGCATGCCACACGGATGAAAGTTCTCCCGTCGCTCTGGACCGCGCCGCACGCTTCACTGTGGGCTGCGGCTTCGAACGTCGCCGCGAAGATTTTGGCGCTCGACGCCTCGTCGCTCCCCTCCCGGTACATCTCGGTCCATGCTGCCGGATAGGGCGACAGTCCGCGAACGAAATTCACGATCCCGCGGCCCGGTTTGGCCCAGTCGATCTGGCAATCCTCCTTGAAAATCTTCGGAGCCGGGCGCAGCGTCGCCTCGTCGACGTACTGTTGTTCGATGGGCCGGATGTCCCCCGCTGCGATGCGGTCGACGGTCTCGGTCACCAGCGATGTTCCCGTCGTCATCAGCTTGTCGTAGAGCGTGCCGATGTTGTCTTCGGGAAGGATCGGCACCCGGATTTGCCCGATGATGCCGCCTTTGTCGATTTCGTGGTTCAGCAGGAACGTCGTGACGCCCGTTTCGGTCTCACCATTGATGATCGCCCAGTTGATCGGCGCGGCCCCGCGGTATTGGGGCAGCAGCGAGGCGTGGAGGTTGAAGGTTCCCAGCCGCGGCATGTTCCAGATCACCTCAGGCAGCATGCGGAATGCGATCACGATGCCCAGGTCGGGTTGCAGCGCCTGCATGGCCTCGACAAACTCCGGGGCTTTCAGCTTTTCGGGCTGCAACACGGGGAGTCCCAGTTCCAGCGCGGCGATTTTAACTTCGCTCTGGTGGAGTTTCTGTCCGCGTCCGGCGGGTTTATCGGGCGACGTGACCACGCCCACGACGTTGTAACCGCCGGCGACAAGCGCCCGCAACGACGGCACGGCAAACTCGGGCGTGCCCATAAATACGATACGAAGGTCTTTGGCTTTATTCATCAATTTCCGTTTTATCGACCGGCGTTATATCCTGCCGGCTGTAATCGCAGCCCGGGGCCGCGGATTCAAATCTGATCTTTACCCAAAATCCCCTCCGGAGAGGGGACTTGTTTCCGCCAAAGGCGGAAGATGATGCTCGTTGCCAGGATTATTTTTTCTCCAGCCCCAGCGTGTGGTGCATACGCTCCTGCTTGGTCTCCAGGTAATGCGCATTGAACGGGTTCGGGGCGACCACGATGGGCACGATCTCGTCGATGCAAAGTCCGTAACCTTCCAGTCCGGCCCGTTTGAGCGGGTTGTTGGTCATCAGACGCATGTGGCGGATGCCCAGTTCGCGGATGATGCTGGCGCCCACGCCGTAATCGCGTTCGTCGGCCTTGAAGCCCAGTTTGAGGTTGGCGTCGACCGTGTCGAGGCCCTCGTCCTGTAATTTATAGGCGTGGATCTTGTTGCAGAGACCGATGCCGCGTCCCTCCTGATTGAGGTAGACGACGGCGCCCTTGCCCTGCTTGTCGATCATCTCCATCGCCTTGTGCAACTGCTCGCCGCAGTCGCAGCGGTACGAGCCGAAAATATCGCCTGTGGCGCACGACGAGTGCACGCGTACCAGTACGGGCTCGTCCTCGCTCCACTCCCCTTTTGTCAGCGCCACGTGCTCTACGCCGTTCGACTTCTGCCGGAACGGGGTGATGCGGAATTCGCCCCACTCCGTCGGCAGGGGAACCGTTACGCCCTTTTCGATGATCGACTCCTGCTGGAGGCGGTAAGCGATCAGCGAGGCGATCGAGATGATTTTCAGGTCGAATTTTTTGGCGATCTCCACCAGTTGCGGCAGGCGGGCCATCGTGCCGTCTTCGTTCATGATTTCGATCAGCGCGCCTGCGGGCTGCAATCCGGCAAGACGGGCCAGGTCGATAGCGGCCTCGGTGTGACCCGGGCGGCGCAGCACGCCTTTGTCCCGGGCACGCAGGGGGTTGATATGTCCCGGGCGGCCCAGGTCGGTAGGAAGCGTCGCGGGATTGGCCAGCGCGCGGATGGTGGCGGCACGGTCGTGGATCGAAACGCCCGTGGTGCAGTCGTTGCCCAGCAGGTCGACCGTCACGGTGAAGGGGGTTCCCAGCAGCGAGGTGTTGTTTTCCTCCATCATGTTGAGTCCCAGCTCTGCGCAGCGCTTCTCAGACAGCGGGGCGCAGAGTACGCCGCGGCCCTCCTTGAGCATGAAGTTTACGATTTCGGGCGTAATCTTCTCCGCCGCGACGATGAAGTCGCCCTCGTTTTCGCGATCCTCGTCGTCGACGACGATAACGGGTTTGCCGATGCGGAAGTCCTCGATGACTTCTTCTACGCTATTGAGTATTGTCTCTTTTGCCATTTCGTTTGAGTTTTATTGCTTTCGTCAGTTTCTTGAATTTCGGGGCCAGTTTATCCCGCAGCGCCTTGAGCTTCCCGGCATACCAGTCCGTGTCGAGCAGCGCCGAGTCGTTGGTGGCCTTGTAGGTGAGGTAGATGGCTATCGGCGTAAGGATGAAGGTCGACAGCCACATGCCGTAAACGGCGTCCCAGTTGCCCTCCTTGGCCAGTTTCTCGCCCGAGAGGCTGATCATGTAGTAGATCACGAAGAAGATCACCGACACCACGACCGGAAGGCCCAGGCCGCCCTTGCGGATGATGGCGCCCAGCGGCGCACCGATCAGGAAGAAGATCAGGATCGACACCGGGAGCGACATTTTTTTGTGCCACTCGACCTTCGAGCGGTATAACTGGTTGAGCGCCTCCTTGGCCGTCGATTCGTCGAATGCAAACATGTTGCGGGAGTTCTTGGCCAGCGTGCGGGCCTGGTTCCAGACCCGTTCCTTGTCGCGTATCGGCAGCATGGTGACCGAATCGGTCGCCAGCAGGTTGCCGAAGTGGCGTTTGTCCACCTTCAGGCTGTCGGGCAGTGGCAGCACGGAGTTGTCGCGTACGAAAATCTGCTCTTTCAGCAACGGTTCGTAGGAACTCGTCGTGGCGGCATTGACCTTTATTTCGAGCGAGTCGATGTCGTGCTGCAACTCGCTGATGTTCTTGGTCTGGCTGCTGGAGAACATGTCGGCGTCGGTGCGCCCCATGGCGAATCCCGACATGGGGATCACCTGCTTCTGGAGGTCGAACGTGTGGTGGCGCAGGGCGCTTTTCGTGAACCACTGGCTGTTGCGCGTCTGTTCGTAGGTCTCGCCGTGGAAGAGCGTTACCAGCAGGAACCGTTTGTCGTCCGAAAGGCGGATGTAACCCGAATCGGCCACGATGGTGTTCATGTTGCCGTTCGAGGCGCGGTTGTCGTAAATCAGTACGTCGCGCAGCAGGTGGGTGTCGGGCTCCTGGTGGCTTACGCGGATCGACATGTTGTCGATGCCGTTGAAGAACAGTCCGTCCTGGAATTCGAGGGCCTGTTTCTGTTGCCGGATATCGTAGAGCGTGCTGAACAGCTTTTTGTTGGCGTTCGGGACGAGGTTGTTGCCGATGAAGAAACTGCCGATCGAAACGAGGCTCACCAGAATGATCAGCGGCTTGGTGATCTGGATCAGCGACATGCCGGCCGACTTCATGGCCAGCAGTTCGTAATTCTCGCCCAGGTTGCCCATGGTCATGATCGCCGCCAACAGCATCGAGAGCGGCAGTCCCATCGGGATCATGTTGGCCATGAAATAGGTCATCAGCTCGATGATGATGCCTGCGCTCAGACCCTTGCCCACCAACTCGTCGATATAACGCCATACGATGTTCATCATCAGCACGAACATGACGATGAAGAACGTGAGGATCATAGGCCCCAGATAGGACTTCAGAACGAGTCTGTGAATGGTTTTCATGCGGCGGATCGCAATTTTTTGCTACGCAAAGATAACAGTTTTACTATTATAAGCGTAAGAGTGAGCGTAAATATTATGGCAGCGCCGGGCGGAACTTCGAAATTGTAGCTGGCGACCAGTCCTGCGACGTTGGCGGCGACGGCGACCAGCGGCGCGGTAAAGGCGATAGTGCGGTACGAACGCGAAAGCGTGTTGACGATCACCACGGGCATCGTCACGAGCGAGATCAGCAGCACGATGCCCATGATGCGGATCGAAAGTACGATCGTTACAGCCACGAGTGCGGCCATCAGGTAGGAGATCACGCGCGTCGGGATGCCCCGGCTGCGGGCGAAATCGCGGTCGAAGGCCACGTACATCACCGGGCGCAGCCACAGCAGCGCACCTGCGATGATCAGCAGTGTCAATATGGAGAGCGCCGTGACATCGCTGTCGGTGACCGTTATGATGCTGCCGAAGAGGTAGGCCGACAGATCGCCTGAGGTGTAGCCCGGGCGCAGGCTCATGAAAAGCGCGCCGACGGCCATGCCCACCGACCAGATGATGCCGATGGCCGAATCCTCGCGGATACGCCCCCGGCTGCCTGCCCATTCGATGCCCAGCGCCGACATCACGGCGAAAAGCATTGCCCCGGCGATCGGGTTGATTCCCAGGTAGAAGGCGATGCCCAATCCGCCGAACGAGGCGTGCGTGATTCCGCCTGCGAGAAATACCATGCGGCGGCAGACGACATAGGTGCCTATCACTCCGCACGTTATGCCCGAGAGGACGCACGCCGTGAGCGCATTGGCCAGGTAGCCGTATTGAATCAGGTCGCTGAAAAATCCCATGTCTTCCTTATAATTGCGCGCAAATTTACGCTTTTTTATCGGAAAAGCCTCCTCCTTTCGCACAGTTTTCGTAATTTCGTGCCGGAAAACAACGAATCTATGCAACCTCGCAGAGTCAATTTTCATACCTTGGGCTGCAAGCTCAATTTTTCGGAGTCGTCGACCCTCGCCCGCGAGTTCGAGCGCGGCGGTTTCGTGCGCGTGGCCCCCACGGCCGAAGCCGATATTTGCGTCATCAACAGTTGTTCCGTCACGGAGCACGCCGATAAAAAATGCCGTAACCTGATCCGCAAACTCCATCGCCGGAATCCCGGGGCGATCATCGCCGTGACGGGGTGTTACGCCCAGCTCAAACCGCAGGAAATAGCCGGGATCGAAGGTGTAGATATTGTTCTGGGCAACAACGATAAAGGAGAATTATTTAAACGGGTGGTTGAACTGTCCGGCAAAGGCTGTGCGCAGGTGTACAGCTGCGACACCGATTCGCTTACTTCGTTCTTCGCGGCCTTTTCGAGCGGCGACCGTACGCGCGCCTTCCTCAAGGTGCAGGACGGGTGCGACTACTGCTGCTCGTACTGCACGATCCACTACGCCCGCGGAGGCAGCCGCAACCTGCCTATTGCCGACCTTGTGGCCGAGGCGCAGCAGATCGCTGCCGAGGGGCAGAAGGAGATCGTCATCACGGGTATCAACACGGGGGATTTCGGTCGCACGACGGGCGAAAAATTCATCGACCTGCTGCGGGCGCTCAACGAGGTGGAAGGGATTGAACGCTACCGCATTTCGTCGATCGAGCCGAACCTGCTGACCGATGAAATCATCGCGTTTTGCGCCACATCGCCTAAATTCCAGCATCACTTCCACATTCCGCTCCAGAGCGGTTCGGACCGGATTCTCGGGCTGATGCGCCGCCGCTACACCACGGCCCGTTTCGCCGAACGGATTGCGGCCGTGAGGCGGCTGATGCCCGATGCCTTTATAGGTATCGACGTGATCGTCGGTTTCCCGGGCGAGACGGAGGAGGATTTCCGGAATACATATGACTTCCTGGCGGGGCTCGAACCCGCATTCCTGCATATTTTCCCCTTCTCGGAGCGTCCCGGAACCCCGGCTGTCGACCTGCCCGGCAAGGTGCAGTCGTCGGTGGCTACGCAGCGCGTCGCCGAACTGGAAGCGCTTTGCGACCGGCTGCACGGCGAATTCTGCGCCCGGGCCGCGGGTACGGAAGATACGGTGCTCTTCGAAAGTACGCGCCGCGACGGGATGATGTTCGGTTTTACGGGCAGTTACCGCCGGGTGAAGGTCCCCTACGACCGGTCGAAAGTCAACGCCATCTGCCGCGTGAAACTCGGCGCGATGGATGAATCCCACGATTTGTTGGGCGAAATTCTGGATTAATTCATTATATTTACCGAAAAGAAGTTCAGTTTGGATAGGATGCGCCCCGACATAGCCCAAATAAATTTGGCGCTGTACCCGGCTTTCACTATCTTTGCAGATAAAGAAATTTAAAACGCTATGACGGGTTTGCGTAAACGGGTGACGGTCGGATTTCTGAGCATCGTCTGCCTGCTGTTTTTTTCGGGCATGGTCTCGTTCCTCGAACTGAGCCACCTGAGCCGCGATACGGGTGAAATTCTCAAGGCCAACAAACGGAATATCGAACTGGCCAAGGAGATGCTCGATGCCGCACATGAGCAGAATGTCGCGCTCATCCACCTTTCGGTTTTCGGCGACAGGTCGTGCGACAGCCTTTGCCGCACCAGCCTGGAGCGGCTCGAAAACGCGCTGCTCGTGGCCCAGAGCGAAGCGCTCGAAAAATCGTTCCTCGATTCGCTGGCTTTTGCCACGACGGAACTGCGCCTTTTGACGGATAACTTCCTCGCCTTCGGGGCTTCCGGACGGCCCGATTCGCTGACTCACAAGACGGTGCGCGTCGATTCGGTGGGCGGCAAGTGGTACAACGACGAATACGAAGCGATCTACGGCCGCCTCACCGCGGCTATCAAGAGTTATATGACCTCGACGCAGAGTTCGCTGGTTCCGCGTGCCGAGCAGATGAAGAAGAACGCCTACCGGGCCGTGACGCCCGTGCTGATCTCGCTGGTGGTGATGATCGCCATCGTGCTGATGCTCTTCTACTTCATGTCGATCTACTGCGTGACGCCCATCGAGCGGATGAACAAGGGCCTGGGCGACTACCTTTCGTTCCGCGTGCCTTTCGCCGTTAAGGGCGACCTCAAGGACGAGGTGCTGGAACTCAAGGAGAAGATCGACTCCCTGATCAACCTTTCCAAACAGACCAAATCCTGATGCGGCGATGCGGGTAGATGTGGTTTTACGATATGTCGGAGTCGTGATGCTCTTCATTGCGATGTTCATGCTGCTTTCGGCGGGAATCTCCTACCTGAGCGGTATGGATTCGGCGTTTTATCCCCTGCTGCTCTCTTCGCTGCTCACGGCCCTGCTGGGGGCGTTTCCGCTGATCTTCGTCAGCAAACGCGAGCAGATCACCAACAAGGAGGGTTTCTGTATCGTCGTCGGGGCGTGGCTCGTGGCCTGCGTCGTGTCGATGTTCCCCTATCTGATCTGGGGCGGCGAGTTCAGCCTGGTGAACGCCTGGTTCGAGAGCGTTTCGGGCCTTACGACCACGGGGTCGACGATCCTGAACGACGTGGAGGCCCTGCCGCGCGGATTGCAGTTCTGGCGCATGGCGTCGACGTGGATCGGCGGTATGGGCGTGGTGATGTTCGCGCTGGTCGTCCTGCCTTCGATGGGACGCAGCAAGATGATGCTTTCCAACGTGGAGCTTTCGACGATGGCCAAAGACAACTACCGCTACCGGGCGCAGATCATCGTGCAGATTCTGCTGGTGGTCTATGTGGGGCTTACCGTACTCTCCACCGTGCTGCTCAAAATGGCGGGCATGAACTGGTTCGATGCTCTCTGCCATGCCATGTCAGCATGCGCCACGAGCGGATTTTCGACCAAAAACGCCAGTGTCGCCTACTTCAACAGCCCGATGATCGACACGATTCTGATTTTCACGATGGCGACCGCAGGCGTTCACTTCGGACTGATCTATGCCACGGTGACGGGCAAACGCAACAACATCTTCCGCTCGGAGGTGACACGCTGGTATTTCGGGATGCTGCTCGTGGGCGGCGTGCTGATTGCCGTCAGCCTTTTCGCCGCGGACATCTACCCCACGCTGACGGCTTCGTTCCGCTATGCGATGTTCCAGTTCGTGTCGGTGGTGACGACGACGGGATTCGCTACGGCCGATTCCAATACGTGGACCTCGTTTGCCGTCATCCTGCTGATCTTCGGCTCGATCGTCTGCGCCTGTGCGGGCTCGACGGCGGGCGGTATCAAGGTCAACCGCCTGGTGCTGGCCGGGAAGATGATGCGTACGCGCCTGCGCCAGCAGCAGCATCCCAATGCGATTATCCGCATTCGCCTCGACGGCATCATCCAGGAGAACGAAGCGTTGCACGCGGTGATGATCTTCATCGTCACCTACCTGATGTTCATACTTGCCGGCACAATCTTTGGCACGGCGCTCGGCATTGACCTGACGACCAGTTTTTCGGGGGCTGTGGCCTCGATGGGCAACGTCGGTCCCGGTTTCGGGCAGGTCGGTTCGATGGATAACTTCTCGGCGATGCCCGCGGGGTTCAAGATTTCCAATTCGCTGCTGATGTTGCTGGGGCGTCTGGAGATTTTCGGACTCATACAGATCTTTTTTATTAAATGGTGGAGATAACCCAAGCTATGTTTCGCAAGATTTACATATACGCGCTGGGCGCGATTTTCCTGACCGTCGGCGCGTTACAGGCCCAACAGCCTAAGGTAGAGGCCCGTATTGCAGGACTGGAAGGCAACGCCGAGTACATGTCGTTGCTGAACCAGGACGCGCAGTTGCAGATTCGCGAGGATTCGATCGTCAATGCCGTGGAGCAGATGCGCCGGCAGTTGCGCGAGGATCCTACCAAACGCCAGCAATATTCGCAGGAGATTTTGCAGCTCGAAGGTAAAATCTTCGAAATCCGCAATGCCAAGGGCCGCCTGATCGACCGCATCAACACCATCGAGCAGGAGTGGGTGCTCGCCAGCCTGAACGGTGCGGCGCAGCAGCCTGCGGGACCGGTTGAGAAAAGTCCCGGGACGGCGATTCCCGATTCGCTGAAGGTCCGCAACCTGGTGGATAACCTTTATTTCCGCGAACATCTCCCTGCGGAGGATTACGCCGCTCTGCGGGAGGCGCAGAAGCAGGAGTTGCAGGCTGTGGATTATGTCAACCGCTTTTTTGCCAACCACGGCACGCTCACGGAGTTGGCCGAAACCTATGCCGCGGTGCAGACCGAGGCTGAGGCGATGGAGGTTTTCGAGCGCTACAAGACCTTGCAAGGCCTGAACCATGCGCTGGCCGACTCGCTCGCCGTGACGTGGAATAATATCTTCGACAACAAGAGTTACGCCTACGGTTACCTGCTCGACAAGATGGGTAAGGAGGAGGTGCTGACCCGCGAGGAGGAGGCGCTCTCGGAGGCTGCGCGGCAGTTGACGGCATTGCAGGGCGAGACCGCCTCGGACGCTGTGGCGGACTATTTCCTGCGCAAACGGGTCGTTGTCGACTACGAAACCGCCGTGGCTGAGGTTCTGGCGTTGGATGCCGCACGCGATTCGTTGCGCGGCGTTGCGGCGCAGCTCAAATCCATCGACTTCCGCCTGCCAAGAGTCGAGGTCGCGGAACGTTACTTCCTCGATTACGACAGCGTCGCCATCCTGTCGAAACAGATGTACTCCTACCAGAAACCGATTCCCGAGTGCAAGGTCTATGCGAACGGTACGATCTACCGCATCCTGCTCGGGACGTTCAATACCAAGCGCGCCGCGGCGACTTTCCGGGGTGCCTACCCGTTGTGCTACCAGATCAACGACGACGGCAAATGGTGCTATTACACGGGCGGTTTCGCCACGTTGGCCGAAGCCGAAGCGGCGCAGGCGATGCTGAAAAAACACGGGTTCGTGCGGCCTGAAATCGTGGTCTGGACCGACGGCGTTGCGCGCAACCTTTCGCACGACTCCGAGGCTCCGAAAATCGCCTACCGTGTCGAGATCACCGGGACCGACGCTTTGTCGGACGCCGTGAAGGAGGTGATTGCCGCAACGGCCGAAGGTTACGAACTTTCGCGCGTGGGCAACCAGCTCTTCGTCGTGGGGACTTTCGACGATAAGGCCGTCGCCGACCGTTTGGCCGAGGCGATACGGCTGGCGGACACGGCGCTGGAACTGAAAGTCGCCGAAATAACAGAATAAATCGGAACCCGGATGAAATTTATCGGTAAATTCATCCGGGTTCTGAATTTTTTCCCTATCTTTAGTGCAATATTCTACAAGCCCTATGGAGATGTTCTATATTGTATTGCTCGTTTTCCTCGGTCTGCTGTTCCTGGTGGCCGAATTGGTCCTGTTGCCCGGTGTGTCGATCGGAGCTCTGCTGTCGCTGGTTTGCTACGGTAGTTCGATTTACCTCGCATTCCGCGATTTCGGTTCTGTGACGGGCGCTGTCGTTATCGTCGTTATCCTTATGCTGTCGTTGATCGCCACCGTCATTTCCCTGCGGGCCAAGACGTGGCAGCGGTTTTCGCTCAAACAGGAGATCCGCTCGTCGAGCATGCCGGTCACTCCCGCCGAGGAGTTGCAGGTTGGGGACCGCGGCGTGACCGTCTCGCGCCTTTCGCCGATGGGCAAGGTCGAAATCGGGGGCCGCACCTACGAAGCCAAGTCGCTCGGGGCGTATGTCGATCCGCAGCGCGATGTCGAGGTCGTGGGCTTCGAGAATTTCAGTGTCATTGTAAAAACTATCAAATAAACTTCAATTATGGATTTTCAGGGTGGAATGATCGTACTGATCGTCTTCGTGAGCCTTTTTGCGATCTGGCTCCTCTTCTATTTTATTCCGGTGGGACTGTGGTTCTCGGCATTGGTGTCGGGCGTACGCATCAGCCTGCTGCAACTGGTCCTGATGCGCTGGCGCAAGGTTCCGCCTTCGACCATCGTTTCGTCGATGATCGAGAGCACGAAGGCCGGTCTGTCCCTCAATCCCAACGAACTGGAGGCTCACTACCTCGCAGGCGGTAACGTCACGAGTGTTGTTCATGCGCTGGTTTCGGCCCAGAAAGCCAATATCATGCTGGACTTCAAGATGGCGACGGCCATTGACCTGGCAGGCCGCGACGTGTTCGAGGCCGTGCAGATGTCGGTGAATCCCAAGGTGATCAATACGCCTCCCGTGGCCGCTGTGGCTAAGGACGGTATCCAGTTGATTGCCAAGGCCCGCGTTACGGTGCGCGCCAATATCAAGCAGTTGGTCGGCGGCGCCGGCGAGGAGACTGTGCTGGCCCGCGTCGGCGAAGGTATCGTCTCGTCGATCGGTTCGGCCGGATCGCATAAGATCGTACTCGAAAATCCCGATTCTATTTCGCGCGTAGTGCTCGAAAAGGGCCTCGATGCCGGAACGGCCTTCGAAATCCTTTCGATCGACATCGCCGACATCGACGTGGGCAAGAACATCGGCGCCCAATTGCAGATGGATCAGGCTCAGGCCGACAAGAACATCGCCCAGGCGAAGGCCGAGGAGCGGCGTGCAATGGCTGTGGCGCTCGAACAGGAGAACAAGGCTAAGGCACAGGATGCCCGCGCCAAAGTGATCCTTGCCGAAGCTGAAGTGCCGCTGGCTATGGCTGAGGCGTTCCGCAACGGTAACCTGGGAATTATGGATTACTACAAGATGAAGAACATCATGGCCGACACGCAGATGCGTGAGACCATTGCCAAGCCGGAGAAAAAATAGCTCTGCTATGGGTTTGTTTCGGGGGTGCGACCATCGGTCGTGCCCCCTTTTTTGATAAGGTCTACCCGCAAAAAGCGAACCTCGAACAGGTTCGCTTTTTGTTTTAAAGTACTGTGTCGCCGTGTTAATACACCTTTTCGGGGAGTGTTTCGCCGACGGGTTCGCCTTCGAGATTGTCGCGCCATTTGATCGCCGCGTGCGTCCCGTCGCAATAGGGCTTGTTCGCCGACTGGCCGCAGCGGCATACGACTACACGGTTGCGGATTTCGTAAGTGCGGCCATCCTCGCGCCGCAGGGGAATCCCGCCGCGGATCCACAGTCCCCCGCTGCTGCCGATGGTGACATCCTCGATCAGTCCGAGGCTCGGCTTGAAGCGGAATTCGAAGGGTTTCATTGTCTCGCGGTCCCACGCCATCAGGCGGCCGCTGGGACACATCGACGCTTCGCGGATGGCCAGCCGGCGGGCTTCGGGATCCTCGGATTGCTCGGTCAGCGTCCATGCGTCGCCCTGCGGATGGCAGAATCGTGCGAAAACGCAGTATTTCGGGTTGTCGGTTATTGCCAGGGTTTCGCCCTCGATTGTCTCGGCGGCATCGAGCAGCGATTCGTCGGGCGCGGAGAGTTCGGGGTTCCAGGCCGCCGTTTCGTGGGTTCCGTCGCAGTAGGGCTTGCGCTTCGAAGCTCCGCAGCGGCAGAGCGCCGTGGGTTCCGCCTCGGTCGAAAAGTGTTTTCCTTCCTGGAAATACCAGCTTTCGTTGTGCTCGTTGGGCATGATGAACTGCTCGGCCAGCGGCGGTCGCCCGTAGACCAGAAAAGGGCCCTTTTCGGTTACCGTGATGCTGAAGCGCGCTTCGGCGGGAGAACTTCCCGTCTCAATTTTCAATTTCGACATACTAGATACATTTCTGATTCGTTTAGGAATAAGCGGCAATAATTGTTCCCGAATGTAATTATTTGGGACGGGCTTGTAGGAATTATCCCGCTTTTTGGTATCTTTGCATCTGATTTTTAAACTGAAATAAGGTAAATTTGAGCTATATGAAAAGATTCGCAGGGTTGGTCTGTGCAGTAATGGCCGCAGTTGTTCTCATCGCTTCGTGCAGCAAGGACAAGGAATCGGGAAAAATTACGTTCGATTCTCCGGCCGTTTTCCTCCAGGCGGGCAGTGAAGCGACGTTGGGCTTTACGGCTTCCAACATCGAAAGTTTCTCCATAACCAGCAAACCTACGGGCTGGAACGATCCCATCATCGACGAGGCGAACCACACCATTACGATTGTTTCGCCTGTGACGTTCGACGACGATGTCGTCAAGTCGGGTTCGGTGATCGTGGCCGGAAAGGTTCACGGCGGATCGACGGTTTCGGCAACGCTTTTCGTGGGCGTGGTCAATACGGTGGACATGAGCGGCGAGCCGGCCAACAGCTATCTGGTCAGTGCCCAGGAGACCAACTACCTGTTCGATGCCATGCACAAGGGCGACGGCGTGACCTCGCTGGCGACGGCTTCGGTGGGCGTTATCTGGCAGAGCCAGACGAATCAGGTCCAATACGTGGAACTGAAGAACGGTAAAGTGTCGTTCTATGTGACTGCCGATAGCAGCGATGAGGATAAGATCAAGGAAGGCAATGCCGTGATCGGTGCTTACAACGCCGACGGTACGCTGATCTGGAGCTGGCACATCTGGGCTGCAGACTACAATCCCGAGGCCGCAGACGGCTCGGTCGATTTGAACGGCTATACGATGATGACCCGCAGTTTGGGCGCGCTGGCCAGCGATAATTCGACGACGGCAAAGATACTCGCCTCCTATGGACTCTATTACCAGTGGGGCCGCAAGGACCCGTTCATCGGCCCGAGCACTTACCAGGCCAGCAACGGTTCGTCGGCATCCATGTACGACGGCGGCGGTTCGCGCGTCTATTTGAAGACGGTCGCTTCGAGCGCCGAGACCGGTACGATGGAGTATGCCGTGCAGCATCCGCTGACGTTTATCACGGGCGTTTCCGCCTCGGAGAACGACTGGCTGTGGAGCGCACATTCCGACGGCCTGTGGTCGCCCGACAACAATGTCGGTTCGAAGACGGTCAATGACCCCTGCCCCTACGGCTGGCGCGTGGCTCCTTCGGCTGCATTCGACGGCCTGTCGATCGTTGGGACTCCTTCGGAAGCTGATTATAACAAATACGGCTGGACGCTGGGCCGCGACGGAGCCGAATCGCTGTTCATCGCAGCAGGTCGCCGCCGCTACGACAACAGTGCTATACTGAACGTTTACAACCCCGTCACCGTGCGCAGCGTGGCCGACGAGGCACAGCCCTGGGAAGGCCTTTACTGGACTACGGGAACGCAATCGGGGACGAAATCTTCGGCCTTCCACTTCTGGTTCGAGAAGAAAACCGCAACCGGGGGCCTCGAAAACGGTGTGGGCTATGCACGTGCCAACGGTATGTCGGTCCGCTGTGTGAAAGTCAGGAACAGGTAATTGACACCTAAATAAGAGTTACGGGCCGGCAAAATGCCGGCCCGTTTTGTTTGGTATAACAGTTGCGGGAATCGGGATTAATATAAAACCCCGACAATGAAAATCAAAACAGGAAAAGGCTCCATTACGCTCGTTGTGCTGCTGGCGATCTGGTCCGTGTCGGCCATCGCGTCGCTGCCCGGACTGGCTATCTCCCCTATTCTGGGCGACCTGAACAAGGTGTTTCCCAAGGTCACGGACCTCGAAATCCAGATGCTCACGTCGCTGCCCTCGCTGCTGATCATTCCCTTCGTGCTGCTCTCCGGAAAACTCTCCGAGGGCAGGGATAAACTCAGAATCCTGATCGCCGGACTTTCGATCTTTTTCCTGAGCGGCGTGGCCTGCATCTTCGCCCGGAGCATGACGTGGCTGATCGTTATCAGTTGCATCCTCGGTATCGGGGCCGGTATGGTTATCCCCCTCTCGACGGGCCTGATCGTCGATTATTTCACGGGCGACTACCGCGTCCGGCAGCTGGGTTACAGTTCGGCGATTAATAACCTGACGCTCGTCATCGCGACCGCCGTAACGGGTTATCTGGCCGAGGTTAACTGGCACCTGCCCTTCCTGGTCTATACCCTGCCGGGCATCTCGCTCGTTCTGTCGTTCTTCCTCCGGCGCAGCCGTTCGGTTCCCGAACCTGAACAGAGCATCCAGCTGCGGCATAAGCAGATCGACCGGCGCAAGCTCATCGGCCTGATGCTTTTCTACTTCTTCGCGACTTATGCCGTGCTGGCCATCGCTTTCTATGCCTCGTTCCTGGTCGACGACTACAAGATTCGCAGTTCGTTCTCCGGGGTGCTGATTTCGCTTTTCTTCCTGGCGATCATGCTGCCCGGGCTGTTTATCGACCGGATTATCCGTACATTGAAACAGAATGTCAACCTCGTGTCGCTGGGACTGGTCTGTGTGGGATTGCTGTGCGTCGGTATCTTCCGCGATAAGACGATGCTGGCCATCGGGGCGCTGCTCTCGGGCTTCGGTTACGGGATTATCCAGCCGATCATCTACGACAAGGCCGCGACCATCGCCCCACCCCGCTCGGCGACGCTGGCTCTGTCGTTCGTCATGTCGATGAACTACCTCGCTGTGATGGTGTGCCCGTTTATCATGGATATGTTCCGCCACCTGTTCCACACCCATAGCGACCGGTTCCCGTTCTTCTTCAATGCGGTGCTGGTACTTGCGCTGGCTGTCTTCACCTGGTTCCGGCGCGAAAACTTCACGCTCGGGCTCGACGAGTCGTATTATAAAAACTAACTAATTGGCTTGTAAATGACACAAAAAGGTTTATTTTTGTAGAATTAAGTCACGCAGAAATAAACTGATAGATGAAAAAACAACTCCTCTTTGCTGCTTTAGCGGCAAGCCTAGCCGTTGTGTCCGGTTGTTCCGAAAAACAGGATGCAGTTCCCGGCATTACGATTACTCCTACGATCAAAACCCGTGTTACGGAACTCCATTTCGATACGGGTGACTGTATCGGCCTGACCATTACGAAAGGCAGCGGAGACTACGTAAGCAACCATCCGATGACCTATGACGGTTCGGCATTTACGAGTTCCGGCCTGCTGTGGTACAACGACCTGAACGAGAAGTCGACGCTGACAGCCTATTATCCCTATTCGGCTGCGGGCGTTCCTGCCGAGTTCTCCGTGGCGAAGGACCAGACCGGGGGCAATTCCTCTTCGGACCTGCTGGGAGCCGTGAAAAAGGATGTCACGCCGGGGAGCGCAGCCGTCGGGATGCTGTTTTACCACCTTATGTCGCAACTTACCATCGTCATTACCAATAATTCCGATGCTGCTGTTTCGGGGGTAACCGTGAGCGGATTCGTTCCGACGGCCTCCGTGGACCTCACCGTCCCTACGGCAACGGCAAAAAACGGCGCCGTGGCTACGGAAATCAAGGCCCGGGAGGTGACGGCGAATGCTTCCTACCGCGTGATACTTGTGCCGCAGCAGGGAGCGCTGACCGTTACGGTCACGACGCGAGACGGTAAGAGCCGTAGCAAAACCCTCTCGTCGGCGATGCTCGAAAGCGGTAGGAAATACGACATGTCGGTTCTTGTGACCAACATCGACATCGAGTTGACGCTGAGCGGCGATGTCAGCGACTGGGGCGACGGCGGTTCGCTCGACGAAGGCGGCAACGGTGACGGTGGAGGTGGCGAAGAGGCTGCCGGACTGGAATATGGGGGTGTTACTTATCGCACGGTGACGGTCGGCAACCGGATATGGATGGCTGAAAACCTGCGTTACCAGCCTACGGGCACTACGATCGGTGCAGGTGTATGGTATCCCGGTGAAAACGATTCTGCCGTAGCGGAAAAGGGCCTGTTGTATAATTATGCAACGGCGACGGGCGGCGCTTCGGTCCGCGCAGGTGCGTCGTTACGGGGCATCTGTCCTGAAGGGTGGCATATTCCGACGCTTGCCGAGCTCGAAGCGCTCGTAGCGGCCGGGCCGGCAGCCGGATTTTTCAACTGTGCCGGATTCTGGGCCGTTTACGGCACGAGTATCCGCTACGGAAATGCTGACAAAGGCTATCTGCTGAGTAGCGAGGTTACGGACGATAAGAACGACTGTCTGTCGTATACGACAACGACCGGTCCGGTAACGGATGCAGTTTCCGTCAAATACGGCATATCGGTCCGCTGCGTAAAGGATGACGCAGTTCGCTAAAAATTGAAAAGGTCCCGCATTGTGCGGGACCTTTTTCATGTCGGGAATCCGAATGGATTTTTAGTCGCGGTTCAGGAAGAAGATCGGGATGTTGGCCAGGAAAACGTCCTTGCCTGACAACTGCGGCCGTTTTGCGAGCAGCTCGCCCAACTTGATCTCGCCGATGAGGTAGTTGCTCTCGTCGCTCGTGAACTGTTCGTGGATTTTCGAGAAGTTCAGGATGTTGTGTACGTCCGTATCCTTGTAGCGGACGTAGATTTTGAGCATAATATCCGTCGTGTAATCGGGTTTCTCGATGTAGTTCATCTTCTTGTATTCGTAGCGGTAGTTGTTCAGCCGCGCCATGATGTCGCTCAGGATCGACGATGCCGTGGGCAGGCTGCCTGCGCCCTTGCCGAACATGAACTGACGGTCGTAGCATTCGCCGCGGATCACCACGCCGTTGTATTCGTCGTCGACGCTGTAAATGTACTTGGCAGGCGTCACGAACTCCGGCATGACGAACATCGTGAAATGCGCGTCGCTCACCTTGACCACCTGTGCCACCAATTTGATTTTCACGTTCTTCTCGCGGGCATACTGGATGTCCGAGTCGTGGATCGTCGAGATGCCGTAGGTGAAAATGCGCTCCGGGGCGACGTAGGTTCCCAGTGCATGCACGGTGATGATTACCAGTTTGAACAGTGAATCGTAGCCCTCGATGTCGAACGACGGGTCGCTTTCGGCGAAGCCCAGCGCCTGCGCCTGTGCAAGTCCGTTGGCATAGGTATCCTTGTGGTCGAAAACCCGCGAAAGGATGTAGTTCGACGAACCGTTCAGGATGCCCTTGACCTCCAGCAGCAGGTCGTTGTCGTAATACTCTTCGAGGTTGCGGATTACGGGGATCGAACCGCACGACGAAGCGTCGTACAACAGCGCTACGTTGCGGGTTTTCTGGATCTCGATTAGCTCCGGAAGGTGGTGGGCCAGCATCGTCTTGCTGCCCGAAACGACCGGAATACCCCGCAGCAGGGCGCGCTTGACGATGTTGTAGGCCGCATTGGCGTCGTCGATGACCTCCACCACGAGGTTGATGTTCTGGTTGTCGAGGATGTCGTCTACCGAGGTGGTGAAAAGCGACGGATCGACTTCGACCTTACGCGGCTTTTTCGGGTCGCGGACGCAGATTTTCACGATCTCGGCGTGGGCGTTTTTCGATTTGCGCACCACTTCGTAGATGCCCTGTCCGACGACGCCGAATCCGAACAGTCCGATTTTGATTTTGCTCATGGGTATATCGTTGTTTTAGTTGTTCATAAAAGGCAGGAGGATGTCGTTCAGCTGCTCGTATTCCACCAGGAAGCCGTCGTGGCCGAACGGCGAGTCGATTTCGTGGTAGCTGCTGCCGGGGATCATCGTGTGCAGGCAGCGCATTTCGGCCGGGGTGAAGATGATATCGGTCGTGATGCCGACCACCAGCGTCCGGGCCGTTATCGCGGCCAGCGCCTTGGCTACCCCGCCCCGCCCGCGCCCCGCATCGTGGGTGTCGAAGGCATTGAGGATTGCGTAATAGGAGTAGGCATTGTAACGGCGGCGGAGTTTCTCGCCCTGGTATTGCTGGTAGGTGCATGCCCGGTGGACTGCCGGGCACTCCTCGCGGTCCTGTTGGGTGAGGTTGTAGCCTTCGGGGCCGCGGTAGCTCAGCAGGCCGATGGCCCGGGCCGCTGCGAGGCCCTTCATCCCGGCGTCGTCGCGCGGCTCGCCGAAAGTAGGGTCGGCCTCGATGGCCATGCGCTGCGTCTCGTCGATGGCAATGGCCCAGGGCGAGGCTTTGGCGGCAGTGGCGATCAGCACGAGCCGTTCGATCCGCTCCGGTTCCATGACGGCCCATTCCACGGCCTGAAACCCACCTACCGAACTGCCCACCAGCGTTCCGATGCGTCCGATGCCCAGCGCGTCGGCCAGCAATTGATGCGCCCGCACGATGTCGCGGATTGTAAAGGGCGGAAAATCTTTGTGCCAGGGCTTCCCCGTGGCGGGATTCACATGCAGGGGGCCTGTCGAGCCGTAATGCGACCCGATGATGTTGGCGCAGACGACGAAATGGCGTTCCGGGTCGAGGAACCGTTCCGTTTCGACCGTATGGGGCCACCAGTCGGCAACGTCCGAATTGGCCGTCAGTGCGTGGCAAACCCATGCCACGTTGTCTTTCGCAGCGTTCAGCGAACCATAGGTGTGGTAGGCGATGCGCAGTTCCGGCAGCGTGTGTCCCGTTTCGAGTTCGAACGGCCCGGGGGCTATGTAGATCTGTGGCTCCATTACAACCCTTTCAGCGCTTCGTTCAGGTCCTCCTTGATATCCTCGACGTGTTCGATTCCCAGCGACAGGCGCAGCAGGTTGGGATATACGCCCGAGGCGACCAACTCCTGCTCGTTGAGCTGGGCATGAGTCGTCGATGCCGGGTGGATCAGCAGCGTTTTGGCGTCGCCGACGTTGGCCAGGTGGCTGATCAGCCCGAGGTTGTCCACGATCTTCGAAGCCTGCGCTGCATTGCCCTTCACGCGGAATGTCAATACGCCGCCGAATCCGTTGCGGAGGTATTTCTTGGCCAGCGTGTGGTATTTGCTGCTTTTGAGACCCGGATAGCTGACATGCTCGATCTTGGGGTGCTTTTCGAGCCATTCCGCAATTTCGAGGGCGTTGTCCACGCTCCGCTGCACGCGCAGCGAGAGGGTTTCGAGTCCCAGCGCCAGCAGGAACGAATTGAACGGGCTGATGCACGCGCCGATGTCGCGCAGCCCTTCGCAGCGGGTGCGGGTCGCGAAGGCCGTCGGACCGCACTCTTTCCAGAAGTTGAATCCGTGGTAACCCTCCGAAGGTTCGCTCAGGGCCGGGTATTTGCCGTTACCCCAGTCGAAATTGCCGCCGTCGACCACTACCCCGCCAAGGCTCGTGCCGTGGCCGCCGATCCATTTCGTCGCCGAGTGGGTCACCACGTTGACGCCCCATTCGATCGGGCGGCAGAGGTAACCTCCGGCCCCGAACGTGTTGTCGGTTACCACGGCGATGCCGTGCTTGCGGGCCAGCTCGACGATGGGTTCGAAATCGGGAACGTTGAATTCGGGATTACCGATGGTTTCGATGTAAATGGCCTTCGTGCGGGAGTCGATCAGCGAGGCGATGCTCGCGAGGTCGTCGCCGTTGGCGAAGCGAACCTCGATGCCCATGCGCGAAAGCGTGTGCTTGAACTGGCTGAACGTACCTCCGTAGAGGAACGAGGTGCTGACGATGTTATCGCCCAGCGAGGCGATATTACCGATGGCCAGGAACTGTGCCGCCATGCCCGAAGCCGCCGCCACGGCAGCCGTACCGCCTTCGAGGGCCGCGATGCGCTGTTCGAAAACATCGGTCGTGGGATTGCCCAGACGGGTGTAGATGTTGCCTGCTTCCCTGAGCGCAAAACGTGCAGCGCCCTGTTCGGCGCTCTCGAAGACATAGGAGGTCGTCTGATAAATCGGCAGCGCACGCGAACCGGTCACGGGATCGGGCTGCTGGCCTGCATGTACCTGCAGGGTTTCGAAGCGGTAATTTTTCGGATTCATATCTTATCGTTAATTCGTTCACAAAAAAATCCGACCTCAGTGAAGCCGGATTGTGTCATTTCAGTGCATGAAGGAGCTACACCCGGCGAAAACGGTTGCACATGCACATGGACATCATCATCATACCGCGATGGTCTTCGCGGCGGTGACAGTCGTATGTTGCTGGCTTGGTCATTCGCTTCTGTTGCTCTTACGGTGCAAATATAGGAATTTTTTTTTGAAAACCCTTTTTTCGGTCGGAATTTTGTGTTTTGGTAAAAGTGAACCTTTTTGTTAAATAAAAAAGCCAAATTTGGTGGTTGCGAAAATAATACTTATATTTGTTCCGAAGACGCACATCACATTTTAAGAATTCATAGTATGAAAAGACTTTACACGGCTTTGATAGCGGTGGCATTGGTCGCTTCCTCCTGTCAGAAAGACTCGGGAGGTGCTCCCGATACGCCGGATGTTCCGGGTGCAATCCCGGCCGATTTCAGTTGGAAGACGACGCGCGACGTATCTGTATCGGTCGCGGCTCCCACGGTGAACGGCGCAACGCCTGCTTATGCCGTAATTAGTGTCTACTCCTCGCCGATCCTTTCGGCGGAGAATCTCGTGGCCAAAGGCGCGACGAAATCCGCAACGCCCTTCCGGTCGGCATTCACCCTGCCTGCCGGGGTCGAGAACCTCTATGTCGTGACGACCCTGCCCGACGGTACGAAGTCGGTGAAGATGGCCGAAGCGCGCAGCACGGTCGACGTGTCGGGCGCTTCGATGACGACTGCGGCCATGCCGAAGATCCGCGCTGCGGCAGTCACGCGGAGCGCCAGTTCGATGCCGGCATTCCCGACGATGACCGCCCCTGATGCCGGTTCGTTTGACCCGCAGGCCGTGATAGCCGCGACGCCATCGAAGAACTTCAACCTCGGGGCACGGGAGTCGCAGTATGCTGCGGCGGCATATTACATTCCGGCCGGAGCCGTGATTGAGGGCAATATCAACCTCAATGGCAATTATGCGCCCCACAAGCAGCCGGTGCTGTACGTAGCCGGCAAACTCGTGCTTTCGTCGCCCAACATCGGTTATGCGACGCTGGCTGTCCTGCCGGGCGGCGAAGTGACGGTTTCGGGCAAACTCTCTGCCCAGGATGTCGCCAAGGACCTTCCTGCGCTGTATGTTTTCCCGGGCGGCAAGCTCACGGCGGCCGAGGTCAACTTCTCCGGCAAGATCGCTGTGAACCTCGGAACCGTAAATGTTACGGGCAAACTCGACCTGAACAACGATTTGAAATTCTACAACGGTGCAGGTGCAGTGCTTACGGCGGCCACATTCAAATACTCCAATACGGGAGGCCTTTTCAACGACGGTGCGATTTCGGTCGACGAACTGGAATTCAACTCGACGGCCGCGTTTGAGAACTGCGAGAATGGCGACCTGAAGGTTGAAGAGATGGTAATGGCGAACACGACGACCAAATTCTACCAGAAAGGCATTGCCACGATCAGCGAAATGACCTGCCGCGGCGAGTTCTATGTGAACTGCTATACCTATGTCGACGATCTCAGTCTGGAGGGCGCCAAACTTTATATTGCTGCCGATGCTTGTCTGGAGGTCGGCGAGGCTGATTTCAACAACTCGAAGGCCGAGATGGCTGCCGGTTCGCTGTTCATCGCCCAGCATTACAACAAAGCCCAGAAAGGTGGAAACAATACCTTTACCGCCAAGGCTGGCAGCACGATTCCGGTCGTTCGTTTCGAACAGTCGGCATTCTATTCCGAAGGTAACCAGTGGTGGAACGCAGCCCGGACGACTTTCTCCGGTGCGATGGAGGTTGTCGACCCGAACGGTGAGAACAAGTTCTATGTGGCCAAATGCTTTACGGACGGGGCTTTCCTCTCCTTCAGCCAGATGACCAATATCCCGGAGAGCAAGTGCAACAGCGGCAAAGCCCAGATCACGCCCGATCCGGAGCCGGAACCCGAGGAATACACAAACGTTGCCGGACAGACCTATACTTATTGTTTCGAGGATAACTGGCCGTGGTTCGGCGATTACGACATGAACGACGTGGTTATCGTGAGCCGCATCGACCGCATGATGTCGAAGGACGGCAGTAAGGTTTCGGCGCTTACGATCAACTGGGAACTGCGTGCTGCGGGAACTACCTACGACATTGCCGGTGCCGTCCAGATGGACAAGGTGCAGGCATCGGATGTGGCGAACGTCGAGTCGTCGCACAAGGCCTTCGGCAGCGGCATGTTCGCATCGCAGGGCCTCGATCCCGACAGTCAGTATGCCGTGATTCCGTTCTTCAACAAGACGAAAGAATTACTGAGCACCTCGAACACGTGGAAGGGACATCCCGCCTCGGCGACGCAGAAGCATACGACGACGGTGACCTTCTCGCAGCCGGTGGATATTGCGACGGTACTGGATTCGGAGATGAACTTCTTTATCACGCCGAAACAGCGCACGAACGAAATTCACATGCCGGGCTACAAGCCGACCGCTTCGGGCCTTATCGGCAAGGGTTCGTTCCAGCCTGCCGATCCTTATAAGTTCTTCGTAACGGAGGGTGATCAGCTCAAGAATAACTACATGATGTGGGCGCTGGTCATTCCGGGCGAATTCCGCTACCCTGCCGAGTCCAACGACATCCGCGGCGTTTACGAGCATTTCATGACATGGGCTTCGTCCAACGGTACCCAGCATACGGAGTGGTACCTGGAAAGCGCCGATGCCAATAAGATTTACTAAAGGATTATATACGCTGTAAAAGGCTGCTTCCGGGTGAAAGCAGCCTTTTTTTCGGCCCGGCGAAGGGAGAATCCTCCATGGACCAAAAAAGCTCCGCAGAAACAATCTGCGGAGTTTTTCGTGTGTAGTATGCGATCTCTTATGCTTTGCGGTCGATCAGTTCGATACCCTTCCGGGTCGCCGCTCCGCGGAGAATCGTCCGGCAGAAGAGGCAGAGTTCCTCGCGGATCGTGCCGTTCAGGCGCAGGTCGGTCATCGTGCTCATCAACTGCTCGGCAAATGCCGGGGCGTCGATCTCGGGGAGCAGGAGCTGCTCCTCACGGCAGGTTTCGAGGTAATCGGTCAGCTCTTTGCGCCAGAACTCCCTGTGCTCGTCGTAATGCTCCGCGAAGGTGATCTTGCGGCGGATGTCCGACAGGAAACAGTGGTCTACCGTGTAGAGGTTGTCGATATATTCGTTTGCCAGCCGGAGTACCTTCTGCAACGGGTTGCCGCCGCGCCGCTTGCGGCAGGCGACGATACGTTCCCGCTGTTGGTGACTCATGGCGTCGAGGCAGGCGCCGACGAGGTCGTTCTTGTCGGCGAACAATTCGTACAGGGTGCGTTTCGAGATTCCCAGCGTCTGCGCGATCTCATCGACCCGGACGGCACGAATGCCGTTCCGGGCGATAAGTTCCTGTGTAGCATGGATAATCTCTTCTTTGGTCACTCCCCGTTTCATTATTTTTCCTCCGTAATGTCACGTCCGCCGCCGAGAGCCTGATAGAGGTTCACGGTGCCCTGGATTTCGTCGAAACGGTCTGCAATCTGCGACAGCTGCGCCGAAAGCAGCGACTGCTGTGCGGTCAGTACTTCGAGGTAGGTGGTCGAACCGTGCTGCATCAGCAGTTCGGTAGACTCCACGGCGCGCTCCAGGGCCGAAATCTGCCGTACGCGAAGGTCTGCCTTGGCGCGCGACGACTGGCACTGCGTGAGGGCGTTGTTGACCTCGGCGCCTGCATTGAGCAGCGTCTGCTGGAACGACAGCCGGCTCTCCTCCTGTTGTGCCTTGGCAATCTTCACGCGGGCGCGGTTTGCGTTGGCGTTGAAGATCGGCTGCATGAGCGATGCTGCGGCATTCCAGATCAGCTTACCGGGATCGACGATGCCCCTGATACCACCGCTGTTGTTGGTCCAGCCCAGCGTACCGCTCAGCGTGATCGAGGGATAGAGGGCCGAACGGGCTTCGGCGGTAGCGTAGTACGACTGCATGAGCGAATACTCGGCCGAACGTACGTCGGGACGGTTCGCCAGCATCTGCAGGGGCACGCCGACCATCAGGTCGTTGGTCATCCGCTGGTTTTCGAGACGACCGCGCGCAATGGTGTGCGGAGCCTGGCCCAGCATCGAGCAGAGGCTGTTCTCCACCTGCGTACGCTGGTAAGCAAGGTCGTGCAGCGATGCTTCGATCGCCAGCGTGTTGGCCTCGTACTGGGCAACGCCTGCCTCGTTGGAATAGCCGGCCTCTTTCAGGGCGCGCATCGTGCGGACGCTCTCGCGCCACTTCACGGCCGTCTGTTCCGTCACTTCATACTGGCTGTCGAGCATCAGCAGCGAATAGTAAAGGTTGGCCACGCCTGCGATCAACTGCGTCTTCACAGCCTGCTCGTACTCCTTGCTCTGGGCATGGAGCGCCTTGGCTTTACGCTTGGCATTCGTCAGGCCGTTGAAGATGTCGATCTGCCAGCTGGCCGTCACGGGAACGGTGTAGATTTTCGACGGCGTAGCACCATCGAAGCTGCTCATGCTGCCCTGCGGTGCGAAGTTGAACGACGGCAGGTAGGACAGACGTGCCGATTTGAGCGTAGCCTCGGCCTCCTTGACACGCCATCCTGCCGACTGCAGGTCGGTGTTGTTCTCCAGTGCAAGCGCGATAAGCGCCTGCAACTGGGGATCGGTGAACATTTCCTGCCAGCGGATGTCGCCCAGGGTCGTCGAGTCGGCAGTCTCTGCCGTACCGTACAGCCCTGCGGTCGTCACCTCGGGGCGGGTATAGGGTTTGTAGATGCCGCAGCCGGTCAGCGCCGCAGCGGCGCATATAATCAGGATCTTTTTCATGTGTTACTCCTCCTCTTTCTCATTTTTACACTCTTCCAGTTCGGCGCGTACAGCCCACTGCGGATCGGGATCGAATTCCAGAGGCTTGACCTTCTCCTGCAACGTCTGGAAGACGATGAACAGCGTCGGCACGAGGAACAGCAGCGCCAGCGTTCCGACGATCATACCGCCTATGACGCCTGCACCGAGGGTCG
This sequence comes from Bacteroidota bacterium, assembly GCA_023443765.1. Taxonomy (GTDB): domain Bacteria; phylum Bacteroidota; class Bacteroidia; order Bacteroidales; family Rikenellaceae; genus Alistipes. The sequence continues at coordinate 23,138 of JAEZTA010000142.1, read as the reverse complement.
AGTTACCGTTGGCACCTACGCCGTGCGAGAGTACCAGCGGAATCATACCGAACACGCAGGTGAGGACGGTCATCAGGATAGGACGCAGACGGGCTTTGGCAGCCGAAACGGCAGCCTGCGTGAGGCTCATGCCCGCAGCGCGGCGGTCGGCGGCATACTCCGTGATCAGAATGGCCGTCTTCGACAGCAGACCGATCAACATGATGATACCTGTCTGGAGGTAGATGTTGTTCTCCAGTCCCATCATCTTGGCGAGGAGGAACGAACCCATCAGACCGCACGGTACCGACAGGATGACGGCGAACGGAACGAGGAAGCTCTCGTACAGGGCGCTCAGGATGAGGTAGATCAGCAGGATACAGATACCGAAGATGATAACCGTGTTACTGCCCGTCTGTGCCTCTTCACGTGTGATACCGTCGAACTCATAGCCGTAGCCTTTCGGCAGGACCTGTGCGGCGACCTCCTCGATGGCCCGGATGGCGTCGCCCGATGAATAACCATCGGCAGCCGTACCATTCACGGCGATCGAACTGTACATGTTGAAGCGGTTCAGCACCTCGGAGCTATAAACCCGCGTGAGGTTCACGAATTGGCTCAGAGGAGCCATTTCGCCGTTGTTCGAACGTACGTAGACGTTGTTGAGCGATTCGGTGTCGAGACGGTATTTCGGGTCGGCTTGCAGCGTCACGTAGTACATCTTCGAGAAGCGGTTGATGTTCGAAACGTACTGACCGCCGTAGTAGCCTGCCAGGGTCGAGAGAATCGTGTTCGGCGATACGCCGGCACGCTTGGCCTTCGCCGCATCGATGTCTACCATGTACTGCGGGAAATTGATGTTGAAGGTCGAGTATGCGCGGGCGATCTCCGGCCGTTGGTTCAGCGCACCGATAAACTGCAGGTAAATGTTGTAGAAGTCGTTCAGTTCACCGCCGGTTTTATCCTGCAGGTTCATGGAGAAACCGGTTGAGGTTCCGTATCCCGAGATCATCGGCGGAGCCACGGCGAAAATCTGCGCGTCCTTGATATCGGCGGTACGACCGTAAATCTGGCCGATTACAGCGTTCACGTCGTCTTCCTTCTTCGGACGTTCGTCCCAGTCCTTGAGCTTGATGATACACATACCGTACGAGGAACCTTGTCCGGCGATCATGCCGTAGCCGGCTACCTGCATGAAGTCGCGGATTTGGGGGATACCTCCGATGCGGTCGGCCACCTGTTCCATGATCTTGTGGGTCTCGGCGAGCGAGGAACCCGGAGCCGCAGTGACGTTGACCATGATGGTTCCCTGGTCCTCATCGGGTACCAGACCCGTCTTGGTGGTGTTCATCAGCAGTACCAGTGCAGCGACTGCAAGTCCGAGCGTCGACCACATCAGCCACTTGTGCTTGATGAAGAGCAGCACGCCGTGCTTGTATTTGTTGACCATGGCGCTGAATGCCGTGTTGAAGGCTTTGCGGAAGCGGGCCGCAAAGTTATCGCGCATCTCGCCGTTCTCGTCGAGGTACGGTTTCAGGATCATGGCGCAGAGGGCCGGCGACAGCGTGAGGGCGTTGACGGCCGAGATACCTACCGCCACGGCCATTGTGATACCGAACTGTGTGTAGAATACGCCTGACGTTCCGCCCATCATGGCGACGGGAATGAACACGGCCATGAAGACCAGCGTCGAGGTTACGATAGCCGACGTAATGCCCGACATGGCATCGACGGTGGCCATGAAAGACGATTTATAGCCTACGTCGAAGCGCGCTTGCACGGCTTCGACGACGATAATGGCGTCGTCGACGACCGTGCCGATCGCAAGAACCAGTGCAAAGAGCGTCAGCAGGTTGATCGAGAATCCGGCGAATGCAAGGAAACCGAAGGTTCCGACCAGTGATACAAGGATCGAGGCCGTCGGGATAAGCGTCGAACGAATATCCTGCAGGAAGACATATACCACGAGGATAACGAGGAGGATGGCTTCGAACAGGGTCTTGATCACCTCCTTCATCGAGGCGTAGAGGAAGTCGTTCACGCTCTGCAGATGTGCCACGGCGATGCCTTTCGGCAGTTCGGCCTGCACTTCGTCGAGCAGTGCGTTCACGTCGTTTACGACCTGCGTGGCGTTCGAACCAGCAGTCTGGAAGATCATCGTGCTGACGCCCGGGTGGCCGTTGGTATAGCCTTTGTAAGCGTAGGATTCGCTGCCTAACTCAATATCGGCGATGTCTTTCAGTCGCAGGAGCGAGCCGTCGGGCTTCGAGAGAAGTACGATTTCGCCGAACTCTTCGGGCGTCTGGTGGCGTCCCCGGTATTTCATCGTATACTGGAACGTGTTCTGGGAGTTCTCACCCAGCGTACCGGTTGCCGACTCGATGTTCTGTTCGGCCAATGCCGCCGTTACGTCCGACGGAATGAGTTTGTACTGGGCCATGATGTCGGGCTTCAGCCAGACGCGCATCGAGTAGTCAGCACCGAGAGTAAACACCTCGCCGACACCGTGGATACGCTGGATGCGCGGCTCGATGTTGATTTTCGAGTAGTTCGACAGGAACGTCTCGTCGTAAGAGTCGTCGGGACTGTAGAGCGAGAAAATCTTCACCATGGAGGTTTGGCGCTTCATGGTCGTCACGCCGATTTGCGTAACTTCCGAAGGCAGCTGGCCGGTAGCGCGCGACACCTTGTTCTGCACGTTGACGGCCGCCATGTCGGCATTGGTTCCCTGGCGGAAATAGATCGTTACGGAGGCGCTTCCGACGGCTGCGCTGGAGGTCATGTAGGTCATGTTCTCCACGCCGTTGATGGCCTGTTCGAGCGGTACGATGACCGACTTCTGGATCGTCTCGGCGCTGGCGCCCGGATACGAGGCGCGCACCATTACCGTCGGGGGCGCGATGTCGGGATACTGCTCAACAGGCAGCGTCGCGAGACCGATCAGACCGGCGATAACGATTACGATTGATATGACCGACGCCAATACGGGTCGTTCGATAAAATGCTTGAGTGTCATAGGTTATTCCTCCTTCTCGGTTTGGGTTTGAGCGGCGGCCTCGTCGGTTGCGGGTGCTGCTGCAGCGGCTGCGGCGGCCTGACCTTTGGGAACGATAGGCGTGCCTTCGCGCAGCAGACCTACGCCCTCGGCTACGATCACGTCGCCCGGTACGAGGCCCGAGTTGACGATGTACTCTTTGCCGTTCGAGATCTTCTCTACGGCGATCATCGACGATACGGCCTTCCCGTCCTGTACCTTATATACGTATACTTTGTTCTGGAGTTCGAACGTTGCGGCCTGCGGAACGACGATGCAGTTCTTGTGGATGTTCGGCAGGATGATGTTACCGGCGCCGCCGCTGTGGAGCAGTCCGCCCTTGTTGGGGAACGCCGCGCGGAGCGACACGCTGCCCGTCGAGGTGTCGATGACGCCGCTGATCGACTCGACGCGGCCCGTCTGGTCGTAAAGCGTTCCGTCGTTGAGTTGCAACTGTACGTCGGGCATGTTCTTGAGTGCTTCCCCGATCGAGCCGTACTGACGCGTCAGGCCCAGGAACTGGTTCTCGGCCATCGAGAAGTAAACGTACATCTCCGAATTGTCCGATACGGTGGTCAGCGGCTGCGGGAGCGATGCGCTCACCAGTGCGCCCACGCGGTACGGCAGCGTACCAACCACGCCGTTGGTCGGAGCCTTGACAACCGTGTAGGAGAGGTTGTTGGCTGCGTTTACACGCTGTGCCTCGGCCTGTGCCAGCTGTGCTTTGGCCGTCAGCAGGTTGTTGTTGGCCGTCGAGAGGTCGAACTGCGAAACGACGTTGCGGGCGAAAAGTTCCTTCTTGCTGTCGTAGGTAAGCTGTGCGGTGGCAACACCGGCTTTGGCGGCCTCGACATTGGCTTCAGCGGTCAGCAGGGCTGCCTGGTAGGGAACCTGGTCGATGATGAAAAGGGTCTGGCCCTTTGTTACGTTCTGACCTTCATTGACACAGAGTTGCGAGATCGTTCCCGAAACCTGCGGATAGATGTCGATGTCCTGACGGCCGCGGATCGTTGCCGAGTAGTTGCTCGGAATCTCCCGGTCGGTGGTGGCGATGGTCATTACGGCGTATTCGCCGGGACCCATTGTCATCGGTGCCTGTTTGCATCCGACGGCTGCCATGCAGCATGCCAAAGCGGCAGCTTTCACAAATGTTTGCTTCATAACTTCCATTTGAATTTTATACTAAAAAACTTTTTCAGGTGCAAAAGTATTCTAAATTAGGTCCAATTGTGCCATTATATTGCGAACAGTATTGGTACTTTTCGGCACAAAAGTTCAGTTATTATCGAAATATTCATTACTTTTGTTCGAAAAAAGAAATATTATGGCGCAGGTTAATCCGATAATTACTACTCCCGAAGAGCAATTCGTCGTCGGCGAATCCGATTTCGCCTTTTTTGGTAATTACGCCTGCCGCGTGGAAGGGGGCGCATTCCTCTTCTGCCGCAGCGGCAGCGCCGACGCCACCGTCAATCAGTGTCAGGGACAGGTGCGCCGCAATACGATGGTGCTCGTGCTGCCCGGCTCGATATTCATGCTTACCAATCGCACGGAGGATTTCCGGGCGACTTTCTGCGCTTTTTCCCGCGACCTCTTCTCTGAGGCGGCTTTCCGGATGGACCCTGCATTTTTCCACGCCCTGCGCGAACGCCCGATCACCTATCCGCCCCACCGGATCGTCGAGGGCGCCTCGATCTGGTTCCAGATGGCAGCCTACACCTACCGCGACCGCAGCAATGTGTTTCGCAATACGATCATCAAGAACCGCCTGCAGAACGTGCTGCTGGAGAGCTACGACAAGATGCAGCGTTTTGCAGCCCGGCAGCACCGCGGCCCGGAGACGACTACGCGGCAAACCGAACTTTTTCACCGCTTCGTCGCCCTCGTGCACGAACATTGCGCCCAGGAGCGTGAAGTGGCTTTTTATGCCGATAAACTCTGCATCTCGACCCGCTACCTCTCCACCATCGTGCGCAGCGTGGCGCATAGTTCGGCCAAGGAGTTCATCGACCGTTCGGTGATACTCGAAATCAAGATGATGCTTCAGTCCACCGACCTCTCCGTTCAGGAGATCGCTTACCGTCTCCGGTTCCCCGACCAGTCCTACCTCGGGCGTTTTTTCAAGAAACATACGGGGGAATCGCCCACCGAATACCGGAATACCATCAAATAGTCGTGCCGTCCGGGCACGGAAAAAGGGCGTCCCTTTCCGAAGGGACGCCCTTACAAATTACCGGAGGCGCTGAACCGCCCCGGGCGTCGTTAGTTCGTCTTTACGGGTTTGAGCGGGAAGGCGGTCCGATCCAGCTCGAAGGTCTCGCTGCCGACCGTGATCGTACCGTCGTTCTCCACGAATTGCCAGCCCGTAGCCGCTATCGCGCCGTTCATCTCGTCCTTCTTGTCGGCGATGTTGTCCACGCGCAAGGTTGCGTTGACCTCTTCCGAATTGACCCCCTCCTTGATGCCTCCTATGACATCGATTTTGGTGTTGTCCGTAAAACATGCTTCGACATTGTAACGGGCTGCGCTATAACAGTATCCGAACAGACTGCCCGCTTTTACAGATGTACTCGTACTTTGGCAGGTCGCAGTCGAATACGAACCGGAGACGTTGTTGTAGCCCGAGCCGATCAGGCCGCCGCAACGGTCGGCGTTTATCAATGTCCCGCTGCTCGCGCTGCCGGCGATCATTGTGCTTTCCACAGTCTCTCCTATGATTCCGCCGACATAGTAGTTGGCTTTAACCTTTACGTTTGCGGTACAGCCTTCAATGGAGATATTGCTGTTGGAGAAGGTTCTTGCTATGATTCCTCCGGCGTAACTTTTGGTTTTGCCTTCGGAGGTGAGCGAACCGTTGAAATGACATCCGGAAACGGTGATCCCCTTCGCTTGGCCGACGATGCCGCCGACCGTGCCGGAGTAGTTTTGGACGTTGCCGGTGTCGATTGTCACCTTTTGGGATGTTACCGAACCTGTTACCGTGCAGTTCAAAATCCGGACTTCTCCGCCAGCGTATGCGACGAGACCGCCTGCATCGTGAACGCCTTGCGTTGCTTTGGACTTTCCGATGATCGTGGCATTTCTTGCATGGCAGTTTTCGATTTCGGTGTTTGCCGCATAGCCGGCGATGACTCCTGCCGAACCGTCGGTGACCGAGGGGCTGTCGAAGGTCACGTTACGGACGGTCGCACCGTCCAGTTTGCCGAAGAATCCGGTATAGGATGCGTAGTCGGTAATTACCTGGGTCTCGTTCGTTATTTCCAGCCCGCTGATGGTGTGGTTTTTGCCGTCGAACGTACCCGTATAGGCCAGGCCGGCTTCATTGTAACTTCCATAACCTACCGACTCCCACGTTTTGGTCAGCGTGATGTCTGCTCCCAGGATACAGCCCGTTTTCGTCATGTCGACGGTTTTGCCGTCGATGTCGGTGGACTTCATCCGGACGGCCTCGGCCCAGTTTCGCAGTCCGGTCTCGGTGTAGACGGTGAAGGTGTTGGTCTCGAAGTCGTAGTCGAAATCCTTCTTGACAGCTCCGAGGTCCAGCACGCCGAGGTTCAGGATGTGTCCGGCCCTGATCGAAGCCGGTTTCGTGCCGGTCACCGAATACTCCGCCCCGTCCTTGTCGAGGAATGTGATGTAGAATCCGTTGGTCAGCTCCACCGGCCTTACGACGAAATAGTAGTCCGTGCCGGTTGTGATCTCTCCTTCGAGAACGACTTTGTCGCTGCCGGAATCCGCCTTAAAGGTTTTGTCGGGAAATTGGATTTGGGCTGCGGTCAGAATCTCGCCGTTGTTGCCGTGCAGCGTAGCCTTGACGATCTCGCGGTTGCTTTCCACGGGGCGGCTGAATTTGACCAGTCCGCAGAGGTTTTCGAAGCGGAGCGTTTTGCCGTCGGCCGATTCGGCCAATGAGATATTGGCCGCCGGGTCGAAACTTCCGGCCGTGGCGCGCTGGGGTTTCGGCATGATGATATCTATATTCTTTCCCATATGGAGCGCTTCGTATACGGAAGCGGGATATAACGCATAGTATTTTGCAGCGCCTTGCGTTGCCTCGCCGGTGAAGGTTACCGTCGGGCCGCTTTCGGTCGTCGCAAAAATGCCGTCTTTGCTTAAGTTGTTGTCGCTGTCGCTATGCAGCACCGTAATTTCGTCGCCTGCCTGCCAGTGTACTTTGGTTCTGTCCACGAGTTCGGTGCGCGTCTCGGCGTTGGTCGCCGTGAAGCTCATCTGCGTGCGCGCGCCCTGCGGCGCGGTGTTTTCGGTTTCGGGGTCGTTGGAGCATGCGGCGGCCGTCATCATCAGACCGGCGCAAAGTAACTTGATTGTAGTCTGTTTCATGGTTTTTCTGTGTTACGGGTCGTTACCACTGATAGTCCTCTTCCGCGAAATCTTCATGTCCGACTTCGCTTGTTGCGAATCCGGCCTCGGTGCGGATTTCAAGTACCTCTACCGCCGGAACTTCATAGGCTTCCCGGTCAGTCTGCCGGGTTGTTGCAATGTTTTTCATAAATAGTGAAGAATTTGGTTGATGTAGTATGTGAGATATACAGAGACGAAAAAGCCCGCCGGAGCGTACGCAATGGCTCGGGCAGGCATGCAAAAGCCCATGCCGCGTTTACGGCATGGGCTTTATATTCACAGAATATGTCGTTATTTAGCTTTCGGCTTTCCGGTGCACAGCAGGCCAACTCCCCCCCCCGGTACGGGACAGGTGTTTCGTAATGTCAAATTTGGTCGGTATGATGCCGAATCTGGTCATTGATAGCTGTTTGTGCAGTGATCCCGTGGCAAAATTACGAACTTTTTTTGAAAAACGTATCGCCGTATTCCATTTTTTTGCTGCCGGAAATGTCCGTGTCTGTCTTTTTGCCGCTTCCGCCGGGTCTGTTTGGTTCGTCCGGCCCGGCTGAGTCGCCCGTTCCGGATGCCTGTCGGCTACAAATCCGGTCTTCGTCGCCACAAACAAGCCGCGCTGGGAATAACGTCCCGGATTTTTTGGTAACTTTTTGGCGTGAACCGGGAGTTATTGGACCCGGAATTGCAAGGTATCCGAAAAAATTCTCAAAACACAGCGATTATGAGCAAAACAGTTGAAATTTTAGGGGAGCAGGCCGGCTATTACCTCTCCCATGTATGTCGTACGATCGACAAGAAGTCGTTGTATCTGCCCGGACCCGATACCGTGGACCGCATCTGGACTGAGTCCGACCGCAATATCCGTACGCTGGGCAGCCTGCAATGGATTCTGGCCAACGGACGCCTGGGCGGTACGGGTTACGTCTCGATCCTGCCTGTGGACCAAGGCATCGAGCACACCGCGGGAGCGTCGTTCGCCCCGAATCCTGCTTATTTCGATCCCGAAAATATCGTGAAACTCGCCATTGACGGCGGCTGCAACGCCGTGGCTTCGACCTTCGGCGTGCTGGGCGCCGTGGCGCGCAAATATGCACATAAGATTCCGTTCATCGTCAAGATCAACCACAACGAATTGTTGTCCTACCCCAACACCTATGACCAGGTGTTGTTCGGTACGGTGCGCGACGCCTGGAACATGGGCGCGCAGGCCGTCGGAGCTACGATCTATTTCGGTTCGGCGGAGAGCCGCCGCCAACTGGTCGATATTGCGCAGGCGTTCGACCTGGCGCACGAACTGGGCATGGCGACGATCCTGTGGTGCTACCTGCGCAACGAAGGCTTCAAGAAGGACGGTGTCGATTACCATGCTTCAGCTGACCTGACGGGACAAGCCGACCATTTGGGCGTGACGATCAAGGCCGACATCGTGAAGCAGAAACTTCCGACCAACAACGGCGGTTTCAAGGCGATCAACTTCGCAAAGACCAGCGACAAAGTCTATTCGGAACTGACCTCCGACCACCCTATTGACCTTTGCCGCTACCAGGTGGCCAACGGCTACATGGGCCGCGTGGGGCTGATCAATTCGGGCGGCGAGTCGCGCGGCGCTTCGGATTTGCAGGAGGCCGTCACGACAGCCGTGATCAACAAACGCGCCGGGGGCATGGGCCTGATCAGCGGCCGCAAAGCCTTCCAGCGTCCGATGAAGGACGGCATCGCGCTGCTGCACGCCATTCAGGACGTTTACCTCGACGATGAAGTGACCATTGCGTAATAACCGAGGGTCCGGAAACGTTCCTGTATAAAGTAAAACGTGCAATTATGAAAATAACGCTATTCGGTACGCAACCCTACGACCGGGAGTCGTTTGACCGTATCCGCGAAGCCTATGGGTTCGACATTTGCTACCACCGCAGCCACCTGAATGCCAATAACGTCGCCCTTGCGCAGGGCTCTGACGCGGTTTGCATTTTCGTCAACGATACGGCCGACGCTGAAACGATTCGCCAGCTGGCTGATATGGGTGTGAAACTCATCGCGCTGCGCTGTGCGGGTTTCAACAACGTCGACCTCTTGGCTGCGGCCCGCTGCGGCATTCCCGTGGTGCGGGTTCCGGCCTATTCGCCGCATGCCGTCGCGGAACATGCCGTGGCGCTGATGCTGGCGCTCAACCGCAAGATACACCGCGCCTACTGGCGCACGCGCGACGGTAACTTCTCGCTGCACGGGCTGATGGGGTTCGACATGTACGGCAAGACCGCGGGCATCATCGGTACGGGCAAGATCGCCCGCGAGTTGATCCGCATCCTCAAGGGTTTCGGGATGGAGGTGCTGGCCAACGACCTTTTCCCCGACCAGCAGTATGCCGCTCAGGCCGGAATCACCTATGTGTCCCTCGACGAACTTTACGCCCGTTCGGACATCATTTCGCTCCACTGCCCGCTGACCGACCAGACGCGCTATATGATCGGCGACGTGGCTATTGCGCACATGAAGCCGGGCGTAATCATCATCAACACGGGCCGCGGCCAGCTGATCCACACCGAGGCACTGATCGACGGCCTGAAGGAGAAGAAGATCGGGGCTGCGGGGCTGGATGTTTACGAGGAGGAGGCCGGGTATTTCTACGAGGATACCTCGGACCGCATTATGGACGACGACGTGCTGGCGCGCCTGTTGTCGTTCAACAACGTGATCGTGACCTCGCACCAGGGATTCTTTACACGTGAAGCATTGGATAATATAGCCCGCACTACGATGCAGAATATCAAGGATTTTGCCGAGCGTCGCCATCTGGCGAACGAAGTGCGCGCCGAACCTGAAAACGCAGTTAAACAGCTATGAAAAAGATCGTTTTGCTCCGCCACGGCGAGAGCGTATGGAATAAGGAGAACCGGTTTACGGGCTGGACCGACGTGGACCTGAGCGAAAAGGGCGTCGCCGAAGCCGTCAAGGCGGGCGAGACGCTCCGCAAAGAGGGTTTCCGATTCGGGCATGCCTATACCTCTTATTTAAAACGGGCCGTGAAGACCCTCGATGTCGTGCTCGACAAGATGGATCAGGACTGGATTCCCGTGACGAAGAACTGGCGGCTCAACGAGAAACATTACGGGATGCTGCAAGGGTTGAACAAGCGCGAAACCGCCGAAAAATACGGCGACGAGCAGGTTCACATCTGGCGCCGCAGTTACGACGTGGCTCCTGCGCCTTTGGCCGAGGACGATCCCCGCAATCCGCGCCTCGATCCCCGCTACGCCGGGATTCCCGGCGCTGCCCTGCCCCGCACCGAGTCGTTGCAGGATACCGTAGCCCGCACCATGCCCTACTGGGAGTGCGAAATACTTCCCGCGCTGGCCCGGCACGATGAACTGCTGGTCGTGGCCCACGGCAACAGCCTGCGGGGCATCATCAAGAACCTGAAAGGCATCTCGGACGAGGCTATCTCGGAGTTCAACCTTCCGACCGCCGTACCTTATGTCTTCGAGTTCGACGAAAAACTGGGTTATGTGAAGGACTATTTCCTGGGTGATCCGGCCGAAATTGCCAGGTTGATGGAGGCCGTGGCCAACCAGGGCCGCAAATAGGCGGCCTCACCGCAAAGCCCCGCAGGACCAGCGTTCTGCGGGGCTTTTTGCGAATCGGTAATAATGGTAGGCGGAACCGTAATCCGGGTACGGATTTGTTGCGGGAGACACCCTATTTTTGCATCGTAAAACCATTCCTATGAACCGATGAAACGAACCCTGCTTGCGGCCGTAGCCGCTGTCGCCCTGCTTTCGGGCGGAATCCCGCAATCCTTAAATGCACAGAATATGGAAAAAGCTAAAAAAGTCAGTCCTTTTTCCGTGGGTGAGAAGCTCCCGGAACAATTTGCAAAGTACTTTACCGGGCAGGCCTGGCTGGCCCCGCTGACGACCGACAGGGCGCTGAACGTTCCCGTGTCGAACGTCACCTTCTCGCCCGGATGCCGCAACAACTGGCACAGCCATACGGGCGGCCAACTCCTGATCGCCGTCGGTGGCCGGGGCTATTACCAGGAGCGGGGACAGCCGGCCCGGGCGCTGCTGCCGGGTGACATTGTGGAGATCGCGCCCGACGTGGTGCACTGGCACGGTGCAGCTCCCGACAGTTGGTTTTCGCACCTGGCGGTCGAATGTAATCCCGGGACAAATGAAAATACCTGGCTCGGGCCGGTCGACGATGCGCAGTATGCCGCTGCTACGGCCTCCGTCGTGAGTTCGGCTTCCCGCCTGAGTGAGGACGCCCGGCGCAACCTGACGGAGCTCTTTCCGGGTGGAATATCTGAACTTGGGGATGCGGACCCCGAATTATTTGAAATTTTTGGTAACTTTGCGCTCGGCGAAGTGCCGGATTACGGGAATCTCGACACCCGGACGCGTCTGCTGTGCATCCTCGCCTCGAATATCGCTTCGCAGGGGCAGGTCGTTTACCGGACGATGCTCGAAGGAGCGCTGAATGCGGGCGTTACGCCTGTCGAGGTGAAGGAGGTGCTCTATCAGGCCGTTCCTTATGTCGGCATGGCGCGTGTGGCCGATTTCGTCGGACTGACGAACGAAGTGTTGGAGGCGCGTGGCGTCACGCTGCCGCTCGAAGGACAGTCTACGACTTCGCCTGCGGACCGGTTCGAAAAGGGACTGGCGGTGCAGAAGTCGATATTCGGTGCGGAACGCATCGACGGGATGCACCGGACGGCTCCTGAGAACCAGAAGCACATCCAGCGTTACCTGTCGGACAACTGTTTCGGCGATTTTCTGACCCGCGGGGGACTGGACGTGAAGATGCGCGAACTCGTGACCTTCTCGATGCTCGTGTCGCTCGGCGGCTGCGAATCGCAGGTCAAAGGGCACATCGCCGGGAATGTGAACGTCGGCAACGACAAGGCTACCCTGCTGGCCGTTGTGACGCAGTTGTTGCCCTACATCGGTTATCCGCGCACGCTCAACGGCATTGCGTGCCTGAATGAAGTTATACCTGAATAACGAAAAAAAGTAAAAAATGAAATACGTAAAATTGAATAACGGCGTCGAAATGCCGATCCTCGGTTTCGGCGTTTACCAGATTCCGGACCCTGATATTTGCGAGCAGGCCGTCTGCGATGCCCTGAAGATCGGCTACCGCTCGATCGACACCGCTGCGGCATATGACAACGAGGAGGCCGTGGGCTGTGCGATCCGTCGCAGCGGCGTTCCCCGCGAGGAGCTGTTCATCACCACGAAACTGTGGATCAACGCTGCGGGGTATGAACCTGCTAAAAAGGCATTCGAAGAGTCGATGTCGAAACTGGGTCTGGATTATCTCGACCTTTACCTGATCCATCAGCCTTATGGCGATGTCTATGGTTCGTGGCGGGCTATGGAGGAGTTGTACAAGGAGGGCCGTATCCGCGCCATCGGGGTTTCGAACTTCTACCCCGACCGCCTTCAGGACCTGATCCTGCACAACGAGGTCGTGCCGGCCGTCAATCAGGTCGAAACCCATCCATTCCACCAGCAGACCGCTCCTGCGGAGTTCATGCGTTCGAAAGGCGTGCAGATCGAGTCGTGGGCGCCCTTTGCCGAGGGTAAGAACGGGCTGTTCGCAAACGAACTGTTGCTGGCGATAGCCGCCCGGCATAAGAAAACGGTGGCTCAGGTGGTGTTGCGTTGGCTGATCCAGCGCGATGTGGTTTGCATCCCCAAATCGGTGCACGCGGAACGTATCGCGGAGAATTTCGACGTGTTCGGCTTCGAACTCGACGCCGAGGACATGGCCGTGATCGCCACGCTGGACCGTCCGGAGAGCAGTTTCCTCGATCACCGCGATCCCGAAGTAGTAGAATGGTTAAGTAATTTACATTAGAAAAATATGGCAAAGAAAGTTTTAATCCTCTCCTCCAGTCCGCGCCGCGGCGGAAATTCCGATCTGCTGTGCGACCGCTTTATGGAGGGCGCCCGCGAGGCGGGCCTTGAGGTCGAGAAGATATTCCTGAAAGACAAGACGATCAACTATTGCACGGGCTGCAACCGTTGCTACAACAGCGAGCATCCCTGCCCGCAGCAGGACGATGCCGCCGAAGTGGTCGGGAAGATGGTCGAAGCGGATGTGATTGTGATGGCCTCGCCGGTCTATTTCTACACCGTGTGCGGCCAGATGAAAACCCTGATCGACCGTGCCTGCGCCCGCTATACCGAGATGACCGACAAGGAGTTCTACTTCATCCTGACGGCTGCCGAGCAGAGCATCGGGATGATGCAGCGGACGGTGGAGTGCTTCCGCGGCTTCCTCGACTGCCTCGAAGGCCCCACGGAGAAGGGCGTTATCTACGGCGTAGGAGCCTGGCATGTCGGCGAGATCAAGTCCTCGCCCGCGATGCAGGAGGCTTACGAACTGGGCCTGCGGGCCTAACGCATAGACATATTTCCGGTGGTCGGTAAAAATGCCGGCTGCCGGATAAAGTCCCTCCCGAGGGGCTGGTTTATCAACGACGCCGAAAGGGGCGACGGCGTTGAACCCGGGACAACAATAATAAACTACCAGACTTAATCTATGTTACGAAAAATCCGAATTGCGGCTGCGGCCCTTTTCTTTGTGTTGATCACGCTGCTGTTCCTCGATTTTACCGGGACGCTCCACGCGTGGTTCGACTGGATGGCCAAAATCCAGTTCCTGCCCGCCCTGCTGGCCCTGAATGTCGGTGTCGTGGTGTTCCTCGTGATTCTGACCCTTCTTTTCGGCCGCATTTACTGTTCGGTCATCTGCCCGCTGGGCGTCATGCAGGACCTCGTTTCGTGGGCCTCCGGGAAACGCAAAAAGCACCGGAACCGCTTCAGCTACTCTTCGGCTCTCACGTGGCTGCGTTGGGGTATGTTCGTCGTGTTTGTGCTGCTGCTGCTGGCGGGCTTCGGTTCGCTGCTGGAACCTTACAGCGCCTATGGCCGCATTGCCTCGAATCTGCTGGCTCCGGCCTATGCGTGGGGCAATAACCTGCTGGCCTATCTGGCCGAACGCATGGACAGCTATGCCTTCTATTCGGTCGATGTCTGGATGAAGGGGCTCCCCACGTTCCTCATCGCCATCGTGACATTCGTTGTACTTTTCATCCTCGCGTGGCGCAGCGGGCGGACCTACTGCAATACGATCTGTCCGGTAGGTACGGTGCTGGGCGCTCTCTCCCGCTACTCGCTGTTCAAGCCGCATTTCGACACCTCGAAATGTAACGGCTGTAAACTTTGCGCCCGCAACTGCAAGGCGTCGTGCATCGACCCGGCGGCCCATAAGATCGATTACAGCCGCTGTGTCGCCTGCATGGACTGCCTCGAAAACTGCCGTCAGGGAGCTATCACCTATACGCTGCGGCGTCCGAAATCCTCCGCGGCTTCCGGGTCTTCGAAACCCACGACCGATGCCGCCCGCCGCAAATTCCTGGGGCTGGCCGGCGTCCTCGCCTACTCCGCGCTCCGTGCGCAGGAGAAGAAGGTCGACGGCGGACTGGCCGTGATCGTCGACAAGAAGGTTCCCAACCGCGCCACTCCCATCGTGCCGCCGGGAGCGCGGAGCCTGCGGCATTTCAATGCTCATTGTACGGGGTGCCAGCTCTGTGTTTCGGTGTGCCCCAACCAGGTGCTGCGCCCGTCGGGCAAACTGATGACCCTGATGCAGCCCGAAATGTCGTTTGAACGCGGTTACTGCCGCCCGGAGTGCGCCAAGTGTGCCGAGGTATGCCCTACGGACGCCATTCACCTGACCAGTCTTGCCGAAAAATCGTCGATCCAGATCGGCCATGCCGTGTGGATACCAGCGAATTGCGTGGTCAACACCGACGGCGTGACCTGCAACAACTGTGCACGGCATTGCCCCACCGGGGCGATCAAGATGGTGCACCGCGATCCCGACGACCCGAAGTCGCCGCGCATTCCCGCCGTGAACGAGGAGCGCTGCATCGGCTGCGGAGCCTGCGAGAACCTCTGCCCGGCGCGTCCGTTCAGCGCCATTTATGTCGAAGGCCACGAGCGCCACAGAACCGTTTAAAAACGTCAATTCATGGAGAAGAAAAAGATAGACCGCCGGGAATTCCTGAAAACATTCGGGGTCGGCGCAGCCGCCGCGACCGCCGGGCTTTACGGCTGTAAAACCAAAGGCGGAGCCGAAAAAACGGCTGCTGTCGGGGAGGTCCCGACCGATGCGATGACCTACCGTGACTGCCCTTCGACGGGCGACCGGGTGTCGCTGCTGGGCTACGGATGTATGCGCTGGCCGCTGCTGGAAAACCCTGCCGCCGACGGCAATGTTATTGACCAGGAGGCTGTGAATGAACTGGTTGACTACGCCATTGCGCACGGGGTCAATTATTTCGATACGTCACCCGTCTACATCCAGGGTTTTTCCGAGAAATCGACGGGCATCGCCCTCAAACGCCATCCGCGCGACAAGGTCTTCATTGCCACGAAGATGTCCAACTTTTCGAATCCCACGCGCGAGAACTCGCTGGCCATGTACCGGCAGTCGTTCGCCGACCTGCAGGTCGATTACCTCGACTACTACCTGCTCCACTCCGTGGGCGGCGGCAAAGGTATCGAGACCTTTAACGAACGTTATATCGACAACGGCATCCTCGATTTCCTGCTCCGCGAACGTGAAGCGGGGCGTATCCGTAACCTCGGGTGGTCGTTCCATGGCGAGCAGAAGGTCTTCGATCACCTGCTGGCGATGCACGACAACGGGCAGGCGAAGTGGGACTTCGTGCAGATACAGATGAATTACGTCGACTGGAAGCACGCTTCGGGCCGCAACGTCAATGCCGAGTACCTTTACGGCGAGTTGGAGAAGCGCGGTATCCCGGCCGTTATCATGGAACCTTTGCTCGGCGGCCGCCTGTCGCGGCTGAACGACCACCTGGTCGAACGGCTCAAGGAACGCCGCCCGACCGGGAGCATCGCCTCGTGGGCTTTCCGCTATGCGGGTTCTTATCCCGGGGTGCTGACTGTGCTGAGCGGCATGACCTACATGGAACATTTGCAGGACAATATCCGCACCTATTCGCCGCTGGAGCCCCTGATGCCTGCGGATTTCGAACTGCTGGAGGACACCGCGCAACTGATGCTCAAATACCCTACCGTGCCCTGCACCGAGTGTCAGTACTGCATGCCCTGCCCCTATGGACTGGACATCCCGGCGATCTTCGCCCACTACAACCGCTGCGTGAACGAGGGTAACGTTCCCAAGGACCAGCAGGACCCCGCCTACCGCGAGGCCCGGCGGGCGTTCCTTATCGGGTACGACCGCTCGGTTCCCAAACTCCGGCAGGCCAGCCATTGCATCGGCTGCGACCAGTGTGTGTCGCATTGCCCGCAGTCGATCAAGATCCCGCAGCAACTCCGCCGCATCGACCATTTCGTCGAACAACTCAAGCAGGGAACGCTCTGATTCCCGCCCTGAAATCCCCTCCTTCCGGAGGGGATTTTTTTACCATTTGGTAACTTTTACCTGCCGGGAAGCACGTATCTTTGCATTCCAAAAAATAAATACAATGAAAGACAGTATCGATTTCGGCAACATGGAGATTCCGAAGTTATTTCGGAAACTGCTGATCCCCACCGTCCTGGGGATGGTTTTCTCGGCCGTCTTCGTGATTACGGACGGAATTTTCGTGGGACGCGGTATTGGCAGCGATGCCCTGGCTGCGGTCAACATCACCGCGCCGCTGTTCCTGATCAGTACGGGCGTCGGACTGATGTTCGGCGTCGGGGCCTCGGTCGTGGCGTCGATCCACCTCTCGCAGGGGAAGGTCAAGGCGGCGCGCATCAATGTCACGCAGGCCGTCGTGGTGTCGTCGCTCCTGCTCGCGGCGTACAGTTTTGTGCTCACCTTTTATGCCCGTGAGGTGGCCCTGCTGCTGGGCAGCTCCGAGCGGCTCCTTCCGCTGGCGGTGGAATACATGCACTGGTTTGCGCCGTTCCTGCCGTTCAGTGCGTTGCTCAGTTCGGGTATGTTCTTCATTCGGCTCGACGGATCGCCTAACTATGCGATGCTCTGCAATGCGGTTCCTGCCGTCATCAACATCGTGCTGGACTATGTCTTTATCTTCGTCTTCGGCTGGGGCATGATGGGTGCGGCGCTGGCCACGAGCCTGGGCTATATCGTAGGTGCGGCGATGATCCTCGTCTACCTGAGCCGCCGCCGCAATGTCATACGCTTGTGCCGTGTGAAGACGAGCCGCAAAAGCATGCGCCTGACCCTTCGCAACGTGGGTTACATGTGCCGGCTGGGGCTTTCGACCTTCCTTTGCGAAGGGGCTATCGCTACGATGATGTTCGCCGGGAACTACGTCTTCATCCGCTATCTGGGCGAGGACGGCGTGGCGGCGTACAGCATCGCCTGCTACTTCTTCCCGATCATCTTTATGGTCTACAACGCCATCGGACAGTCGGCCCAGCCGATTCTGAGCTACAATTTCGGAGCGGGTAATGCCGTACGGGTGCGGAAGGCTTTCCGGCTGTCGCTGGTGACGGCCGTGGTGGCCGGGCTGGCGTTCTTCGGAGTCACGGCGTTGTTCAGCCGCTGGATCGTGGCGATGTTCATCGACAGTTCCTACCCGGCTTACGACATTGCCGTCCGGGGGCTGCCGCTCTTCGCCTCGGGATTCGTCTTCTTCGCGGTGAATATCGTCTCGATCGGCTATTTCCAGAGCGTCGAGCGACCCCGCCCGGCGATGGCGGTGACCGTCCTGCGGGGATTCGTCTTCATGATCCTCTGCTTCTTCGGAATGCCCCTGCTGTTGGGCGTCGAAGGTATCTGGCTGGCCGTGCCGCTGGCCGAGGTGCTCACCTTCGCAGTCGTTGCGGCGATCTACTGGCGAACGAGGCGGCTTGTGGCGGCCCGATAATTTCACTATCTTTACTGCCTCAAACCTTGTAAGGCATGGGGGCATTTATCGAGAAATTCAGCAGGAAATACAACCTGCCTGCGGCGGATTGCGGGCGGCTGATCGACCGGATGGAGCGGCGTACGTTCCGCAAAGGGGAATGTGTCGTCCGCCAGGGCGAGCGGAACCCCGATTTCTACATCGTCAGCCGTGGCATCTGGCTGGGGCACTATTTCGACGACGGGGTGGATGTCTCGGTCTGGTTCGCCGCCGAGGGCGAGGCGCTTTTTTCAACATGGGGATATGTCGGGAACGAAACTTCGAGAATCTCCATCGAAGCGATGTGCGACGGCGAGCTTTACGGCATTTCCAAAGCCGACCTGGAGGCTTTTTTCGCCGAATCGGTCGAGGCGGCCAACTTTGGCCGGAGGCTCTTCGAACAGCAGTTCCTCGGCCTCGAAAACTGGATTCTCTCAGGCGGCGCCCCGCGGGCTGAAGAGCGCTACCGGACGCTGATGGAAGAGAGCCCCGAGTTACTGCAATACGTGCCCCTAAAGCATATCGCCTCTTACCTCTGGATTACGCCGCAGTCGCTGAGCCGCATCCGGGCCAAGCTGGGCAAGAAAAAGGGTTGACCACGACGGTCAACCCTTTTTTGCAATATCCGACGGTTGCCATCCGCCGCCGAGGGCCTTGTATAGCCCCACCAGCGCGAGGTGCTCGTTGCGCACCGCCTTACCCTCCTCGACCTGTGCGTCGAAGAATTTACGCTGGGCGTCGAGTACGTCGATATAGCGAATCACTCCGTTGATATACTGCAACTTGGCCAATACGACATATTGCCGGGCCGCCTCCTTGAGGTGGAATTTCAGTTCGGCTGTCTTGCGCATGTTGCGGTAGGCGACCACGGCGTCGTTCACCTCGCGGAAAACCTCCAGTACCTTCTGCTCGTAAGCCAGTCGCGCCTGGTCGTAGGCGGCCAGCGCCGCCCGGTATTTCGCGCGTTTCGACCCGAAGGCGAACAGCGGTCCGGTGAGGGTCCCGACGGCATAGGAGAAGGGTGAATTGATCAGCCCTTTGAGCGCATCATTTTCGAGGCCTCCCGTCAGGCTGATCGTCAGCCGCGGGAACCGGTCGGCATAGGCTACGCCCGCAGCGGCCATCGCCGCCTTGAGATTCTGCTCGCTCTGCCGCACGTCGGGACGCCGTTGGAGCAGCGTTGAGGGCAGGCCCACGGGCAGCGAGTCGGGCATCCGGACGTTCATGTCCATTTTTGAACGCACCACGCGCGAGGGGTATTTACCGGCAAGCACCGAAATCTGGTTCTCCTTCTGGGCGATGCGCAGTTCGAGGTCAGGGATCAGCGCCGAGGCGCTCGCCAGTTCGACCTTCGCCTGCTGGTAAGCCGTTTCGGAGGTCAAACCGCCTTCGAAACGCAGTTTTGCCTGGCGCACGCTCTCCTCGCGGGTCTCTACCGTGCGGCGTACGACGCCCAGTTCGTGATCCAGAGCCACCAGTTCGAAGTAGGCCGTGGCGACTTCGGCGACGAGTGTCATCTGCACGGCGCGCGCCGCCTCGACCGAGGCGAGGTATTCGGCAGCGCCTTTGCGTTTGGCCCAGCGCAGGCTGCCCCACAGGTCGGCCTCCCAGCTCAGGGTGGCCTTGACGCTGAATTCGGCGTCGCTCTTGTGCGCTTCGCCGTAGTAATCGTTGGTTTCATTGTCGGCGAGGACCAGTCCGCTGAGCGTCGGCAGCCGTGCGGCTTTGCTCACGCGGTAGAGTTCCTCCAACTGGCGGATGCGGGCTTCGGCCGAGAGCATGTTGCGGTTGCGGTCGAGCGTACGGCTGATCAGCGTGCAGAGCGTCGTGTCGGTGTAAACCTCCCACCACTTCCGGTCGCTCAGTGTCAGCGAATCGCTTTGCCCTGCGACGATCTGGGCGGGCATGTCGAGTTCCGGGGCTTTGCATTTCTTCTGCACGGAGCAACTGCCTGCTGCCAGTAACAGCAGTGCGGCGAATAGATATATTGTGCTTCGTTTCATCGTTTTGACCATTTTTCTTTCACTTTGTAAACCCAGACGAAGAAGAGCGGCACGAAGACGATACCGACGGTGATCGCCACGAGCATACCGAAGAATACGCCCGTACCGATACCCTGGCGGCTGGCCGATCCGGGACCGCTGGCGAAGACCAGCGGAATCATGCCGAGCATGAAGGCCAGCGAGGTCATCACGATCGGGCGGAAACGCAGGTGCGCAGCCATGATGACTGCCGTCAGCGTGTCGCGCCCCTTTTCGACCTCGTCTTTGGCGAACTCGACGATCAGGATGGCATTTTTGGCCACCAGACCCACCAGCATCACCAGTCCGATCTGGAAGTAGATGTTGTTCTCCAGTCCGCACGCCCAGTTGCCCAGGTAGGCCCCGATGCCGGCGATCGGCAGCGAGAGGATCACCGCCACGGGGATCAGCCAGCTTTCATACTGCGCCGCGAGGAACAGGAAGACGAAGAGGAAGGCCAGCGCGAGTACATACCCTGCTTGTCCGCTGACGTGCTTTTCCTGGTAGGAAAGGCCGCTCCACTCGACGCCGATCGATGCCGGCAGGTGGCGGCGTGCGATCTGTTCGAGGATAGCCATAGCCTGCCCCGAACTGTATCCCTGTGCCGCCTCACCCGAGATGGTCGCCGCATTGAACATGTTGAAGCGGCGGATCGTACCCGGGCCCGTGGTGTAGGAGGTCGTGCCGAGCGACGTGATGGGGATCATCGCCTTGTCGGCGCTCCGGACGAAGAAGAGCCCGAGATTTTCCTTGTGAGCGCGGTACGGCGCCTCGGCCTGGATGTAGACGCGGTAGATGCGGTTGAAAAGGTTGAAGTCGTTGACGTAGACCGATCCCGTGAAGGTTTTGACCGTCGAGAAAATGTCGGCCATCGGCACGCCCAGCATCTGGGCCTTGTCGCGCTCCACATCGAAGTAGAGCTGGGGAATATCCTGCTGCATCGACGACGAAAGTCCCGTCAACTCCTTGCGCTGCGACGCGTAGTACAGCAACGTGTCGACGGCATGTTGCAGGTCGCTGTACGAGGCGTTTCCGCGTGCTTCGAGCACCAGTTCGAAGCCGCCCGAGGAACCCAGTCCCGGAATGACGGGCGGGGTCGAGAGGTAGACCTTGCTTTCGGGATAACGCCGCATCTCCTCGCGCACGCGGCCCATCAGTTTGCGGATGTCCGAGGTCTTGCGTTCGTCCCATGGTTTGAGGATGACGGTCAGCTGGCTGCGCGACTGGTTGGTTCCCACGCGCGGGCTCGAACCCGTGACGTTGAGCACGTATTCCACGTCTTCGCACGACATCAGGAACTCCATGGCGCGTTCCGTCACGCGACGTGTGCGTTCGAGCGTGGCCCCTTCAGGCAATTCCAGTTCGACGGTGAAATATCCCTGGTCCTCCTGCGGCATGAAGCTCTGGGGGACGACCTTGTTCAGCAGCCACAGCGCCACGAGCGTCAGCCCGAAGAGCGCGAGCATACGTTTCGAGTGGCGCACGCCGCCGCGGATCATCTTTTCGTAGAACTTGTTGCCGCTGGCCAGCCAGAGGTTGATGCGGCGGAACAGACGGTTTTTCTTCTTGCCCGATTCGGGGCGCAGGATCAGGGAGCAGAGGGCCGGCGAGAGCGTCAGGGCCACGAAGGTCGAGATCAGCACCGACACGGCGATCGTGATGGTGAACTGCCGGTACAACTGGCCCGTGATGCCCGAAAGGAAGCTCACGGGGACGAACACGGCGCACAGCACCAGCGACGTGGCGATGATGGCGCCGCCCAGTCCGCTCATGGCCTTCTTGGTGGCTTCGTAGGGCGAAAGGTGCTCCTCGTTCATAATGCGTTCGACAGCCTCCACGACTACAATGGCGTCGTCGACGACGATACCAATGGCCAGAATCAGTCCCAGCAGGGTCATCATGTTGAGCGAAAAGCCGAAGGCGAGCATCACGCCAAAGGTTCCGATCAGCGAGATCGGCACGGCGATGGTCGGGATCAGCGTCGCGCGCCAGTTCTGCAACGAGAGGAAGACCACGAGGATCACGAGCAGCAGCGCTTCGAAGAGCGTATGGTAGACCTCCTTGATCGACTGCGAGATGTAGGAGGTCATGTCGAACGGGATCTTGTAGGAGATTCCCTCCGGGAAGCTGCGGCTGATTTCGTCCATCGTCTCCCGGACGGCGCGTGCAACTTCCATGGCGTTGGCGCCCGGCAGCATGTTGATGTTCATGACGGCTGCATTGCCGCCGTTGATGCCGCTCTCGGTGCTGTACGACGAGGCTTCGAGCGAGACGCGGGCCACGTCGCGCAGGCGGATGAGCGATCCGTCGGGATTGGCGCGGATGACGATCTCCTCGAACTCACCCACCGACGAAAGACGGCCGCGGGCGGTGATCGGGATCGTGACGTCGAGGTCCGTGATGGGCTGCTGGCCCAGTACGCCTGCTGCCGATTCGCGGTTTTGGTCCTTGAGGGCCTTTTGCAGGTCCTGCACCGTCAGTCCGAGGTTGGCCAGCCGGTCGGGCTGCACCCAGATCTGCATGGCGTAGTAGCGGCTGCCGACGTTCGAGACGCTGCCGACACCCTTCACGCGGCGCAGCATGTCCAGCACGTTGAGCGTGGCGTAGTTCGAGAGGTATATTTCGTCGAATTTGGGGTCAGTTGAAAGGAGCGTGATGGTCATCAGGCGGCTCGAAGCCTGCTTCTGGACCGAAATGCCGTTCTGGATGACTTCGGCCGGGAGGCGCGCCTCGGCCTGCTTCACGCGATTCTGGATCTCAACGGCCGCCAGGTCGGCGTCCGTGTCGATGTCGAAAGTTATGGTGGCGGAGAATCCGCCCGAGTTGCTGCTCGTCGACTCCATGT